>NZ_JBQOIE010000011.1:0-238309 GCF_052665325.1 Pseudomonas sp. 8(2025) | reverse complement strand
CCCCCCATTCCCTGCCCGCCCCCCGCGGCCGCGCCGATGCCAGCGTGGCGCTGGTGAAGCTGGCGGTGGCACGTTCCGGCGACAAGGGCAACCACAGCAATATCGGGGTCATGGCGCGCCACCCCGACTACCTGCCGTGGATCGCCGAAGCCCTGACTCCCGAGGTGCTGGTGGACTGGATGGGCCATGTGCTGGACCCGGTGCATGGCCGGGTCCAGCGCTGGTACCTGCCGGGCACCCATAGCCTCAACTTCCTGCTGGAGAACGCCCTGGGCGGCGGCGGCGTCGCCAGCCTGCGCATCGACCCGCAAGGCAAGGCCTTCGCCCAGCAGTTGCTGGAAATCCAGATCCCGGTGCCGCAGAGCATCGCCGACGCCGTCAATTAAAGGAGCTGCCGTGGTGTACGACTCGATTTTCAAAGCGCAATTGTTCGCCGGCCAGACCATCATCGTCACCGGCGGCGGCAGCGGTATCGGCCGCTGCACTGCCCACGAACTGGCGGCCCTGGGGGCCCAGGTGCTGCTGGTGGGGCGCAAGGCGGAAAAACTGCAGAAGGTCGCCGGCGAAATTGCCGAGGACGGCGGCAAGGCCGACTGGCAGGCCTGCGACATCCGCGACGAGGAAGCGGTCAAGGCCCTGGTGGCTCGGCTGATGGAGCGCTTTGGTCCGATCCATGGCCTGGTGAACAATGCCGGCGGCCAGTACCCGGCGCCCCTGGCCTCGATCAACCAGAAGGGTTTCGAAACCGTGCTGCGCACCAATCTGGTGGGCGGTTTCCTCATGGCCCGGGAAGTGTTCAACCAGTCCATGAGCCGCCACGGCGGCAGCATCGTCAACATGCTCGCCGACATGTGGGGCGGCATGCCCGGCATGGGCCACTCCGGTGCGGCGCGCTCGGGAATGGACAATTTCACCAAGACCGCCGCCTACGAATGGGGGCACGCCGGGGTGCGGGTCAACGCGGTGGCGCCGGGCTGGATCGCTTCCAGCGGCATGGACACCTATGAAGGCGCGTTCAAGGCAGTGATCCCCACCCTGCGTGAACACGTGCCGCTCAAGCGCATCGGCAGCGAATCGGAAGTCAGCGCCGCCATCGTTTTCTTGCTCAGCCCCGGCGCGGCCTTCATCAGCGGCAGCACCCTGCGCATCGACGGCGCCGCCAGCCTGGGCAGCCGTGCCTGGCCCCTGGGCAAGGCACGCAACAGCGAGTCCTACAACGGCTTCCATCGCGCCTACCTGCCCGACGTACTCAAGGGCGAGGAATAAGCCATGCCGGTGATCCAGTCCCAACTCGACCCCCACGGCCCGCAGTTCGCACAAAACCGCGCAGCCATGCTGGCGGGCCTGCAACAGTTGCAGGAACTGCAACAGAACCTGCTGGCCAAAGCCGCCGAAGCCAAGGCCAAGTTCGACCGGCGCGGCCAACTGCTGCCCCGCGAACGCCTCAACCTGCTGCTGGACCCGGGCGCGCCGTTTCTCGAGCTGGCCAGCCTGGCCGGCTACAAGCTGCACGACGACAAGGACGGTACCCAGGCCGGCGGCGGCCTGATTGCCGGCATCGGCTATGTGTGCGGCGTGCGCATGCTGGTGGTGGCCAACAACTGCGCGATCAAGGGCGGGACCATCTCCCCCAGCGGCCTGAAGAAATCCCTGCGCCTGCAACAGATCGCCATGGAGAACAAACTGCCAGTGGTGACCCTGGCGCAAAGCGGTGGCGCCAACCTCAACTACGCTGCGGAAATCTTCGTCGAAGGTGCACGCAGCTTCGCCAATCAGGCGCGGATGTCGGCCATGGGCCTGCCGCAGATCACCGTGGTCCACGGCTCGGCCACCGCCGGCGGCGCCTACCAGCCCGGGCTCTCGGACTACGTGGTGGTGGTGCGTGGCGAGGCCAAGCTGTTTCTCGCCGGCCCGCCGCTGCTCAAGGCCGCCACCGGTGAAGTGGCCACCGATGAAGAACTGGGGGGCGCCGAGATGCACGCCCAGGTGGCCGGCACCGCCGAATACCTGGCGGAAAACGACGCCGACGGCATCCGCATCGTCCGCGAGATCGTCAGCCTGTTGCCGTGGAACACCCGACTGCCAGTGCAACCCGCCAGGACCTGGAACGAGCCGCTGTACCCCATCGACGAGTTGCTCGGGCTGATTCCCGACGATCCGAAGAAGCCCTACGACGCCCGGGAAATCATCGCCCGCCTGGCAGACGGCTCGCAGTTCCTGGAGTTCAAGGGCGAGTTCGATGCCCAGACCCTCTGCGGCCACTTGCAGATCCAGGGCCGGCCCTGCGGCTTTATCGGCAACAACGGCCCGATCACGCCCCAGGGCGCGAGCAAGGCCGCGCAATTCATCCAGCTCTGTGACCAGAGCCAGACCCCGCTGCTGTTCTTCCACAACACCACCGGCTTCATGGTGGGCACCGAATCCGAGCAGCAGGGGGTGATCAAGCACGGGGCGAAGATGATCCAGGCGGTGGCCAATGCCCGAGTGCCGAAGCTGACCATCGTGGTCGGTGGCTCCTACGGCGCCGGCAACTATGCGATGTGCGGCCGTGGCCTGGACCCGCGCTTCATCTTCGCCTGGCCCAACAGCCGCACCGCGGTGATGGGCGGCGCCCAGGCCGGCAAGGTGCTGCGCATCGTCACCGAGGCCAAGCATGCGAAGAACGGCCAGGAAGCCGACCCGAAGATGCTCGACATGCTGGAACAGGTCACCGCGCAGAAGCTCGACAGCCAGTCCACGGCGCTCTACGGCAGCGCCAACCTGTGGGACGACGGGCTGATCGACCCCCGCGATACCCGCACTCTGCTGGGCTACCTGCTGGACATCTGCCATGAGGCGCAGGTGCGCGAGCTGGCGCCCAACAGCTTTGGCGTGGCGCGGTTTTGATAGGACATTTCGCGGTCTGACCCCACTTGAGGAGAACAACAATGATCTTCACCCAGGAACACGAAGAACTGCGGCGCACGGTGCGCCAATTTGTAGACCGCGAGATCAACCCCCACGTCGAGGAATGGGAAAAGGCCGGGCGCTTTCCCATCCACGAGATTTTCCGCAAGGCCGGTGAACTGGGCCTGCTGGGCATCTCCAAGCCGGAAAAATTCGGCGGCATGGGCCTGGACTACAGCTACTCCATCGTCGCCGCCGAGGAGTTCGGCACCATCCATTGCGGTGGCATTCCCATGTCCATCGGCGTGCAGACCGACATGTGCACCCCGGCCCTGGCGCGCTTCGGCTCCGATGAACTGCGCGACGAGTTTCTGCGGCCGGCCATCACGGGCGAGCAGGTCGGCTGCATCGGCGTCTCCGAAGTCGGCGCCGGTTCCGATGTGGCCGGGCTCAAGACCCACGCCCGCAAGGACGGCGACGACTACGTGATCAACGGCAGCAAGATGTGGATTACCAACTCCCCCAGCGCCGACTTCATCTGCCTGCTGGCCAACACTTCGGACGACAAGCCCCACGTCAACAAGTCGCTGATCATGGTGCCGATGAACACCCCGGGCATCAGCCTCAGCTCGCATCTGGACAAGCTCGGCATGCGCAGCTCGGAAACCGCCCAGGTGTTCTTCGACAATGTGCGAGTGCCTCAACGCAACCGCATCGGCCACGAAGGCGCCGGTTTCATGATGCAGATGCTGCAGTTCCAGGAAGAACGGCTGTTCGGCGCGGCGAACATGATCAAGGGCCTGGAGTACTGCGTGGACAGCACCATCGAGTACTGCAAGGAGCGCAAGACCTTCGGCAGCCCGCTGATCGACAACCAGGTGATCCACTTCCGCCTGGCCGAGCTGTCCACCGAGATCGAATGCCTGCGGGCCCTGGTCTACCAGGCCACCGAACAGTATGTACGCGGCCAGGACGTGACCCGGCTGGCTTCCATGGCCAAGCTCAAGGCCGGGCGCCTGGGCCGCGAGGTCAGCGACAGTTGCCTGCAATACTGGGGCGGCATGGGCTTCATGTGGGACAACCCGGTGGCCCGGGCCTATCGCGATGTGCGCCTGGTGTCCATCGGCGGCGGTGCCGACGAGATCATGCTGGGGATCATCTGCAAGCTCATGGGCATCCTGCCGGGGAAAAAGAAATGAACCCGCTCCCTACCTGCCAGACCCTGCTGCTGGAGCCGCGCAACGGCGTACTGTTCATCAGCCTCAATCGCCCGCAAAACCGCAATGCCATGAGCCTGCAGATGGTCGCCGAACTGCGCACGGTGATGGCCGCGGTCCGTGACCGGCGCAGCATCCGTGCCCTGGTGCTGCGCGGCACCGGCGAGCACTTCTGTGCCGGTGGCGACCTCAAGGACATGGCCGGCGCCCGTGCCCATGGCAGCGCCGCCTACCGTGAACTGAACCGGGCCTTCGGCGCCCTGCTGGAAGAAGCGCAGCACCTGCCCCAGGTGCTGGTGTGTGTGCTGCAGGGCGCGGTGCTGGGGGGCGGTTTCGGCCTGGCCTGTGTCAGCGACATCGCCATCGCCGAGCACTCGGCCCAGTTCGGCATGCCGGAAACCAGCCTGGGCCTGCTGCCCGCGCAAATTGCCCCGTTCGTGGTGCAGCGCATCGGCCTGGCCCAGGCCCGGCGCCTGGCCCTGACCGCCGCCCGTTTCGATGGCGCCCAAGCCCTGGGCCTGGGCCTGGTGCACTTTGTCGAGAACGATGCCAAGGCCCTGCAGGAACGCCTGGAGCAGCAGCTTTCCCTGGTGCTGCGCTGCGCCCCGGGGGCCAACGCGGCGACCAAGGCCTTGCTCCTGGCGAGTGTCGACCAACCGCAGGGGCCATTGCTGGACCAGGCCGCCAACGACTTCGCCAATGCAGTCCTGGGTGAGGAAGGGGTCGAGGGCACCCTGGCCTTCGTGCAGAAACGCAAACCGGCCTGGGCCAACTGAGCCCTTGTAGGAGCCGGCTTGCCGGCGAACGCCCCCCACCGATTCCCGGGAGCCTGTATGCCCAATTTCAACAAGATCCTGATCGCCAACCGTGGCGAAATCGCCTGCCGCATCCAGCGTACCGCCCAGGCTCTGGGCTATCGCACCGTGGCCGTGTTCAGCGATGCCGATGCCGAGGCCCTGCATGTGCAACTGGCTGACGAAGCGGTGCACATCGGCCCGTCCGCGGTACAGCAGTCCTACCTCGACGGCGCCGCACTGCTGGAAGCGGCACGGCGCACCGGTGCCGACGCCATTCACCCGGGCTACGGCTTTCTTTCGGAAAATGCCGAGTTCGCCGCCGCCTGTGAAAGCGCCGGCCTGGTGTTCATCGGCCCCAGCGCTGCCGCCATCGAGCTGATGGGCAGCAAGCGTCGCTCGAAGATCGCCATGCTCGAAGCCGGCGTGCCGTGCATCCAGGGCTATCAGGGGGCGGAACAGGACGACGCCACCTTGCAGCGCGAAGCCCAGCGCATCGGCTATCCGCTGATGATCAAGGCCAGCGCCGGCGGTGGCGGGCGTGGCATGCGCCTGGTACACCAGGCCGGCCAGTTGCTGGAACAGATCCGCACGGCCCGCTCCGAAGCCCTGCACGCCTTCGGCAGCGACGAACTGATCCTGGAGCAGGCGCTGATCGAGCCGCGGCACGTGGAGGTGCAGCTGTTCGGCGACCAGCATGGCCAGTTGATCTATCTGGGTGAGCGGGATTGCTCGATCCAGCGCCGCCATCAGAAGGTCATCGAAGAGGCGCCCTGCCCGGTCATGACCCCGGAGCTGCGCCAGGCCATGGGCGAGGCAGCGCTCAAGGCCGGGCGGGCGGTGAACTATGTGGGCGCCGGTACCGTGGAGTTCCTCCTGGATGCGAGCGGGCAGTTCTATTTCCTGGAAATGAATACCCGGCTGCAGGTGGAGCACCCGGTCACCGAACTGGTAACGGGCCTGGACCTGGTGGCCCTGCAACTGCAAGTGGCGGCCGGCGAGCCGCTGCCCCTGGGCCAGGAGCAGGTGCGCCTCGACGGCCACGCCATTGAAGTGCGGCTGTATGCCGAGGACCCGGCACAGAACTTCCTGCCGCAGACCGGCCAGATCCTGCGCTGGGAGCCGGCACCGGGGATCCGCACCGACCATGGCTTGCAGGAAGGCCAATGGATCAGCCCGTTCTACGACCCGATGCTGGGCAAGCTGATCGCCCACGGTGCTACCCGCGAAGAGGCGCGGCGCAAGCTGCTGCGTGGCGTCGAGGATTGCGTGCTGCTGGGGCTGGAAAGCAACCGCCGGCTGCTGGCCAACCTGCTGCGCCACCCGGTGTTCGCCAGCGGCCACTTCAGCACCGCCTTCATTGCCGAGCATTTTGCCCAGGACCCGAGCCTGCAACCCCAGGAGCCCACTGCCGAGGAACTGGCCATCGCCGCTGCGCTGTTCCACCACCACAGCGCCAGCGCCCATGGCCCGGCGCTCAATGCCTGGAGCAACAACGCCGGGGTGCCCCTGGACTACCGGCTCGGGGTGCAGGACCGGCAATGGTCGCTGCACTTGAACGCACTGCCCTCGGGCGCTGTGCAGGTGCGCCAGGGCGATGGGCTGCTGGAGCTCAAGGTGCGCAGCGCCGATGGCCGGCGGGCCAGCCTGGAGATCAACGGCATTCGCCGCCCGTGCGCCTATCGGCTGGAGGGCGGGGAGCTGTGGCTGAGCAACGCCAAGGGCAGCCTGCACCTGGTGGATCGTACCCATGCCCCGGCCCAGGGCCAGAACACTGCCTCCAGCGGTACGCTCAAGGCGCCCATGGACGGGGCGATCGTCGATGTACTGGTCAGTGAGGGCATGCACGTAAGCAAGGGCCAATTGCTGCTGGTGCTGGAGGCGATGAAGATGGAGCACCCGCTCAAGGCCGGGATCGAGGGGGTGATCACCCGGGTCCAGGTCAACCTCGGGGACCAGGTGAAAAACCGCCAGGTACTGGTGGAGGTGGAGTAGCCCGGGCACCTTCCAGCAGATCCAGGCAGACGGGGCATCGGTCGGGACGATGCCCCCTCGATGCGCTCAAGCAGTCGTCCCCCTAGGCGGATGCCTCGGCTTTGGCTACGCTCAAGCCTCTTCAGGATGTTTCAAGGCTGGAATTCGTGATGCCCCACTGGCTGGTAATAGATCTGGAAGCCACGACGGATGAAGGGGGCTGGCCGGTGAGCGAGATGGAAATCATTGAGATCGGCGCCACCCTGGTCAACCGTCAGGGCCGGGAACAGGACCACTTCCAGCGTTTCGTCCGCCCCTTGCGGCGCCCCATGCTGACGCCGTTCTGCCGCGAACTGACCCACATCACCCAGGCCAATATCGACAGCGCCGCGCCCCTGAGCGAGGTCTGGGGCCTGTTCGAGCGCTGGCTCGGCCAGCATCAGCCGCGTCTGGAAGGCTGGGCCAGCTGGGGCGACTACGACCGCAAGCAGTTGCAGCTGGAATGGCACAACCAACAGCTGCACAGCCTGCTCAATGAGGTGCCGCACATGAACCTCAAGCAGCGCTTCGCCAAGGCCCGGCGCCTGGAGCGGCCCCTGGGGCTCAATGCAGCCCTGCAACTGGCCGGCATGCAGTTCACCGGCCAGCAGCATCGGGCCCTGGAAGATGCGCGCAATACAGCACGCTTATTACCGCTGATTCTTCCTTGACGGCGGCAGGTGACGGCCCTGAAGGCCTTGTGCATACTGGCCGCCCTTTTTGACCCTTTCTTGAGGAATCGCCCATGTTTAAAGTCAACGAGTACTTCGACGGCACCGTCAAGTCGATTGCCTTCGGCACGGCCGAAGGCCCAGCCACCATTGGCGTCATGGCCCCGGGCGAATACGAGTTCGGCACCGCACAACGGGAAATCATGCACGTGGTCTCCGGCGCCCTGACCGTGCGCCTGCCAGACAGCGCAGACTGGGAAACCTTCCCGGCCGGTAGCCAGTTCAACGTTCCGGCCAACAGCAAGTTCCAGCTCAAAGTCGCGGTGGACACCGCCTACCTGTGCGAATACCGCGGCTGATCGAGCATCGCGGCGTTACCCAGGAATAAAAAATGCCCGTCTCCCAGGAGACGGGCATTTTTCGAGGTGGCACCGGTTATTCGATGACCGTCACCGCCATCCCTACCTGCAAGCGACCGTTGCCATCATTGACCAGGTTCTGGCCGAACATCGCCCCATCGGCCTGGGCCCGGTACTTCTGCAAGGTGGCCAGCGGTTCGCGGTCGGCACTGCGCTCGCCGGTCTGCGGATCGATGGTGGTGAGAATGCAGCGCGAGCATGGCTTGACCACACGGAACTCGACATCGCCGATACGCACGCGTTTCCAGTCGTCCTCGGCAAAGGCCGCACTGCCCTCGACCACCAGGTTCGGTCGGAACCGCAGCATCTCCAGGGGCCGGCCCACGCGAGCGACCAGGTCATCCAGGGAGGCCTGGCCAATCAGCAGCAGGGGAAAACCATCGGCGAAGGCCACCTGGTCATCGTCCCTGCCATAACCGGCGGCGGTGCTCCGTGCCCGCTGCGCAGGAACCTGCACCAGGCGGCTGGGCTTGCCGATGAATTCGCTGACCCAGGCCGCGGCTTCGTCCCCCGCATCGGGAACCCGCAAGGTGTCCTGCCAGATGGTCACGCCGCGCAACGGTGCATCCGCACCCGGCAGCGCTACTTCAAGGGTGGAGTGGCCTGGGGCGCTCAGGGTCAGGCCACCCTGGTCATTCCACAAGGCCGACAGCTGACTCATCCGCGCTACGGCGCGCTGGGTCAGGAAACGCCCGCTGGCCTCATCCACCAACATCCAGCGGCGATCCCCTTGCAGCCCGAGCTTGTCCAGGCCGATCTGTTGCAGGGTTTCGCCCCTGGCGGATTTCAACGGGTATCGGTAAAGCGCGCTAAGACGCATGTCCAGCTCCCTGTATGGGCAAAAGCGCTCACCCTATACCAGCATTTAGCCGAAACAAAGGAGCGTCGGCGCAGGGCCCGTGTCAGGCGTCGGCTTCGTCCAGCATCAGCCGTTGGCGGACCACGTCCACCAGCTTGTCCGGCTGGAACTTGGACAGGAAGTTGTCGCAACCGACCTTCTTCACCATCGATTCGTTGAAGCTGCCGGACAAGGAGGTGTGCAGCACCACATAAAGCCCGCGCAGACGCGGATCGTTGCGGATCTCGGTGGTCAGGCGGTAGCCGTCCATTTCCGGCATTTCCGCATCGGTGAACACCATCAGCAGCTTGTCGGTCATCACCACGTCGGTGTCGGCCCAGGCCTTGAGCATGTTCAGGGCCTTGAGGCCATCACTGGCGATGTGCATCTTGACCCCGAGCTGGCCGAGGGTGTCGCGCAATTGCGAGAGGGCCACGTTGGAGTCGTCCACCAGCAGCACTTCGCGGCCACGGGCACGCTCCAGCACCGGATCTTCCAGCTTGTCCCGGGAAACCTTGGCGTTGTAGGGCACGATTTCCGCCAGGACCTTTTCCACGTCGATGATTTCCACCAACTGGTCATCGACCTTGCTGATGGCGGTCAGGTAATGCTGGCGCCCGGCGCTGGTGGGCGGAGGCATGATGGCTTCCCAGTTCATGTTGACGATGCGGTCCACGCCACCGACCAGGAACGCCTGCACCGAGCGGTTGTACTCGGTAACGATGATGGTGCTGTTGGGGCCCGGGACCAGCGGGCGCATGCCGATGGCCTGGGACAGATCGATGACCGGCAGGGTCTGCCCGCGCAGATTGACCACCCCACAGACAAAGGGATGGCGCTGAGGCATAAGCGTCAGCTTCGGCAGTTGCAGCACTTCCTGGACCTTGAACACGTTGATCGCGAACAGTTGCCGGCCGGCCAGGCGGAACATGAGGATTTCCAGGCGATTCTCACCCACCAGTTGCGTGCGTTGATCTACCGTGTCGAGAATGCCGGCCATTAATGACTCCTGGGCTTGTTCTGATGAATTCACTAAAGACAGATATCGGCCGGGTCTGCCGTATCTTGACCCGCATGCAAATTGCCACACAAAGCCGTTGATGTCACATTAACATCATGCTTTACTGGCGCGGTCAATTCAGCACCACCCTCTGCGCCGGCCAGACCTCTATTTCGGTGCAAGGTTCCCGTGCCTAGGGGAATCCCCTATCAACAATCAGGACCAGCCTGATATTCGCGATATCCAATAGCCATTAATGTGACGCCATTCTCATTGCATGAACGGAGTCAGGCTTTTGTTTTTGATCGCAGAAAGGTGGCTTGGCCCCCTTTCAAGCCCCACTACCCTCGCTCATCCTGCCCCAGCGCGCTTGCGCCGCCTTGCTGTGGCCGGCATGCGCGCACGGACCGGGTTCGAGGCCACTCGACTCGCTCGGCAGGCTGCGACCGCAGGCAAGCATTCAGCTATAACGTCAATCCAGCTGCACCTATCGCGTCCAACTTGCAAACCGTTCAGCCAACGCCCTATCAAGCCATCGGACACGCAGTCATGGAGATAAGCATGCTAAAGGACGGCCACGAGTGCGCCACACCGCTGCCCGAGTTCCTGCTTGAAGCCCAGGCCCTGCTGGCCAGATCGGAAGACTGCCTGAGCCACCTGCACCTGATCAGAAACGATGAAGAAGCCATCAACTGCCTGCTCGCCAGCCTGCTGAGCCTGGCCCAGGCCGCGGCCCGCCACGCAGTCAGCCCGCTGGCCGAATTCTCCCTGCATATTCATGGCGTGCTCAAGCGCACCCCCCATCCCCTGGACCTCAACGATCCGATCCTCGACGCCTTGAAGAGCTGCCTGACGCTGATGGCCTGGCAACTGGAACTGATCGACCCGCGCAACGGCCAGCTCAATCTGGACGACAGCGAACAAGTCATGCTGATCGAAGAACTGACAGAGCAAGTGGGACAAAACTGTAACTGCACATATCCATCTTGCAGCCACTGAAGTTGTATTTATCCGGCGGGGCAGCGGATAAAACTCTCGCCAATCACCGCCCTACTGCACAACATCGACAAAATATCGGGCCAACTGCCAAGCATCCGGTCGTTATTGATTAATTCATACCCAAGAGCGACATCAATCACTCCATAAAGCCAACTAGCAAGGTCACCGGGACTTGCTGTTCAACGCGCTGTGCATGCGGGCAAACCCGCTCCCCAGCACACTTTGCGCGATGTTCGGGCGCAGGTGGCGCCAATGGTACCGACGTACCGCTACCCTCCAGTTCCTGACTCTGAAGTCCTATATGACTGAGCGTATAAACGCGACCGACGGTATCTTCGGTGGTATTATGCGGCGCATAAACGGACACAGTTAATGGCACATTGATTCCAATGGCGGCAGTTACTACTCAGCCTGTACAACACGAACAGACAGCGTTGATTGAAACCGGGTATTCAAAGAGCACCGTTTCCCAAACAAGCCTCGTCATCCATACTTGACCGGGCTCTTCGCAGCGAACATCCATTGGCTCCATCCGCTATGTACGCCAGCCTCAAGTCATTCTTCTCTTGGCCCCCCTCCCGTGATCACCTGCGCTGGCTCAGCCTGTTGCTGTGCTCCTGCTCGACCCTGGCCAGTGTGCTGGTCTACTGGCTGGGCCGGCCTCTGCCTCTGGGGTTGCTGGTCATCAACGTGGCGGCGCTGGCCTGCATCTGGATGCAATACGGTTATTCGCGCAAATCCATCCGCTTCCAGCCCCAGGAACTCGCCGAGCGCCTGCTGGAGGTCAAGGAAAACGAACGGCACCGTCTGAGCCGTGAACTGCATGACGACATCGGCCAACTGCTGACCGCCGCCAAGCTGCAGACCGACTGGCTCAAGCGCCGCCTGCCGGACGAGCTGCAAGAACATTGCGCGGTGCTGGGCACCACCCTGGAAGAGACCCTGGCCAAGGTGCGGGACGTCTCCGCCATCCTCAACCCGCGGCAACTGGCCAGCCTCGGGCTGGAAGCCAGCCTGCGCGCCCACCTGCTCAAGACCCTGGAAAACACCTCGGTGCACTGGAGCCTGGAGTGCCACCAGCGCCTGGCGGGCATTCCCGAGGAAATGGCCGTCGCAGCGTTTCGCATCACCCAGGAAGCAGTGACCAACATCCTGCGCCACGCCCAGGCGAAAAACCTGCTGGTACGCCTGCAACGACTGCCCGAAGGCCTGTCGCTGTTCATCAGCGATGATGGCCAGGGTTTCGCCCCGGCCAGCGACCCGGGCGCCCAGGGCCAGCGGGGCATGGCCGGAATGCAGGAACGAATCAGTCAGTTGGGCGGCCTGTTGAAGGTCACCAGCGAGGCCGACCAAGGCACACAGATCGAAGCACTCTTTCCCTGGGCCCCTCGCACTCTGGAGCGGGCCAGCACGAATAAGGTTTTACATTGACCTGTAATTTACTCTTGGTGGATGACCACTCGCTCATCAGGGCTGGCGTGCGTGCCCTGGTCATGGACATTCCCGGATACGCGGTGATCGGTGAAGCGGATGACGGCTCGTTCCTGCTGGAAATGGTCGAAAGGCTGCATCCGGACATCATCCTGCTGGACCTGTCGATGAAACACACCGGCGGCCTCGACGCCCTGCGCCGGCTCAAGGCGCTCCACCCGCAGAGCAAGGTGCTGATCCTGTCGATGCACACCGACCCGGCCCTGATCATGCAGGCCCTGGAATGCGGCGCCCACGGCTACCTGCTCAAGGACACCACCGCCACAGAACTCGAGCATGCCCTCCAGGCCCTGCGCAACAATGAACGCTACCTGAGCCCGGCCATCGCCCACACGGTGATCAACCAGGCCCTGACCCGGGCTCAGAAGCAACCTCCGCCACCGGAGCAGAACCACAACCTGACGGCCCGCCAGCTGGAAATCCTGCGGCTGATCGTGCGCGGCAAATCCACCCGGGAGATCGCCCTGGGCCTGGGCCTGAGCATCAAGACCGTGGAAACCCACCGCTCGCAGATCATGAAGCGCCTGCAGATCTTCGACGTTGCCGGGCTGGTGCTGTTCGCCGTGCGCGAACGCATCATCAGCCTCGACGACTGACTCAGCGGGCGCCTCCCAGCAGCGGCGAATCCTCGGGCAGATGCACCCGCAACGCGCCAGGACGGGCGGTGAAACGCAAGGTATCGCCCTGCAGCGGCTCGCCGTCGAGGTTGATGTCCAGGCCTCGGGACGCCTTGATCTCGACCCAGGGCAGGCGTGCCCGGACAAACAGATTGTCGATCCCCAACCCGCCCGCCAGCAGGTTCTTCAGCGTGCCGACCAGTTCCTGGGGCGCCGGCAGGATGCTGATATCCAGCAAGCCATCATCGGCCAGGGCCCCCGGGCACAACTCGTGCCCGCCGCCCGCTTGACGGCCGTTGCCGATGCCCAGGGCCAGAAGTTCGCCATGCCAGTGGAAACCCGGCCCCTGCAACTCGCCATAGGCCGCGCTCAGCTCGGCAAAACGTGACAGACCGGTGAACAGGTAGGCCGCGCCCCCCAGGACCTTCTTCAAATCCTCCGAGGTGTTGGCGGTGACCTGGCTGCCAAAGCCGCCCGTGGCCATGTTGAGGAACATCTGCCCGCCGACCTCCCCCAGGTCGATCGCCCGCGCCGGCACATCCAGCAGGTCCAGGGCCGCCGCCGGGGTCAGCGGCACGCCGGCAGCCCGGGCAAAGTCGTTGGCCGTGCCCAGCGGCAACAGCACCAGGCTGGCCGGGGCGTCGGCATTGGCCAGGGCTTCGGCGATGTCCCGCAGGGTACCGTCGCCACCGCCGGCAATCAGCCGGGTATGGCCGGCAGCCAACGCCTCCTGCACCAGGCGCTGGGCATCCCCCGCCTCCCAGGTCAGGCGCACCTGCAAGTCCCAGCCGGCGGCGCGCCGGGCCTCGACGGCCGCGCGCACCTCCTCGTTGAGGGCCTGTTTGCCGTGCAGTATCAACAATGCCTTGCGCTCACTCATCAGCCCTGACTCCGGTTATGGATTCCATGAAGGATGTTGACCCTGCCGCCCGCCGAAAAAGTCTGTCGTCGGAATTTATTTTTTTGCCGGAAGCAGTCTGGCCATGGCCCCCCCGGCAATCCGGCAGCTTAGCCGCAGGGAGGCAAGGATTCGTCCGGCACGGTTCGGCTTTCAATTAGCGGGTCGCTGTTTCATGAGCTTTACTGACCCCTGTCGTTTAGATGAGGAAGTGCAGGTCATCACCTTGACCGGCGCCGGGGGCCCCACCTGAATATGCAGAGGGCCCGGTTTTCCCACTTGAATGCCGACCACGCCTGGGGATGAAGGGACGTGGCTTTTTTCGGTGCCGGGACCAGACGACGGGAAGTCGCAAACATTGCGAACTTCCTCGCGATCTCTCCAGTCAACCGGTGTGCCTTAGGTCGAGGGAATTGATCTTATGCGGTTGCAACCTGTAGACAGCCTGTTACTGACTCGCCCCAGCATGGTCGAGTACTTCCTGTTCGGCATCCGTGTGGTTCATGGGCTGACTGCAATCCTTCCCGGGCTGTTGCTGATCCTGCTGTCCAACAACAGCCAGGAAGCCTTGAAAAGCGACCTGACCCTGCTGGTGTTCTTCGCCCTCATCAGCGTGCTGATCTTCCAGGCCCTGGGGGTGTACGCCGAATCCATCTTCAGCAACCAGCTGCGCTTCCAGCTGACCCTCTTCGCCTGGGCCTCGTCCTTTTGCGTGCTGCTGTTCATGCATCACTCGATGCAGATGTTCAACACCATCGGCAACCCCGAGCTGTTCGGCTGGTTTGCCGGCAGCTTCGTGCTGTTCGGCATCGAGCGCCTGGTGCTGCTGACCCTGTTCCAGCAGTTGATGCAGCGCGGCGTGTTCCTGCAGAACGCGGTGATTCTCGGCGCCACGGAAAACGGCCAGCGCCTGGCCGAATACCTGGCCCAGCATCAGGACATCCGCTCCGGAGTGACCGGTTTCATCGACGACCGCATCGGCCGCCTGCCCAAGACCCTGTGCAACCTGCCGCTGCTGGGCAACTCCAGCGACCTGGAACGGCTGATCCGCGAGGAAAAGGTTACCCAGGTCCTGGTGGCGCTGCCCTGGTCGGCGGAAAACCGCATGGCCTATGTCATCCGCGAGCTGCGAAGGCTGCCGGTGAATGTGCTGCTGGTGCCCGACATGGTGGCCTTCCGGCACGCCCACAACCGCATCACCGAAGTCGCCAACCTGCCGATGTTCAACGCCTCCGAAGTGCCGTTGCGGGGCTGGTCGCCGTTCTTCAAGCGCCTGGAAGACATGGTGCTGTCGAGCATCGCCCTGGTGCTGCTGTCGCCGGTGATGCTGCTGGTGGCACTGGCGATCAAGCTGGACTCCAGCGGCCCGGTGCTGTTCAAGCAGAAGCGCTACGGCTACAACAACCGGCTGATCGAGGTCTACAAGTTCCGCTCGATGCACCAGCACATGGCCGACGCCCATGCCGAAAAGCAGACCACCCGGGGCGACCCGCGCATCACCCGGGTCGGGCGCTTCATTCGCAAGACCAGCCTCGATGAACTACCCCAGCTGTTCAATGTGTTCGGCGGCAGCATGTCCATGGTCGGGCCGCGCCCCCATGCCACCGCGACCAAGGCCGCCGGCATTCTCTTCGAAGAGGCGGTCAAGGAGTACACCTCGCGCCACCGGGTCAAGCCGGGGATCACCGGCCTGGCGCAGATCAACGGCTATCGGGGCGAAACCGATACCCTGGAAAAAATCGAGAAACGTGTCGAGTTCGACCTGGAATACATTGAAAACTGGTCGGTCTGGTTCGACCTGTACATCCTCTTCCGCACTGTTCCGTCCGTGATCATGACCCGCGAGGCCTTCTGAATGAGCACACTCATTCCCTGCATCATTGCTGGCGGCGCCGGCACCCGCCTGTGGCCGGTATCCCGCGAGGCGATGCCCAAGCCCTTCATGCGCCTGCCAGACGGCGAAAGCCTGCTGCAGAAAACCTTCGTGCGCGCCACCGCGCTCAAGGACGTCGGCCGCCTGTTGACGGTGACCAACCGCGAGGTGTTCTTTCGCACCCTCGACGACTATCGCCTGCTGAACAAGGCCAGGGTGGAGCTGGACTTCATCCTTGAGCCGTTCGGGCGCAACACCGCACCGGCCATCGCTGCCGCCGCCCTGCACGTGAGCCGCCTGTATGGCGATGATGCACAGCTGCTGGTGCTGCCCGCCGACCACCTGATCAAGGATGTGCAGGCTTTCGCCAACGCCGTGGACAGCGCCCGGCAATTGGCCGAGCAAGGCTGGCTGGTGACTTTCGGCCTGGTGCCCACCCATGCCGAGACCGGCTTTGGCTATATCGAGAAAGGCCAGGGCCTGAACAAGGACAGCTTCCAGGTCAGCCGCTTCGTCGAGAAACCCGACGCCGCCACCGCCCAGCGTTATGTCGATGGCGGCCTGCATCTGTGGAACGGCGGGATGTTCTGCATGCGTGCCGACGTGATCCTGCAGGAACTGCGCGAGTTCGTGCCCGAGGTGGTCAGCGCCGTCGAACACTGCCTGGAGCAGAGCCACCGCAAGGAGGGCAAGCACGAACTGCAAGTGGAGCTGGATGGCGACAGCTTTGCCCAGGCCCCGGACATCTCCATCGACTACGCGGTGATGGAGCGCTCGAAGAAAGTCGCCGTGGTGCCCTGCCAGCTGGGCTGGAGCGACATCGGCTCCTGGCAGGCAGTGCGCGAGCTGACCCCGGCGGACGAACATGGCAACCAGTGCAACGGCGAGACCGTGCTGCACGATGTCAGCAACTGCTATATCGACTCGCGCAAGCGCCTGGTGGGCGGGGTCGGGCTCAACAACCTGATCATCATCGACACTCCGGACGCCCTGCTGGTGGCCGACGGCAACCGCAGCCAGGACGTCAAGCTGATCGCCCAGGAACTCAAGCGCCTGGGCCACGACGCCTACAAGCTGCACCGCACCGTGACCCGTCCCTGGGGCACCTACACCGTGCTCGAGGAAGGGCCGCGCTTCAAGATCAAACGCATCATGGTCAAGCCCAATGCCTCGCTGTCGCTGCAGATGCACCACCACCGCAGCGAACACTGGATCGTGGTCAGCGGCATGGCCCTGGTCACCAATGGCGAGGACGAATTCCTGCTCAATACCAATGAGTCGACCTTCATCAAGCCCGGCCGCACTCACCGCCTGGTCAATCCCGGGGTGATCGACCTGGTGATGATCGAAGTACAGAGCGGTGAGTACCTCGGCGAAGACGACATTGTGCGCTTCAACGACATTTACGGGCGGGCTCCCGCCGAAGCCGCCAAGACCTGAACTGACGCTCCAAGCAGCAATCTGGCCCGACAGGGAGTTGTGACTATGCACGCCAGGAAGACCGCTCGATGAAAAGACTCCTGCTGATTTCCAGTGTTCTCATGCTCTGCGCCTGCTCCATTCCGGCAAAGGTGGAGCTGCCGCCCAGCCAGGACCTGGAGGCTGCCCATCGGGCCGGTGATGCCCTGGCCGGCCAACCGTTGCCGCCCCAGCGGATTCGCCCGGGGGACACCCTGCGCATCGTCCGCAACACTGGTGAGGCGCCATCGATCTCGGCATTCACCGCCAACTCGATCTACGAACTGACGCTGTTCACCGTGCTCAACGATGGCACCTTCGCCTACCCCTATGCCGGGCAGGTCAAGGCCGCGGGGCTGACTCCGCAGCAACTGACCCAGGTCCTGGAAAACAAGCTGAAGAACATCTACCAGGACTCGGCACTGACCGTGAACATCAACCAGGCACCGGGCAACACCGTGTTCGTCGGCGGCTCGGTACGCAACCCGGCGTCCCTGCCGGTGACCGTGACCACCACCCTGGAGCAGGCCATAGTCGGCGCCGGGGGCCTCTTGAACGTGGGCGACAGCCGCAATATCGCCCTGCTGCGCGAGGGCGAGGACGGCCGCTACAAGACCTATTTCTTCGACTACCGCAAATTCATGATCGCCGGCAACGCCGGCGCCGCCCCGGTGCTGCTGCAACGCGGCGACGTGGTGTTCGTGCCCAAGTCCAGCGTCGGCAACGGCATCGAGTGGGTGGACGTGTACCTCAACCAGTTGATTCCGTTCACCAAGTCGATCGGCATCGGGGCGAGTTACGAAATCAATCGCCAGTCGGCCAACTGATCGCCAAGGACAGCACTCATGATCAATATCCGTTCCTTTCGCGATCTGCTGCGGTTGTTCTTCATCTTCAAGCGCGAGGTCAAGATCACCGTCCTGGTGACCTTCGTCATCATCCTGCTGGGCGCCTTCCTGCTGCCCAATCGCTTCGAGTCCACCGCCCTGCTGCTGGTCAAGCCGGGGCGCGACACCAGCACCCTGCCGATCGAGATCGCCGATCGCCAGGCTGTGGTGATTCCCAGCGCCCAGCGTGATCCGATCATCGATGAGGAGCGCATCCTCGGCGGCGAGCCCATCGCCCGCAAAGTGGCGGAAAAGTACCTCGACGACCTGTCCCGCCAGCCCCAGCCAAGTGGTGCCCTGGCCACCCTCAAGAACGCAGTGAAAGGCGCGGTGGAAGGCATCGTCGACCTGCTGCGCGGGGCCCTGCAACTGGTGGGCCTGGTGGAGAAGCAGACCCCGGTGGAACGCCTGACCGAACGCATGTTGAAAAGCTTCAGCGTGACCCACGCCGCAGGCTCCTCGGTGATGGAAGTGAGCTTTACCTGGAACGACCCCAAAGTGGCCCAGACAGTGGTCAAGAGCTGGATCGAGCAGTACCAGCAGGAACGCGCGCAAACCCTCGGGCGCAAAAGCCTGTACGCCTTCTATGAAACCGAAAGTGGCGCCACCAACCAGCGCATCCTCGGCTACAAGAAGCAGATCGCCGACTACCTGAACCAACTGGGGGCGGTGAGCATCGAGGAGCGCCTGAACGATATCTCGCGCAACCTCAACAACCTCAAGGGCGAACACCTCAATACCACCCGAGCAGTGGCATCCACTCGCAGCGGCCTGGAGACCATCCAGAAGCAGCTCAACAGCATGAAGAAAGAAATCAGCATCGGCCGCCAGATGAGCCTCAACCCGGACCGCCAGGACCTGCAGCAGCGGATCAACGCCAAGCAGATCGAGCGTCAGGAAATGCTCCGTACCTTCAAGGAAGGCGCCCCTCCGGTCCGCGCCATGGATGCGGCAATCGCCAACCTGCAAGCCTTGCTGAAATCGGAAAGCGGCACTGTGCAACGCAGCGAAAACCTGGCCCCGAACCCGGTCTATACCCGCCTGCAGAACAGCTTCGCCGACCAGCAGGCCAGCCTCAGCCGCCTGCAGACCCAGGCCGCCCAACAGGAAACCCAGTTGCTCAAGCTCGAACAGGAACGGCGCCAGGCGCTGGCCGTGGAACCTGAACTGGCACGCCTGCAACGGGAACTGAGCGCGGCGGAGAAAAGCTTCGCGCTGTACAGCGACAGCACCGAGAAAGCCCGCATCGACCGCGAGCTGGACCAGAGCCAGATCAGCAACATCGCGGTGATCGAAGAAGCCACCTTCAAACCCAGCCGGGTCTTTCCCAAGAGCCTGAGCATGCTGCTCGCCGCCATCCCCCTGAGCCTGGCGGTGGGCCTGCTGGCGCTGTACTTCTTCTATCTGCTGGACCAGCGCATCCATGACGGCGACCAGATCGAGGAGCGCTTCGGGGTCAAGGTCTGGACCAGCCTGCAGGACCTCGACAGCCACCTGCCGCAACGCAACAGCGCCTTCACCGCCAGCCTCTACCGCCTGTACGGCATCCTGCCCCTCAAGCAAGTGGCGCTGCAGGGGCTGGTGATCGGCCTGACCTCGGCACGCCGCGGCGAAGGCGTGAGCTTCGTCACCGCGCACCTGCGCGACCTGCTCCAGGAGCGCGGGCACGTGGTGCGGGTCAATGGCGCCCCCAACGCGGTGCCCGGCGAAATCGTCCTGCTGGAAGCCTCGGGCTTCTTCTCCAACCAGGAAGCCTTCGTCAGCCTGCGCGAGGCCGACCTGATCGCCCTGATCGTCGAAGCCGAAACCACCACGGTGCCCGTGCTGCAAAACGCCCTGTCGATTCTCACCACCGCCTTCAAGCGGGTCGACGGCATCATCATCAACCGCCGGCGCTTCGGCATCCCGGAGAACGTGCTGAACTTCCTGGCGCGGATCAGGAGCCCCCACTGATGCACATTGCCCTGCTGGCACCCATGCCTCCCGAGCAGAACGGCATTGCCGACTACGCCGCGCACCTGCGCGCCGCGCTGGAAGGCCTGGGGCTGAAAGTCAGCACGCCCCTGGCCGGGCTGGGCAACGACCCGCAACGCGCCATCGAGCGGGTGGCGCACAGTGACTGGCAGGGGATCGACCTGGTGCACGCCGAGCTGGGCGGTGGCCGGCTGGCGGAGTTTCATGCCCTCAAGGCGTTGCGCGAGCGTTTCCCCAGCCTGCCGCTGAGCGCCACGGTGCACGACCCCGAACGCCTGGTCTGGCGCCGGGCCAGCCTGCCCTGGCCGCTGTCCCTGGCCACGCGGCTGCCCTCACCGCTGCCACAGATCGCCACGGTACTGACCGACCCCTTGTGCCTGCACGAAGAAAAGCAGCTGGCCCGCAGCCTCACCCGGCTGATCACCCTGACCCACGCCGGCGGCGCCTGCCTGCGCCAGCGCATGGGGTTGCGTGCGGAGCAGATGGTGGTGATCCCCCACGGCAACCTGGCCATTCCCGCCCGGCCGCTGCCGCCGCTGAGCCCGTTGAGGCTGCTGTATTTCGGCTTCATCTACCGCGGCAAGGGCATCGAGGATCTGCTGGATGCACTGGCCATGGCCTTCGCCCAGCAACCGGCAATGCGCGAGCGCATGCGCCTGACCCTGGCCGGGGGCAGTGAACCGGAAATGGCCTTCGGCAGCGCCGGCAGCTACCTCGACCAGTTGCGCCAGCACATCCAGCGCCTGAACCTGCAGGACAGCATCGACTGGCAACTGGACCTGCCGGCCACGGACATTCCCAAGGTGATCCAGGCCCACCACGTGATGGTCCTGCCCTACCGCGAGTCGAGCAAACTCAAGCTCCTGGGCACGCTGCGGGGGACCAGCGGCGCCCTGTCCTGGGCGGTGGCCTGCGGCCGCGGCGCCATCACCTCCGACGCCCGCTCCTTCGCCGAAGAGGTGGCCCAGGACAACGGCGTGATCTTTCCCCAGGGCAACGTCGCCGCCCTGGCCGCCGAACTCAGCCACTTGTGCGCCAGCCCGGAACGGGTGGAGCGCTGGGCCGAGCACGCCGCGGTGATCGGCTCCCGGCGGGTCTGGAGCCATACCGCCGAGCGCTTTGCCCGGGTGTTCAGCGATGCCTGTGGAGGCCCGGCCCATGCCTATGCGACGTAGCTCGGCGATTGCCCTGCTGGTGCTCGCCTGCCTGTCCTGGAACGCCCTGGCGGATACCACCCTGCGCGCGCCGCGAGCGGTGGTGTGGAAGGATTTTCTCGGGGTCAACGCGCAGTTCCAGTACTTCACCCCCGGCGTCTACCAGAAGCAGATGGACCGGCTCGATGCCCTGGGCCTGAGCTGGGTCCGCCTGGCCATTCACTGGGCCATGATCGAACCCAGCGAGAATGACCTGCAGCTGGACACCCTGGACGCCGCGATGAACGCCATGCAGGGCCGCCAGTACCGGGTCCTGGCCTACATGGTGGGTTCGGCGCCCTTCGCCGCCAACGTGCCCAGCGGCTCGCCCCCTTCCGACCAATACCCGCCCAAGGACTTCAACGTCTTCGCCCAGCGCATGAAAATGCTCGCCCAGCGTTATCCCCAGGTGAACACCTGGCAGGTGTGGAACGAACCCAACATCGTCTGGCTGCCCAAGGAAGACCCCGACGCCTACGACCAGTTGCTCACGACCACCACCAGCGCCATTCGCGCGGCGATTCCCGACAAGCCTGTAGCGACCGCGGGCATGGCCTACTACAGCCAGATGCGCAGCACCCCGGGGCTGATGCTCGAAGACCTGCTGCAACAGGGCCTGGGCACGGAAAACCTGATTGCCGCCTACCACCCCTATTCCGAGCTCCCGGAAGGCGACGATGCCGCGGCCCAGGATTTCCTCGTACGCGGCAACTTCCTCAACAACGCGCTGCACAGCCAGGGCGTGCAACAGGTCTGGGCCACCGAGTGGGGCTGGTCGAGCTACACCAGCGGAGCCCGGGAAATGCAGGCGATGATCGGCGTCAACGGCCAGGCCGACTACACCCTGCGCCGCCTGGCCCTGATGGCGGCCATGGACTACCAGCGGATCTTCCTGTTCAACCTCAGCGACCTGGATGCCCGCGCCAGCAACCGCGACCAGTCCTACGGGCTGGTGGACCTGGCCGGCGAACCCAAGCCGGTCTACAACGCCCTCAAGTATTTTCTCGACACCACCGGGCCGAGCCTGGCCCCGGCTGATCCCCCCGGCCTGAGCAACGCCCCGAGCGACTTGTACAGCATCGCCTGGACCCGGCCCGACGGCTCCCACGTCTGGATGTTCTGGAGCGCCAGCGGCGCCAGCCTGCAGGTTCCCGGGCTCAACGCGGCCACGCTGCATGATCCGCTGACCGGCACCCGCACCGAGCTGAGCGGGCAAGCGGGCCTGAGCGTGCCGTTGAAAACCAGCCTGCAACTGTTGGTGTGGTGAGCATGAAAATCCTCTGGACCCTGCCCTACCTGCCCTGGCCCGCCACCAGCGGCGGCAAGACCCGGCAATACCACCTGCTGCGGGCCCTGGCCGCCCGCGGGCACCGCATCACCTTGCTGGTGCAATCGAAAACCCCGTTGGACGACGCCACCCGCGCGGCCCTGGAGCCCTGGCTGGAACGCCTGATCGTGCTGCCGCGGCGGCCGTTGCGCAGCCTCAAGACCCTGTTCTCGGTGCTGTTCGCGCCCTACCCCATGCTGGCCGACGTCAACGGCTTGGCCGTGCCGCTGCAACAGCGTTTTCGCGAGCTGTTGGAGGAACCCTGGGACGTGATCCAGATCGAGCACAGCTACAGCTTCCAGCCCTTCGAACAGCCGCTCAAGCAATTGCAGCGCCCGTTCATCCTCACCGAACACAACGTCGAGTCGGCCCTCGGTGCCGCCAGCTACGACCGCCTGCCGGCCTGGTCGAAACCCTTTACCCGTTACGACCAATGGCGCTACCGGCGCTGGGAACGCCGGGTGTTCCAGCAGGCGGCCCGGGTCATCGCGGTGACCGAACAGGACGCCCTGACCCTGGCCCGGCTGAGTGGCAAACCGGCCGCGGTGGTGGTCAACGGCGTGGACTGCGGGCACTACGCCGCGGTGCAACCGGACCTTGGCAGCCAGCGCCTGCTGTTTATCGGCAACTACGAATACAGCCCCAACCTGGATGCGGTGCAATGGGCCCTGGAAGAGATACTGCCGCGCCTGTGGGCCATCAACCCCGAGGTGCACTTCGCTATCTGCGGCTACGCCCTGCCGGACAGTTTCCGCCAGCGCTGGACCGACCCGCGCATCGAGTGGCAGGGTTTTGTCCCCGACCTGCGGGACCTGCAACGGCGCTCGGCGCTGTTCTTCGCCCCGCTGCGCCAGGGCGGCGGCTCCAAGCTCAAGGTCCTGGAGGCCATGGCCGCCGGCCTGCCGGTAGTCACCACGGCCCAGGGCAGCTCCGGGCTGCAGGTGGAGAACGGCCAGCATTACCTGGGCAGCGAAGACCCCGGGGCCCTGGCGCAGATTCTCGCCCAGGCCCTGGCCGATCCCGAGCGCCTGCAACGCATCGGCGCCGCCGGGCGCGACTACGTGCTGGCCCACCATGACTGGAGCGCCGCGGCGGCCCAGCTGGAAGCGGTCTATCACCAACTCCCCTCTGACAAAGAAGAAGTGTCCGTATGCGCATAGGTCTGGATTACCGCCCCGCCGCGGGCTACAGCAACAGTGGTATCGGCCGGCAGAACCTGGCACTGGAAGACGCCCTGCGCGCCAATCCGCAGGTCAGCCTGCAATTGTTCGGCGTCGCCCCGGAAGACCATCCGCTGCGCCGCCGGGTGCATTGCCCCAGGTGGGGCGCACCACTGCAGGGGGTGCATCGCCTGCCGAACCGGCTGCGCTTCGAGGGCGGTTTTCTGCCCGAGGCCCTGCGTGAGGCCGAGGTGGAGCTGTACATCTGCAACTTCAACATGGGCCTGCCCCTGGGCAGGAAACCTAAGAACCTGCGCTATGTATTGCAACTGCATGACCTGTTCCAACTGACCCTGACCAACAGCCATGGCTCGCGGCTCAAGGAGCGGGTCTATGGCCTCACCGACAAGCTCTCCATCGGCCACTCGGTGAAGCAGGCGGACCGCATCTGGACACCTTCGCAGTACACCGCCGACGAACTGGTGAAGCTCTTTCCCGAGGCCCGGGACAAGGTCCGGGTGCTGCCCAACCTGGTTACCGGTTTCCAGGGCGAACCCGCCGACATCCGCGACCTGCAACTGCCCGAGCGCTACTGGCTGGCGGTGGGCACCCGCGAGCCGCGCAAGAACATTCCCTGGTTCGTCGCTGCCTGGCAGGCCGCACGCCAGCAATCCCCGGATGTACCGGAACTGGTGCTGATCGGCGCACCGGAACACCTGCCCAGCGAGCTGCGCGCCGTGCATGGCCTGCACTTTCTCAGCGACCTCAGCGACAGCCAGTTGCATGGGGTGTACCGCCAGGCCCAGCGCCTGTGGCAGCCCTCCTACGCCGAGGGCTTCGGCCTGCCGGTGATCGAGGCCCTGAGTGTCGGCACTCCGGTGGCGGTGGCCAGCGGCTCGGCCCTGGACGAGATCACCCCGGCGGGCAGCCCGCGCTTCTCGCCCACCGACAGCGCCGCGCTGAGCCAGTTGATGGTGCAACTGGCCAGCGCCCCGCCGGAAGACCCCGCCCCCCTCAAGGCCTGGGCGGCCGGCTACGCCGAGGATGCCTATCGCCAGCGCTTCAATGAATTGCTCGAGGAGCTCAAGTAATGCCCATCGCCCTGCCGCTGGCGCTGATCTTCGGCCTGGTTTTCGGCGTGCTGATCTGGTTGCTGCCAGCGTTCAAGGTGCTGGTGCTGATGGTCGGCATCGCAGCGGCGGTGACCGTGGTCCGCCAGCCCATGCGCGGGCTGCTGCTGTTCGCGGTACTGGCGACCTTCCTGCCCTATTCGACGGTGCAGATCGGCCTGCGCACCACCGTCTCCGAAGCCCTGCTGCTGTTGGTCTGGGCCAGCATCCTGGCCCAGGGGCTGTTCTCCAATCTGCCCCGGCCGCCCAGGCTGCTGCGTACCGAGAAGCTGCTGCTGGCCCTGATGGCCTTCAGTGCCCTGCCCTTCATCATCGGCCAGGTGACGGTGAACGCCGATGGCAATGGCCCGGTGAACTGGGTCCGCTGGTTGCTCAACCTCTCGGCGCTGTTTCTGGTGCGACGCCTGTTGCAGCAAGCCAAGGCCCGGGAGCAACTGGTCTGTGGCCTGTTGCTGGGGACCCTGCTGCTCCTGCTGCTGTCGATCCCGGTGTTTCTGAAGAACGGCAGCGCCACGGCCATGACCCCGATCCTCGAAAAGCTCGGCTACGGCGGCATCGCGGTACTGGGCGACAGCCTCAGCGCCCTGGCCAATCGCATGGGCTCGCCGTGGATGCACCCCAACGTCACTGGCGGCGCCATGGCCCTGCTGCTGCCCCTGGCCTTCTGTTTCGGCCTGACCCGCAGCGGCTGGCAGCGTAAACTCGGCCTGGCGGTGGCCTTGCTGGGGGCCGCCGGGCTGCTGCTCTCCGGTTCTCGCGGAGCCTTGCTCAGCCTGCTGATCGTGCTGATCTGGATGGCCCGCCAGCGGGTGCCCTACACCGGACGCATGCTGATGGGTGGCTTCGTTCTCGGGGCCTTGCTGCTGATGTCCTATCCGCCCTTGCAGGACCGCCTGCTGACCCTGTTCACCTCCAACGATGCCAGCACCAGCGTGCGGGTCGACGAGTACTCGCACTTCCCCGCCGCCATGGCGATGTTCCCCTTCGGCATCGGCTTCAAGGTCGACCCACCCGTGCCCGGCACCGGCCTGTGGGGGATTTCCAACCTGTGGCTGAACTACATCTACAAGATCGGCGTGCCCGGCATGCTGCTGTTCGTCGCGGTGATCTGGAGCTGGTGGCGGGAAACCCGGGTTCCCGGGGTGGCCATCCAGTTGAATCGGGACAACGCCCTCTGGCTGGGCAGCGGGGCCGGCCTCAGCGCCGCACTGATCAGCGGCCTGTTCGACCATTACTTCAGCTTCACCCAGGTGTTGATCGCCCTGTTCTGGCTGCTGCTGGGCCTGAACCTGCATGAAGCCAGACGCCTGCGACTCAAGGCCGGCGCTGCGGCGCCCAGGGTTACTCCAGACTCCCCACCCTCAGGAATCCAGCCATGAAACATCGCCTCTTCCACTCGCAGAACCTGAAACAGGCCTTGCCTGACTATGCGCAGAAAATGGGGGTGAGCCTTGCAGAACTGGAGGCGGCCTATCAGTGGATGCTGGAGAACGATGTCGTGTTCGAGCAACCGCTCAAGGGCAACGTGCTGACCTACATCAGCTACCTGAACATCGAATCGAAGATCGAGCCGCCCCTGCCCCGGCGCTTCTACAAACTGCTGGGCCGCGAACTCAAGGGGGCGCTGATTCCCATGTACGGAATCAACTGGCCGACCCTGCGCGACCGCATGCTTCGGGTCTGGGAGCAGATCTACAACATCCTCATCTGCAAGATCCCCAGCCACACCCTGCGCCTGTTCTGGCTGCGCCTTGGCGGCGCGAAGATCGGCAAGGGCTCCACAGTGTGGCGCAATACCGAGGTGCTGGGTGTCGACAGCCTGCGCATCGGCCAGGACAGTACCGTGGCCTGGCACTGCCAGTTGGACGCCCGGGGCGGGCTGATCATTGGCGACCATGTGACCATCGCCTCCCATGTGCTGATCATCGCCGGTGGCCACGACCTCAAGGAGCCGGAATTCTGGGCGGTAGGCGGGCCGATCTACATCCATGACTACGCCTGGATCGCCAGCCGCGCCCTGCTGTCGTTTGGCGCCGAGATCGGCGAAGGCGCGGTGGTCGGCGGGCAGACCGTGGTGTCCAAGCCGGTACCGCCCTACGCCATCGTCAGCGGGCCGGACGCGGCGATCAAGGGCGAGCGCTGCCGCAACCTCAACTACAAAGTGGGCGGCAAAGGCCTGTTCACTTTGTTCCACTAAGCCCGGCCCATGTTCGGCGCGACGCTGTGGTTGACCCTGGCCACCCTGACCGGGCTGGCCGCCGGCTTTGCCCGGGAATGGCTGCTGGTGGCGGCCTGGGGCGCCGGTGGCCAGAGCGATGGTTTCCTGGTGGCGATGTTCCTGCCCGAGGCCCTGCGCATGGCCCTGGCTGCGGGCCTGCTGAGCGCCGCCGCGCTGCCGCTGTACCAGCAGCGCTCGGCCGGGGAGCAACAGGCCTGGCTCAGTGCCCTGGCCCCCCGCCTGTTGCTGTGTGGGCTGCTGCTGGCGCTGCTGCTGAGCCTCGGCGCGCCGCTATGGGTACGCCTGATCGGCCCCGGCCTGGGCAGCGACGGTTATTCCCTGGCCAGCGGCGGCCTGCACTGGCTGGCCTGGTGCGCGCCGGGGTTCATTCTCCACGGCTTGTTCTGCGTCCCTCTGCAGGCTCGCGCCCGCTTTGTCCTGGCGGGCCTGGGCTCGCTGCTGTTCAACCTGCCGCCAGTGATCTACCTGGCGAGCCTGCACCATGCCGCCACCCCCACCGGGCTGGCCGCGGCCTGTGTGCTCGGCAGCCTGCTGATGCCAACGGTGCTGTTGCCTAGCCTGCTGCACGATGGCTGGCGGCCCTGGCGCATGCAGGCCGCGCCCGGGGCCGGGCGCGAGTTGCTGCAACGCATCGGCCCGCTGCTGAGCAGCAACCTCGCCAGCCAGGGCCTGGCCCTGCTGGAGCGCATGGCGGCCTCATTGCTGGGTGAAGGGGCGGTCACCTGGATCAACCTGGCACGCAAGCTGATCAACCTGCCGCTGATCGCCCTGATGAGCCTCAACCAGGTGCTGCTCGGGCTGATGAGCGGCAGCTCCGGCGAACAGCGCCTGGACCTGCTGCGCAAAGGCCTGAGCAGCGCCACCCTGCTGACCATTCCTGCAGTGGTCGGGCTGATTGGCGCCGCCGCCGCGCTGGTGCACCTGCTGCTGCCCAATCAAGCGGCGGACAGCCCCTTGCCGGAGCTCTTGGCCTGGTTCTCGGTACCGCTGATGTTCGGCGCCTGGAACGCCCTGCTGGCGCGCTACGCCTATGCCGCCGGCGACACCCGCATGCCGCTCAATTGCGAACTGGCCGGCAGCCTGCTCAATGCCCTGCTGCTGGCGGCGCTGCCGTATTTCCTCGGTTTGATCGGCATCGCCCTGGCGGCGATCTGCGGGGTGATCCTCACCGGCCTGCTGCTGATGCGCCGCCAGCAGTTGCTGGGGCTGGTGCCTTGGCGCAGTCATTGGCTGATCGGCCTGGGTGGCATGGCCCTGGCGGCGCTGTTCCTGCATCCGCTGACCTCGATCTGGTGGCAACTGGGCCTGAGCAGCGCCTGCGGCCTGCTGCTGTTGCTGATCCTCGCGGCCTGGCTGCGGCCCTGGCGCCAGAACCTGACCTGAACCGGAGGCTTGGACAATGTCGACACTGCGCGTGGCCTGTGTGATTCCCACCTACAACGGTTGCCAGGACCTGGCGCGGCTGCTGGATTCCCTGGAAATCCAGAGCGCGCCCTTCGATACCCTGATCGTCGACTCCAGCTCCAGCGACGGCACCTACGAGCTGGCGCTGGCACGCTGCGCCAATGTGCTGCGCATCGACAGCCGCGACTTCAACCACGGCGGCACCCGGCAACTGATGGTGGAGCGCAACGCCGATTACGACCTCTATGTGTTCATGACCCAGGATGCCTACCTGGAGGATGCCGAAGGTCTCGCCCGCATCGTCGCGCCCTTCGCCGACCCGCAAGTGGGAGCAGTATGCGGTCGCCAGTTGCCGCACCTCGATGCCAGCCCCCTGGCCAGCCATGCGCGGTTGTTCAACTACCCGCCGACTTCCCAGGTGAAAAGCCTGGCCGATGTGCCGGTACTGGGGATCAAGACCGCCTTCATGTCCAACTCGTTTTCCGCCTACCGGCGCGAAGCGCTGATGCAGGTCGGCGGCTTTCCCAACCACGTGATCCTGTCCGAAGACATGTATGTGGGCGCGAAGATGCTGCTGGCCGGCTGGAAGGTTGCCTATGAAGGCAGCGCCTGCTGCCGCCACTCCCATAACTACAGCCTCAAGGAAGAGTTCCGCCGCTACTTCGACATTGGCGTATTCCATGCCCGGGAACCCTGGATCCGCCAGGCCTTCGGTGGCGCCGGTGGCGAAGGCCTGCGCTACGTCCAGTCCGAACTGCGCTTCCTCGGCCCCGGACGCCTGGGGCAGTGGCCCGGGTCGCTGCTGCGCAACGCGGTGAAGCTCTTCGCCTACAAACTCAGCCAGCAGGAGCGCTACCTGCCCCTGGGCCTGAAAAGAAAGCTCGGCATGTACAAGCGCTATTGGGACAGCCCCTATGCCTGAACCGAGCCCCCAGGCCTAAAGTGAATTTTCTGACCGAAGAAAGAGAATCACCTGAATTGACCCTGCGGGGCCAATCAGTGACTGTGCATGTCAGGCACTGACGCCTCATACAAGGAAGTGCACCGTCATGAAAGACAAGGAGTTTTATCCACAAGCGCGATCACCGCTCAAGCATCTGCAGGGCCAGCCCTGGGTGACCGCCCGCTCCCCCCGGGAGCTCGACCTGCCTCTCTCCTCGCAGCCGCTGCCGCGTCATTGTCGGCACCTGTCGTGGCTCAAGCGCCTGGCCAGGGCGGTACTGGCCGCTGCACTGCTGGCGGGCCTGGTGACCTGGGGTTTGCACAGCCGCTTCGGCCTGTTGCTGCTGTTGCTGCTGCGTTAAACCGCTCGGCGCGGGCCGGTGGCAGCCGGGCCCGCGCTGCCGGGGTCAATCCAGCACTTCACTCAGGGGAATGAAGTTGACCCGATCGCCCTGCACCAGGGTCCGCCCTTCAAGCACCTCCACCAGCCCTTCGGCCCAGGCCGCACTGCGCAACACGCCCGAGCTCTGGTTGCGGTAGATAATCGCCTGCCCGTTCTCCAGGCGCCCCCGCAGGTATTCGCGGCGATTGCCGGGCTGGGGCCAGACAAAACCCGCCGGCACCTGGAAGCTCAGGGGCTGCACCTGCTGTATGCCCTGGCGACGCAACAGGTAGGGGCGCGCCAGCAGGGCGAAGGTCACCAGGGTCGATGCCGGATTGCCGGGCAGGCCGATCACCGGCACACCGCGAAAATGGCCGAAGGTCAGCGGCTTGCCGGGCTTGATCGCCAGCTTCCACAGGGCCAGCTCGCCCTCTTCGCGCAGGGCGATGCCCAGGAAGTCCGCCTCCCCCACCGAGACACCACCGGTGGACAGGATCAGGTCGACCCCCCCCAGTTCCGCCAGGCGCTGGCGGGTCGCGGCCAGATCGTCAGGGAGGATTCCCGCATCCAGCACCTCACAGCCCAGGCGCTGCAACCAACTGCACAGCACCACCCGGTTACTGTTGTAGATCTGGCCCGGCCCAAGGGGCTGGCCAGGTTCCACCAGTTCGTCACCGGTGGACAGCACCGCCACCCGGACCCGGCGCACCACTTCAAGCTCGGCGCAGCCCAGGGAGGCAGCCAGGCCTTGCTCGATCGGCCCCAGGCGAGTGCCAGCCGCGAGCACCTGCTCGCCCACCGTAGTTTCCTGGCCCTGAGGGCGAATGTTCTGACCCAGTTGCAGAGGTTCGCTAAACAGCACGCGCTGATCGTCCTGGACCTGGGCGTTTTCCTGCATCTCGACGCAGTCCGCCCCGGCCGGCACCGGCGCACCGGTGAAAATCCGCGCGCAGGTCCCGGGCTGCAGTGGCTCAGGCGCCTGACCGGCAAAGATCCGCTGACTGACCGGCAGGGGTTCCCCCCGCCAGTCCTCCAGGCGCAGGGCGTAACCGTCCATGGCGCTGTTGGGCCAGGGCGGCAGGTCCAGGCTGGAGATCAGCGCCTCGGCCAGCACCCGGCCCTGAGTCGCCGCCAACGGCAAGCGCTCACGCTCGAGGATGGGGGCCGAACCGGCCATCGCCAACAGGCGCTCCAATGCCTCTTCCACCGGCATCAGGGCGCCCTGCTTGCCCGGCTTACCCGCGGGATTCACAGGGTGCCGCCTGTTTCAGGTGAGGAACGAAATTGCACGGCCGGTGCCGCGAATCCAGCTGTTCGGCGAGGATGCCGTCCCAGCCGGTGCGCACCGCATTGGTGGAACCCGGCAGGCAGCACACCAGGGTCCCATTGGCCAGCCCTGCCAGTGCCCGGGACTGCACAGTGGAGGTGCCGATATCGGCGACCGATATCTGCCGGAACAGTTCGCCAAAGCCGTCGACCTGCTTGTCCAGCAGGCAGGCCACGGCTTCCGGGGTGCTGTCACGGCCAGTGAAGCCGGTACCGCCGGTGATCAGCACCACCTGCACCACGTCGTCGGCAATCCAGGTCGCGACCTGGGCGCGGATCTTGTACAGATCGTCCTTGAGCAGCACCCGTGCCGCCAGACGATGGCCGGCGGCGCCCAGGCGCTCGACAAAGACCTGCCCGGAGGTGTCGGTTTCCAGGGTGCGGGTATCACTGACAGTCAGTACCGCAATGTTCAGCGGCGCAAAAGGTACATCAGCCTTGGCTTTCATAGGCTCGATCCAAAGGTAGGAGAAACAGCCCGTTGTTATATCACAGCGCTCCAGCCTGCCGCCGCTGTGGCCTCGGCAATAGCCCCCAGTGGGTAGACGCTGTTGCGAACTCGGCTAATCTGCCGCGGCGAACGCCTGCGATCTGCCCGGCAACGTGGCAGAATGTCCCTGGCCAAGGAACTTGCAGACGTTGTATACGTCTGAAGACCAGCACTCAAAAGTACTCATTTCGGAGACACACAATGACTCAACGGACCCTCGCCACTCTCATGCTCGCACTGGGCCTGGCCACTCTCGCCGGTTGCGCCTCGCCGACAGTGATCACCTTGAATGACGGTCGCGAAATCCAGGCCGTCGATACCCCTAAATACGACAAGGATTCCGGTTTCTACGAGTTTGAACAGCTGGACGGCAAGCAGACTCGCATCAACAAGGATCAGGTCCGTACCGTCAAAGAGCTGTAAGCCTGACGGTTGTCGACCTGAAAACAATAAAACCCGCCTGGTGCGGGTTTTATTGTTTCTGCGCCTGGGGTATTCACCACTGCAGGCTGATGCGGCTCTCGAACTCGCGTTCCTGCCCGGTCAACGGGTCGATGAAACGCAGCCCCTGGGCCAGCAGCTTCAGCGGCCGGGCATAGTCGTCCTCGATGTCCTTGAGCACCTCAGGATAAAAGGGATCGTTGCAGATCGCCGCTCCTAGGGCATTCATATGCACCCGCAGTTGGTGCTTCTTGCCCGTGACCGGGTACAGGGCGTAACGCCACAGCTCGCCGTGTTTCTCCCTGACCTCGATGGCTGTTTCAGTATTGCTTGGCCCCTGCGTTTCTTGCATGCGGAAGAAGGGCTCACCGTCCACCAGCCGGCTCTTGTGCAGCAGCGGAAAGTTCAACTGCGGCAAGGCAGCGGCAATCGCCTCGTAGCGTTTTTCTATCTTGCGGGTGGGAAACAGCGCCTGATAGGCCGAGCGACTGTCTGGGTTCGCGGAGAACAGCACCAGCCCAGCCGTATGCCGGTCGATACGATGCAGGGGCACTAAGTGCGGGTTGCCCAGGCGCCGGATCAAGCGCCGCAGCAACGTCTGCTCGACGTACTCTCCTGCCGGGGTCACCGGCAGAAAGTGCGGCTTGTCCGCCACCACCAGATGCTCATCGGCGTAGAGGATGGTTTCCTCGACCGGAATCACCTTTTCATCCGGCACCTCGCGAAAGTAGTGAATCCTCAAGCCTTCGCGATAGGCCAGCTCCAGACTGATGGGCTGGCCCTGCCCGTCCAGCACCCGGCCACGGGCGATACGGTCCAGCCACTGTTCGCGGCTGATGGCCTTGAAGTGATCACACAGACAATCCAGCACCGTCGCCCAGGAGCCCGGGGGCAGGTACAGGGTACTGGCCTGATGCTGTGCAGCGGAAAAAGGTGCGGATGACATACAAAAAGCTCGAAGGATCAATGCAGGGCGGCATTATCCAACAGCCGCCACAAGGAACCTAGGAACAGTTTCCGAGGTTTCAGGCGCAGGACTGCTTGGCCTGGGCCGCGGCCTCGGTGAACTCCTTGAGCCAGCGCAATACATCCACCGCCTCCCAGCGGCCCGGATCGTAGAGGGCGTACAACAGCCCCTGGTAACCCACCACGTCCAGTTGCCGGTGGTAGCCCGCACGCTGGAACAAGGCTTCGATCTCGGCAAAGCAGGTGTTGAAGTGCAGCTTGTTGAAAGGCGTCTTGCCTTCGGTGACCAACCCGTCCAGGCGCAGCTCAAGCACCGCTTCACGCACCACATCGGTGGGCATGCTGTTCACGCTGTTTTTCAGTTGTTCGACATTGACCATCATCTATTCCTTTAACGGTTTGAAGCGTCCACCACACTCATCAGGGCTGCTTGCGCCCCACATAACTGACCACCCACAACACCACGCCCCAGATCTCGATCGAGCCCAGGTCATCCAGAACGATGGAGGGGATTGAAGGGCGCGCCGCCTTGAGCAGCAAGCCGCCACGAGGATCGGGCGCCAGCAGGCGCAGCGAGTATTCGCTGGCGCCCTGGGCCCGAACCACCAGGTACTGGTCGACCGCCGGAGTGGCCGAGCGGTCGACGATCAACCGGTCACCGGGGTAGATGCCGAACCCCAGCAGGTTGTCATCGTCCACCAGCAGGCCATGGATCTGCGGCGCGCCCAGGCCCAGGGTCCGGTCGAGGGAAAAACCGCTGCCGCTGGGGCCATCGGCCAACGCGGCAGGCTCGCTGTCACCCAGCGGCGCAAAGCGGGCTGGCATCGGTTGCGAGCGTTCGGTACCGGTCAGGAAAGTGAGAGACATGGCGAGACTCCTCGATAGCTGTATATGCATACAGTAAACCAATCGAGAGCTCTCGCCAATGAATTCGCACGATGAGCGACGGGCGGAAACCCTGCCCCCCCTGGTGCATCAGCGCAGGAAGGCCACCACTTGCTCGGCGTCGAAGGGCCAGCCCAGCTCGGCGCCGGTATCCACCCGGCGCAGTACCGGGATGCGCAGGCCGTAGCTGTCGAACAGTTGCTGGCTGTCGGCGATATCCACCAGTTCGACCATCAGGCCGTGTTCCACCAGGGGCATCAGCTCGGCCTCGGCCAGTTCGCACAGGTGGCATCCAAGGGTGCCGAACAATTGGCATTCAGGGGGCATGACTGGGCAACCAAAAAAGAACAGGTGCCTATTCTAGGCCCGAGAGAAAAAGCCGTCGACCAAGCGCCCTCAGAGAATGAAACGGACCCGGCGACTGGCCATGATCAACAGCGGCGCAACGCCAAAGGCCAGCAGCAGGACCAGCCCGGCCATGCCGTTGCCATAGGCCATGCCCAGGGACAAGGCGCCGAAGATGAACCAGGGATGCACGTAATACACCGCCGAAGACAGCTTGGCCGCGAAGTTGCTCCGGGAGGCCCGGAAGTACACCTGGGGCAACAGGAACAGGGCCGGGGCAATAACCAGCAACGAGGCGAGGAAGTCGAAATTCTGCTCTACATCGGCGCGCAGGGCGAAGTTCAGCGCCGCCTCGGCCAGGATCAGCCCCAACCCCAGCACCAGCCAGCAGCACACCCCGCGCCGGCTGAGCCGCTCTGCCAAGCGATGCCGGGCACAAAGAAAGCCGATGGCCATGAACGGGAAGCCCATGAACAGGAAATTGCGCGCGGTGTAGTCGTTCTGATTGAAGTGCTGGAGAAAGCCGTTGGGCAGTTCGTAGTAGACCCGCGCGTACTGCAGGCCCAGACCGATGAGGAACGCCGTCAGGGCCAGGCCGATCAGCGCACTTGAACGCCAGCGACGCAGCACCAGCAGCATCGCTGCGCCGCCGAGCATGCCCACCAGGTACCAGAGGTGGAAATAGCCGATCAGCAGCTTCTTCACGACCCCCAGCACCCCGCCCAGGCTGGCGATCGTGCTCGGGTCGATGTACTGCGGGCTGTAGACCAGCATCCAGAACAGGTAGAGCAGAAGGCCGCGCTTGAACCACTGGGCGAAGGAATGGCCGCTCTCCAGGGTCTGGAAGAGGTAGTAGCCGTTGATGATGAAGAACGTCGGCACCGCCACCCGGAACAGGCCGTTGCACAGCAAGTAGCCGACCCAGGTGTAATTGCCCCCCAGCAGCTTGCAGTGCAGCGCCACCACCATCACCGCCAGCAGGACTTTCAGCGCGTCGAGGTTTGCGTTGAGCACTTTCGGCATCGATGGCTACCCGAGTAAGCAGGAAGGACCGGACGACTACACCGGATCGTAGTGTTTGCGCCGGGGGGCGGTACTGAACCGGCGCTTGCAGTAGGCCGTGGCACGATCGAGGATCGGCTTTTCATAAAAGTGATAGCCAACCCAGCCATAGCAGACCACCGCCGTCATCATCAGCACGATGAAGGCCAGGTTATCCACATAGCTCTCGGGCCAGGCGCCGATCACCTGCCAGGCCCGGCCGACGACCCCCAGCACCAGTAAGTGGGATAGATAGATGGTGTAAGACATATCACCGGTGGCTGTAAGAAACCCTGGCATACGGATCAGTTGCCGCCGCTCCAGCAAGGCCAGGGACAGGGTCAGGGTACCGAAGGTCAGGCCCACCGCGAGCATCCTCGGCAAGCCCTCGGTGAAGAACAGCTGGTAGGCGTAGATCAGCGGAAACCCCACCAGCAGAGCCGCCGCCAGCGCGACCCAGACCAGCGCCGTCGGCACCCTGGCGCTATGGGGTCCGTAGAAGAACAGCGCCAGGGCACTGCCGGCAATGAACTCCAGGGCGTAGGGATGGAGGATGATCTTAAGCGCCGGGGAATAGTCCTGCCAGTTCTGCAGCAGGTTGAACACCACCAGCGCCACCGCCCACAGCAGCAGGATCAGCGGCAGGCGCTTTTCCTTGAAGAACAGGAACAGGGTGAACATCAGGTAGAACCACAGCTCGAACAGCAGCGACCAGGCCACCATCACCAGCAGCACCCGGTCATTGGGCAGCAGCAGGAAGGACATCCACAGGTTGGAGCCGCCGTGGGAGCTGTTCACCAGCGCCGGCTGCCACAGATACACCCCCAGGGTGATGAAGAAATACAGCCAGTAGGTGGGGTAAATCCGGGACAGGCGGTTGAACAGGAAGCGCTGGGTCTCGACGGTTTTCTGAAAGCGCCCACGACTGACGATGACCATCACGAAGCCGCTGATGACAAAGAACAGGTCGACCCCGAGCTGGAAGAAATTCAGCATGACCGGCAGCAGGATGTCACCGCCCGAATACTTGATTTCCACCGACATCATGTGGAACAGCACCACGCCCAACACCGCGGCGCCCCGCAACCCTTGCAGTGAATACAGACGCTCCATACACCTCTCCGGCACCTCACTGGCAGGGTCCTGTGGATAACCCCGTCACCCGGGCACCGCCTTTATCGACAATTTCTGAGCATAGCGAAGGCTCATGAATATGAGACATTCTCGACAAACAATGACCTGAATCAGCGTCACTCTCTGCGGCCCGGGTAATCCTCGCGCCTTTTTTTGCCTCTAGGCTTTGCCTTGCCCGCCCCCTGTCCGGAGATGCCCGTTGTTTGCCAATCTGCTGATCATTCTTGCCTCCTCGCTGGTGGTGATTGCGTTGTTCCGGCGCCTGAGCCTGCCCCCGGTGCTGGGCTATCTGTCGGTGGGCCTGATGGTCGGCCCCACTGCGCTGGACTGGGTCAACGACAGTGAAGACCTGCCCGACCTGGCGGAACTGGGGGTGGTATTCCTGCTGTTCTCCCTGGGCCTGGAGTTCTCCTTGTCGAAGATGCTTGCCCTGCGCCACGTGGTGTTTGGCCTGGGCAGCCTGCAAGTGCTGTGCACCGGCTTGATCCTCGGGGTCCTCCTGGCCCTGTTCGGCATGCCCCTGACCGCAGCGCTGATGCTCGGTACCGGGCTGGCCCTGTCCTCCACCGCTATCGTCAGCAAGGAACTGACCAGCCTTGGCGAGATCTTCAGCAGCCACGGGCAGAACGCCATTGGCGTGCTGCTGTTCCAGGACGTGGTGGCGGTGCTGTTGCTGACCCTGGTGCCGGTCTTCGCCGGCAGCAGCGAGCACGCCTGGTACTGGGCCCTGCCGGCGACCCTGGGCAAGACCGTGGTGCTGTTCGTCGGCCTGCTGCTGGCCAGCCGCTGGCTGTTGCCGCGGCTGTTCCATGAAGTGGCCGCTTCGCACTCCGCCGAACTCTTTGTGCTGCTGGCCCTGGTGATCGTCCTGCTCACCGCCTGGCTCACCCACCTGCTGGGCCTGTCACCGGCCCTGGGGGCCTTCCTCGCCGGCATGCTGCTGGGGGAAAGCCATTACCGGCATCAGATCGAGGCCGACATCCGCCCGTTCCGCGACATTCTGCTGGGGCTGTTCTTCGTCAGCATCGGCATGCTCATCGACCTGCAACTGTTCATCGACCATGCCCTGCTGATCACCGGCCTGACCCTGGCCCTGCTGCTGATCAAGGGTTCGGTGGTGGCGACCCTGCTCAAGCTGCGCGGCAGCGATGGCGAAACCGCCTGGCGCAGCGGCCTGGCCCTGGCCCAGGGCGGTGAATTCTGCTTCGCCCTGATGGCGCAGATGCAGCTCAGCCAGATGATCCCGCCCGACATCAGCAGCCTGCTGCTGGCCGCCACCTTCTGCTCGATGCTGGTAACCCCGCTGTTGCTGCGAGCGGCGCCGGTCATCACCGCCCGCCTGCACCGCAAGCCCAACCAGGCCGCGCAACTGGAGGAAATCAGCGCGCAGAACGCCGAGCTGCAAGGCCATGTACTGATTTGCGGGTATGGCCGCGTCGGCCAGTCCATTGGCCGCTTCCTGCGCCACGAGCAACTGCGCTACATCGCCCTGGACGATGATCCGGTGCGGGTCCAGGAAGCGTCTGCGGGAGAAAGCTGCGTGCACTACGGCGACTGCCGGCGCGGCGACCTCCTGGCCGCAGTCGGCCTGGAACGGGCGCGGCTGCTGGTGATCGCAGTGGACAAGAGCGATATCGCGCTGACGGTGCTCAAGGCGGCGCGCCGCCTGGACCGCACGGTGCCGATCCTGGTGCGCACCCGCGATGACAGCCAGTTGGCGGAACTCAAGGCCGCCGGCGCCAACGAAGTGGTGCCCGAACTGCTGGAGTCGAGCCTGATGCTCGCCTCCCATGCCCTGATCATGCTCGGCCTGCCGGAGCAGCGAGTGCAGCGCACCGTGGATGAAGTGCGCCACAGCCGCTACCAACTGTTGCACGGCTTCTATCACGGCACCCAGAACAGCGCCCAGGACAACCGCGAACCGCCGACGGTGCAGATGCACGCGGTCAACCTCGACGCCGATGCCCACGCCTGCAACCGGCCATTGCAGGAGTTGGGCCTGGAGGCACTGGGCGTGGATATACGCGGGGTGCAACGCAATGGCAACGACCTGCCGCTGAACCCCAGCCCGCGCCTGCAAGCCGGCGACCGGGTGCTGGTGTCCGGCCCGCAGGCGGCCATCGAGGCTTGCGAAGCACGCCTGCAAGCCGGTTGAAGCCACCCAGACCAAACCCCGGGCGGCGAGCGCCCAGGGTCATCAATAGCAGGGGCGTCGTCTCAGTCCTGGCTCACCGCGCCGATCTTGTGCAGCGACAGGTCGGCGCCGTAGTACTCCTGTTCCTGGGTCAGGCGCAGCCCGCAGACCGCCTTGATCACCCCATACACGGCCAGGCCGCCCAGCAGCGCCACCGCCACCCCGAGGCCGGTGCCGATCAACTGGCTGACCAGGCTGACCCCACCCAGGCCGCCCAGGGCACTCTGGCCAAAGATCCCGCAGGCAATGCCGCCCCATACACCGCACAGGCCATGCAACGGCCAGACCCCGAGCACGTCGTCGATCTTCCATTGACTCTGCGCGGCGATGAAGCACCAGACGAACAGCGCTCCGGCAATGGCGCCGGTGATCAAGGCGCCCACCGGGTGCATCAGGTCCGAGCCGGCGCAGATCGCCACCAGCCCGGCCAGCGGGCCGTTATGCAGGAAGCCGGGGTCGTTGCGGCCGAAGATCAGCGCCGCCACCGTACCGCCCACCATGGCCATCAGCGAGTTCACCGCCACCAGCCCGCTGACGCCCTGCAAGGTCTGGGCGCTCATGACGTTGAAGCCGAACCAGCCGACAATCAGGATCCACGAGCCCAGGGCCAGGAACGGAATGCTCGACGGCGCGAACGCCACCAGCTTGCCGTCGCGGTAGCGGCCATTGCGCGGCCCCAGCAACAGCACCGCGGCCAGGGCCAGCCAGCCTCCCATGGCGTGCACCACCACCGAGCCGGCAAAGTCATGGAAGCCGGCACCAAAGCGCTGCTGCAACCAGGCCTGCACCCCGAAGTTGCCGTTCCACACCAGCCCTTCGAAAAACGGGTAGACAAAGGCCACGATCAGCACCGTGGCGCACAATTGCGGCACAAAACGCGCGCGCTCGGCGATGCCACCGGAGATAATCGCCGGGATCGCCGCGGCGAAGGTCAGCAGGAAGAAGAACTTCACCAGGCCGTAGCCGTGATCGGCACTGATCACCGCCGCCGGTTGCAGGAAGCTCACGCCGTAGGAGATCCAATAGCCTATAAAGAAATAGGCCAGGGTCGAGACGGCGAAGTCACTGAGGATCTTCGACAGCGCATTGACCTGGTTCTTCTGCCGGACGGTGCCGACTTCGAGGAAGGCAAAGCCGGCGTGCATGGCCAGGACCATGACCGCCCCGATCAGGATGAACAGGGTGTTGGAACCGTGGACCAGGGTGTCCACAGCGCTTTGCAGATTTTCCATGGAGTAGGCAGATCCGAAATCGGCCAGCCGTTCCCTGGCAGGGCGCCCCGCTCCTTGCACCAAGTTGGCTCCCGGGCGCGCCATTGCACGCATTCGGTGAACCGTTTTGGCGCGCCGGGGGCGGCACGACAAACCACGGGGTGAGGACTGACCTGAGGTTATGGTTTTCTTGGCCAGGGTTTACGCGGGCTACAGCGCGACCCTCGCTCGTTTTCGGCGCAGGCCCGGGGCCTGGCGCACCAGGACAAAGCAAAAGCTGTACCAGACAATTGCAGTGAACCTTCGCCCAGGGCTCACACTCATAGCTCACACAAGCAACTAACGGAGATGGAACCATGGCCAGCAAAACGGCAAAGACGGCTCAAGAAGTACTGATGGCGGATTTTCAGGCACTGGTCAGTGACACGGAGCGTCTGCTGGAACACACCGCGACCCTGGCCGGCGACCAGGCCGACGAGTTGCGCGAGCAGATCCACGACAGCCTGCTCAAGGCCCGGGAGACCCTGCAACTGACCGAAGACTCCCTGCGCCAGCGGGGCCAGGCAGCGGTCACCGCCGCCGAGGACTATGTGCAGAGCAACCCTTGGCAATCGGTGGGCATCGCCGCCGGCGTGGGCTTCCTGATCGGCCTCCTGGCGACGCGGCGCTGATATGGCTATCGGCGAATCCACTTCGTCCGGCAGCGGCCCGAGCGCGTCTTCGCGGCGCCTGGGGGCGGCAGTCCTGGGGCTGCTGCACAGCCATGTCGAGCTGTTCGGCATCGAGTTGCAGGAGCAGAAAGCACGCACCGTGAGCCTGCTGCTGTTCGCCGGGCTGGCCCTGGTGTTCGCCCTGCTGTTGCTGGTGGGGCTGTCGGCACTGGTGCTGATCCTGTTGTGGGACAGCTATCGCCTGGCTGGAATCATCGGCCTGTGCGTGTTCTACACCCTGGCGGCGATCTTCTGCGGATTGCGCCTCAAGGCAGCGATCTTCGATGAATCCTCACCTTTCCACGCCACCCTCGAAGAGTTGGCCAATGATCGGGAGCGCCTCCTGCCATGAAACTGCCTGAAGTCCCGCAGAACACTTCACGCCGGGAAATGCGCAAGGTACTGATCCGCCTGCGCATGGAAATGCACCGCCAGGAAATCCGTCACGAGTCCCAGCAACTGCTGCAACCCCTGCAACGGGTCCGCGGCCTGGGGCAGAGCTGGCAGGAAGGCTTGGGCATCAAGCACGCCCCGCTCTGGGGCGTGGCAGTGGTGACGCTCCTGGGCTTCATCACCGGCAAGGGTGCCAAGAGCGGCGGCGCCGGCGGCCTCACACGCCTGGTTCGCCTGGGCACCACGCTGGTGCCGCTGATCAAGCTGGTGATGCAAGGCTCCTCGCGCAAATCCTGAGCGGCGCTATCTGGCTGCATTCTTGCTAAGCAACCCGGATCGGCCCCTTTACCCAGGGGCCGGTTCGTGGCCGCCTACCCGTCAGCCACGGCCCTACTCCACCCAGACTCTTGTAAGGAGGCCCTGTGATCGACGGGCAACCGCTCGCCTGCTTCCAGCCCTTCATCGACACCGCCACCGGGCGTATCGCCGGGGTCGAAGCCCTGGGCCGCCTGCGCCAGGACAATGGCCAACTGGCGTCCGTGGGGCCGCTGTTCGCCGATCCTCGAACCCCCTCCAGCGCCCTGCGCCGCCTTGACCGGCTGATCCGCGACGACGCCCTGCGGCGCCTGCACGAGGCACCCGCGGACTGGTTCCTGAGCCTGAACATTTCCCCCCGATGGATCAGCCGCCTGCGCCCCGGGCAGCCCTTGCCCAGCCTCAAGCAATTGCAGCAGAACCGCGTAGACCCGCGGCGCATCGTGTTCGAGATCACTGAACTGGGGGGCAACAGCCAACGCCTCAGCGAAGTGGTGGCGCGCTACCGCCAGGCCGGGGCACGGATCGCCATCGACGACTTCGGCGCCGGCTACTCGCAACTGGACCGGGTGCTGGCCCTGCAACCGGACATCCTCAAGCTCGACATGCGCCTGTTCCAGGCCGCGGCCCGGGGTGGCCCCAGCAGCGACGTGGTCAAGGCCCTGGCGCAGATGGCGGAGAAGACCGGCTGCTGGATCATCGCCGAAGGTGTGGAAACCGAAGCCGAACTGGATTTCGCCCTGGAGTGCGGCTCGCGCTATGTACAGGGCTTCCTGTTTGCCCAGGCCGAGCAACAGTTTTACCCCAGCGATGCCTTCGTCCAGCCCTTCGCCCGCCTGCGCGAGCGCTACGTGCGGCACAAGCTGGCCGAACGCAACCGGCTGATGCGCATGCGCCTGCAACTGGCCGAACTGATGAACCTGCTGCAGGCCTGGGCCCAGGCCCAGGCGCCCATCAGCCAACTGCCCCGGGTCGAGGCCTTTCCCTGGCTACTGCGTTTCTATCAGTGCGACCGCCATGGCACCCAACTGACCCCGAACCTGGAATGGCGCCACAACAGCTGGCAGGCCGACAGCAGCTACGTTGGCCACAACTGGTCCTGGCGCCCGTACTTCTATCACCTGCTGGCCGAAGGCTGGGAGGAGCGACGCCTGACCCTGTCCAACACCTACCGCGACGCCACCAGCAACCAGTATTGCCTGACCGCCGGGCAGTTTTTCGACAACGGCCAGCGCCTGCTACTGATCGACATCGACGCGGCCGGCCTGTAACCCCGTCCCGTTTGCCGGCGAACGCAGCGACACGATGGATGCACGAACTGCGGGCCCTTTCGCCGGTAAGCCGGCTCCTACAGGTGGGCCGCAGGCCAGGTCATTTCCGTGCAGGAGCTGGCTTGCCAGCGAAAGCGTCGACACAAGCGCAGACCATGCGCCTCTTGCGGCCACGCCCGAGAAACCGGAAGCTCTGCCCTTCAGTTTTTTTCGGAGAGACCCGCCTTGGATTGGCAGACCCTGCTCAACCGCGAACGCCTCGGAAAGCCAGTGCACAGCCCGGAAGAACTCGGCCGTAGCCCTTTCCACAAAGACCACGACCGCATCATCTTCTCCGGTGCCTTCCGCCGCCTGGGGCGCAAGACCCAGGTGCACCCGGTGTCCAGCAACGACCATATCCACACCCGCCTGACCCACTCCCTGGAAGTCAGCTGTGTAGGTCGTTCCCTGGGCATGCGCGTCGGCGAGACCCTGCGCAGCGCCCTGCCCGATTGGTGTGAGCCCAGCGACCTGGGGATGGTGGTGCAATCGGCCTGCCTGGCCCACGACATCGGCAACCCGCCCTTCGGCCACTCCGGGGAAGACGCCATCCGCCACTGGTTCCAGCAAGCCGCCGGGCGGGGCTGGCTGGATGCGATGAGCGAGGCCGAACGCCAGGACTTCCTCAACTTCGAAGGCAACGCCCAGGGCTTCCGGGTGCTCACCCAGCTCGAATACCACCAGTTCGATGGCGGCACCCGGCTCACCTACGCCACCCTCGGCACCTACCTCAAGTACCCCTGGACCGCGCGCCATGCCGACTCCCTGGGCTACAAGAAGCACAAGTTCGGCTGCTACCAGAGCGAGCTGGCGCTGCTGGAACAGATCGCCCACAAGCTGGGCCTGCCCCAGCTGGAAGACCAGCGCTGGGCCCGGCACCCGCTGGTGTACCTGATGGAAGCGGCGGACGACATCTGCTATGCCCTGATCGACCTTGAGGACGGCCTGGAGATGGACCTGCTGGAGTACGCCGAAGTCGAGGCGCTGCTACTCGGCCTGGTGGGCGACGACCTGCCGGAAACCTATCGCCAGCTGGGCCCCAGCGATTCGCGCCGGCGACGCCTGGCGATCCTGCGGGGCAAGGCCATCGAGCACCTGACCAACGCCGCCGCCCGGGCCTTTGTCGAACAGCAGGACGCCCTGCTGGCCGGCACCCTGCACGGCGACCTGGTGGAGCACATGCATGGTCCGGCCAAGCGTTGCGTACTCAATGCCAAGGATGTGGCGCGACGCAAGATCTTCCAGGACAAGCGCAAGACCCTGCACGAGATCGGCGCCTACACCACCCTGGAGATCCTGCTGAACTCCTTCTGCGGCGCGGCGCTGGAACAGCACGGCGGCAAGACCCCCTCGTTCAAGAACCGGCGGATCCTCGATCTGCTGGGCAATAACGCGCCGGACCCGAACTGGCCGTTGCATACCTCGTTCCTGCGCATGATCGATTTTATCGCCGGCATGACCGACAGCTATGCCAGTGAGATGGCCCGGGAAATGACCGGGCGCTCCAGCCCGCAATAACCGTCATTCATCAAGTGCCCGGCCACTGTGCCAGGCACTTGATATGACCTGCGACATCCAATCTGCAACTAAGGGGATCCCCTAGCCAGAGTATCGCTATATAGTTTTCTATACGTCGATAATTTCACCGGCGACACCACCAGAAACTATGGGTGCAGTGCAGAATTCTTACCACCAAGACATCTAAGGAGATCCCCTAGCAACAACAGCCCGATTAGACAAGAACAACAATAGAGCAACTACTCAAACAGAAAGAGCAAGTAGCCGAAAACACTTGGCGCTCGCAAGTTGATATACGAACTGACGATTACAGAATTAAACATCCAGTTAGCCATTCAACCAAACATCCTACCTTTGAATAATTCACCCGAGCGCCACACCCCTTGCCAATCAGGGCTGACAAGCAAATTTCATTAGCCTTCTATGTATTTACAATTTACGTACAAATAGCCTTTTGGGTTTCGGATAGTCTCGATTTCACAGGCTATTCCCCCCCGCTGACCACCCCCGGAAAAATTAATTTTGCACTGCGCTGTAACGTTTCCACTGCAACTCACTCAACCCTTTTGTCATACCTGAATTTGCACTAACCCATCCGGCACTTACTCAGGAACTGTCACTTCCGAGCACTTGAGCACTGAACCTCAGATATAGATATCGAAGGTATTTAGCGTTCACAGGGCAGAACTAAAAGCGACGCCACTAGTTGAGCCTCATACCCGGCTTTCCGAGTGCCTGTCACTTCGTCTTATTACAGTAAGGATGCCAAGTGCCCTATTCATTACGCACTGACCGCTCCCTTCTCCCCCACACCAGCACTTGGTGCCTGGGACTGCTGCTGGGCCTGACGTACCTGACGCCGGCCCTGGCCGATAACCTGCAACCGGGCCAGGAAGCCCTGCGCCTGCAGCAACAACAGCAACGGGACCTGCAACAACTGCAACTGGAACAGCGCCAGCGGCAGATGCAGCGCGGCAGTTTCAGCAGCACCCCGGCGGCCCCCAGCCAACCTGCGCAGACTGCCAGCGACGAGCGCTGCTGGCCCCTGAGCGGCACCCGCATCGGCGGCGTCAGCCTGTTCGACAAGGCCCGGCTCAATGACTACATCAAGCCGTATGTCGCGCCGTGCATGGGGGCCAACCAGATCAACCAGCTGCTGGCGGCCATCACTCGCCTCTATGTAGAGGCCGGCTACATCGCCAGCCGCCCTTACCTGGCCAGCACTCCGGCGGCCGGGCACAGCCTGGATATCCTGGTAGAGGAAGGCTACGTCGAAGCCATCGAACTGGCCGACCAGAGCCTGCCGGTGTCCCTGCGCGGCGCTTTCCCGGGCATGCTCGGCAAGCCCCTGTACCTGCGGGACCTGGAGCAGGGCCTGGATCAACTGAACCGCCTGCGCTCCCTGGACCTGACCGCCGACATCGCCCCCGGCAGCCAGCCCGGGGCCTCGCGGATCATCCTGCGCTCGCGCAGCAGCGCCGCACGCTGGGGCCTGGGCCTGGGGGTGGACAACCTGGGCAGCGCCGGCACCGGGCGTGACCGGCAGTCGATCAACCTCAACCTCGACAGCCCGTTGCAGATCAACGATGCGCTGAACCTGAACTACAGCGACACCCTCAACCACGGCCCGCGCTACAGCCGCAGCAGCAGCCTGTTCTACTCGGTGCCCTACGGCTACTGGACCTACAGCCTGTTCGCCAGCCATGCCGAATACCGCGCGCCGCTCAAGCTGCCCCGCACCACCTTGTACAACAGCGGGCGTACCGACATGGTCAGCGGCCGCGCCGACCGGGTGCTGTGGCGCGACCAGAGCCACCAGCTCAGCGCCAACCTGCAACTGGCCTACAAGGACGTGGACAGCTACCTGCAGAAGGCCCACCTGCAGATCCAGAGCCCGACCCTGACCGTGGCCGAAGCCGGGCTCAACCTGTTCTGGCTCGACAGCGCAGTGTGGAACCTGGATGTCAATTACGCCCAGGGCCTGACCTGGTTCGGCGCCGACCGCGACTCGCAGCAGGTACAGCGCAACCTGCCCCAGGCGCAGTTCCGCAAGTACCGCGCCGGCCTCAGCCAGTGGCGCAACGGCCAGTTGGGCACCCAGCGCTGGCAGTGGCAGAGCCAGCTCTCGGCGCAGTACAGCCCGGACCCGCTGCCGGCCATCGAACAACTGCTGGGCACCGACGATTCGGCGGTGCGCGGCTATCGCATCAACAGTGCTTCCGGCGCCATTGGCGCGGTATGGCGCAACACCCTGCGCCTGCCGCTCGACAACGACCTGCCGGTCAAGATCACCCCGCGCCTGGGCCTGGACAACGGCTGGATCAAGGCCGAGCACGGCGCCCGGAGCCGGCAGCTGAGCGGTGCCAGCTTGGGGCTCAACCTGAGCTGGAAAAAACTCCAGGTCGACCTGGACTACCAACGCAGCCTCAACACCCCAGAAGGTTTCCGAACGGAGCCGGAAGTCTGGCTGGCCAGGTTCAGCCTGCAGATTTGACCCGACCGCCGATTAGCCTGAATCAACCGACGAACCTGAGCATCACGCGCCGTTGCCCCCTTAGAAAGCAACGCCCGGCTCACCCCACTCAGAACGAGGTTCTCATGCCTGACAACACTCACAGGTTCCACCTTTCGCCCCAGGGCACATTGCGCTGGACCATCGCCGGCCTGCTGCTGGTCTCCCATCTGCCCCTGGCCCTGGCCGGCGGGATCACCGTGGCCGAGGGGCCCGGCGGCATCCCCCAACTGCAAAACCAGGGTGGCGTACCCATCGTCAACATCGTCGCGCCCAATGCCGGCGGCCTGTCCCACAACCAGTTCCTGGACTACAACGTCGGGCAACAGGGCGTGGTACTGAACAACGCCTTGCAGGCCGGGCAGTCGCAACTGGCCGGGCAACTGGCGGCCAACCAGCAGTTCCACGGCCAGGCGGCCAGCGTGATCCTCAACGAGGTGATCAGCCGCAATGCCTCGCAACTCAATGGTGCCCAGGAGATCTTCGGCCGCGCCGCCGATTTCGTGCTGGCCAACCCCAATGGCATCTCGGTCAATGGCGGCAGCTTCATCAACACCCCCAATGCCAGCCTGGTGGTGGGCCGCCCGGAACTCCAGGACGGCAAGCTGCAAGGGCTCAACACCCAGGATGCCCACGGCCAGTTGGCTATCCAGGGCGGTGGCCTGCGCAACGCCGAGGGTTCGATCAATCTGATCGCCCCGCGCATCGACAGCCAGGGTGCCCTCAAGGCCCGGGACCAGTTGAATGTCACTGTCGGTCGCAACCAGCTGGACTACCCCAGCGGCCAGGTGCGTAACGTCGACCCGGCAAGCCGCACCCAGGAGCAGCGCATCGACGCCAGCCTGTTCGGTGCCATGCAGGCCGGGCGGATCAATATCGTCAGCACCGCCGAAGGTGCCGGGGTGCGTGTCGGCGCCGTCCAGGTGGACGGCCGCGACGGGGTCAAGCTGAGTTCCGCCGGTGACCTGGACATCCGTGGCCAGGCCGTGGACAACAGCCTCGACGCGATCCGTGCCGGGGTCAGCAGCCAGGGCGACATCGAGCTGCACGGAGCCAAGGACCTGACCCTGGCCGCCACCGATGTCAGTGGCCGCAACGTCAAGCTCGACGCCGGGCGCAACCTGACCCTGAGCAGCATCGAAAGCCGCAAGCTCCAGGAAAAACGCCAGCAATGGGAAAACAGCACCATCGGCATCACCTGGGAAACCTACGACAGTACCCACACCGACAGCGACAGCCGCCAGCACGGTAACAAGGTCGTCGCCCGGCAGGATGCCGAGCTGAATTCCGGCGCCAGCACCCAGATCCAGGGCAGCAGCGTCGAGGCCGGCAATCGCCTGAGCGCCCAAAGCGGCGGCGACCTGCGCCTGACCGCTGCCACCGAGACCCACACCCAGCGTGACCAGGGCCGGCATCGCAAGCACCTGTGGAAGGAAAACTGGGACAACGCCAGCAGCGAGCAGCGCACCGTCACCAGCCAGCTCAAGAGCGGCAAGCAGCTGGAACTGACCAGCCAGCAGACACTGCAACTGCAGGGCGCCGAGCTGCACAGCCAGGGCGACATCCTGCTGAGCGCCAAGGACGTCGACATCACCAGCGCCAGCCGCCAGCAGAGCCAGAGCAACCAGCGCTACTCCGGCGACCTGGTGGGCGGTGGCTTCTTCGGCAAGAACGCCGACGGCGACCAGGGCAAGACCCAGAACCAGGGCAGCAAGGTCAACGCCGACGGCAAGCTGATCGTGCGCGCCGACAGCGTACGCATCAGCGGCAGCCAGGCCCGCGGCGGCACCGAGGCCAGCGTCATCAGTGACAAGGGCGCGCTGACCATCGACGGCGTGCGGGACACGTCCCACAGCAACAACCACAGCAAGGACAGCAAGTTCTTCGGCATTGCCAAGGACGAGAGCCGCCAGCAGAACAAGGGCAGCACCACGGTCGGCAGCCAGTTGCGCTCGGACAGCAACCTCAAGTTGCAGAGCGCCGAGGACCTGACCGTCAGCGGCTCCCAGGTCGCCGCAGCAGGGGCACTGGACGCCAGCGCCAAGGGCACGATCAAGGTCGCGGCCGCCGAAGACACCCAGCACGACAGCAGCAGCACCCAGAAGCGCGGCTTCGACGCCTACGCCAAGGAAAATGCACCGGGCACCGGCCAATACCGGGCCGGGGTGCGCTACCAGGATCAGCAGCGCAACGACAGCAGCGACAGCACCCGGCAACAGGCCTCCAGCCTCACCGGCGGCACCCTGGCGGTCACTGCCGGCGAAGATCTCAAGGTGCAAGGCAGCGACCTTGCGGCCACGGCCGGCGATGCCAGCCTGAGCGGCAAGCATGTGCAGTTGCTGGCCGCGGACAACACAACCGAGAAGCACAGCGACAGCACCACCACCGGCGGCGGCTTCTATTACACCGGCGGCCTGGACCGGGCCGGCAACGGCGTGGAAGTGGCGCACAACAGCAGCCAGGACAGCAGCAGCAAGAGCACCGCGCAAACCAGCAACATCGGCGCCAGCGGCAACCTGACCATCAACGCCGGCAACCGCCTGACCACCGAAGGGGCCCAGGTCAAGGCTGGCGGTACCTTGCAGGTCAACGCCGGCGAGGTGGTGAACAAGGCCGCCCGCAACAGCGAAACCAGCCACCACCAGGACAACAACTGGGCAGTGGATGTCGGCGCCAACGTCGAATACAAGGGCGTCACACGGCCGATCGAGAAGGCCATCCAGGGCGTGGCCCAACGCAAGTTCCATCAACCGGGAGTACTCGATGCCCTGGAACAGCCCAACGTCGGGCTGGACGTGGACGTCAGCCACCAGAACCGCCAGCTGGACAGCAGCAGCGGCACCGCGGTGGTCAGCCAGTTGAGCGGTGGCCAGGTCGAGGTCAAGGTCAAAGGCCAACTGCAGGACCAGGGCACCCAGTACCGTGCCACTGATGGCGCGGTGAAAATCAGCGCCGACAGCCTGCTGGCCAGCGCCGCCAGCAACAGCACCAGCAGCAGCGAACAGGCCCTGGATGCCAAGGCCGGCGTGCGGGTCTACACCAATACCGGCGAGGACCTGAACATTCGCGGCAGCGGCGCCGGTGGCAGCAGTACCGTCACCAGCAGCAAGGACCAGGCCCAGGTCGGCAGCTACAACGCCAGCCAGGGCGTGGACATCCAGCTGGCCGGCGACGGGCGCTTCGAAGGCAGCCAGTTCAACGGCGGCCAGGGTGGCGTGACGCTCAAGAGCGGCGGTGAACTGGCGCTGAACCAGGCCAATGACCGCCAGAGCAGCAGCAACTCCAGCCTGCGTGGCGACGCCTCGCTGACCCTGGGCACCACCCCGGGCAGCAACGGCAGCAACCTCAACCTGGGTGCCGGTGTCCAGTTGGACCACAAGAGCCTGGAGCAGCAGGACAACCAGGCGCGGGTTGCCAGCATCCAGGGCCAGGGCCCGGTGCAGCTCGACAGCGGCGCCAACCTGACGCTGCAAGGCACGCAGATCGGCAACGCGGCACGGCCTACCGGCGATATCCGCCTGGACGCTGGCGGCAAGCTGGACCTGCAAGCCGCCGTGGACACCCACACCAGCCAGGGCAGCAACCTGGGTGGCGGGCTCACCGCCGGTGCCAGTAAAACCAGCAGCGAGCAAAGCAGAGGCAAGAGCGTCAACCTCAGCGCCAACTTCAACATTGGCCGGGTCTCTGAAAACGACCAGAGCCAGCGCGGCGCGCAACTCTACAGCCAGGGCCAGGTCCTGCTGGGCAGCGCCGCCACCGGCGGCGACGCGATTCACTTGCAGGGCACCCGGATCGATGCCGGCAAGGTCGTCCTGGATGCGGCCCAGGGCGGCATCTTCCAGGAGTCGGCGCACTCTACCCAGGCCCATGACAACTGGGGCCTGACCCTGGGCGCCGGTGGCAGCATGGGCAAGACCACCCTGGCCGATGCCAGCGAGCACGACTCGCCGAAAATCGACCGCGGGATCAACGCCCGGGCCAAGATCGACGTCGACCAACGCCAGAGCACCACCCAGCACAACAGCCTGATCAAGGCCGACCAGGTGATCCTCAACAGCGCCGGCAACCTGCATCTGGCCGGGGCCAACATCGACGCGCAACGGGTCGACGGGGCCATCGGTGGCCGCCTCGACATCGAAAGCCGCCAGGACCGCCTGCGCAGCACCCAGGTCAATATCGACGCCAAGCTGGAGGTGGCGAAGAACCAGCCCGGGCTGGTGGACAAGCTGGCCAAGCCGGCCGGCCCACTCAAGGACGACCTGAAGGCCAAGGCCGAGAAAGGCTTCGACAAGCACCGCGAAAAACTGGAGAACGCCGTGGACAAGGGCGTCGACAAACTCGGCTCGGCCAAGGACAGCGTGGTCGCCCAGGCCAGCAACGCCAAGGAGCGCCTGGGCGAGAAGCTCAGCCGCAGCGGCAGCTACGACGTCAACCCCGAGCCCCGTGGCGCCTTTGGCAACGGTGTGGACAAGGCCAAGAGCTACCTGGCCGACAAGGCCGACGCCGTGGGCAATGGCTTCTCCAGCCTCAAGGAACGCTTCTGGCCGAAAACCAGCGACAGCTACTCGGTCAGCGAGAAGAACACCACCGGCAGCAAGGTGGCCAACACCGCTGAAGGCGTACTGTTCGGCGACAAGAGCGGCAACACCTCCTACACCCCGACCTTGAACCTGGGCTTCAGCCATGCTGGCAAGGACAGTGTGGAGCAGGCCTCGGGCATCCGTGGCCAGCAAGGGGTGAACCTGCGGGTCAGCGGCGAAACCACGCTCACCGGTGCACGCATCGGTGCCAGCGAGGGTCGGGTCGACCTGGGGGGCTCCAAGGTCACCAGCAACGCCCTGGCCGGCTCGGACTACCGCGTCGACGCCGGGCTCAACCTGTCCAAGTCACCGGTCAACCTGGCCCTGGGCGCCGGTAGCGAGCTGACCCGCAAACAGGACGAGGCCACCAGCAAGGACCAGGTGTTCAACCTCGGCCCGCTGCGTGTCGGCGGCCACAGCAACAGCCAGCTGCTGCAAGCCGGTATCGATCAGAAAACGCCATGAGGCCATGGCCGCCCTCCTTCCTGGGAGGGCGGCCTGGGTGCCCCACCCTGTTGAACTTCCATTAGATGCCACCCGCCTGTAATCCCTCCCCTTATTCTGTGTAAGGCGCTTCCTAGATTGCGTCTAACCGCACTTTCGCCACTTTTCCCCTCCACCAGCTGGGCTAACGTTCGGGCTTTCCATTGGTCGGCTGGAGGCCTGTATGGGCTCGGTACTAATCATTGATGATCATCCCGTGGTGCGCATGGCCATTCGCATCCTGCTGGAGCACGAGGGGTATTCGATCGTTGGTGAAACCGATAACGGCGTCGATGCACTGCAAATGGTCCGTGATTGCGAACCGGACCTGGTCATCCTCGATATCTGCATTCCCAAGCTGGACGGGCTGGAGCTGCTGGAGCGCCTCGGCAACATGCCGAAGCCCTCGCGGATCCTGGTCCTGACCGCCCAGTCCGCTGCCCTGTTCGCCAACCGCTGCATGCGCGCCGGGGCTTGCGGCTACGTCTGCAAACAAGAGGACATGAGCGAGCTGCTCAGCGCCATCAAGGCGATCTGCAGCGGCTACAACTACTTCCCCAGCCAGGCCCTGCAGGTTGACCGCATCACTTTTGGCTCGCCACTGGAGTTGGCGCAGTTCAACTCACTCAATGACCGGGAATTGATGGTCCTGCAGCTTTTCGCCATGGGCCAGACCAACAAGGAAATTGCCGCCGGCATGTTTCTCAGCAACAAGACCGTCAGCACCTACAAGAAACGCATCATGCAGAAACTGGCGACCACCTCGATGAGTGAACTGGTGGACATGGCCAAGCGTAACGCATTGATATGAACCGCCAGCCAGCCTCTTCCCCGATGCGCCGGGTACCCTGGCCATGACCCCGGCCCTGCTGCCGATGGGCGTCGCTGCCCTGCTGTTGCTGTCGATTGCTGCCGGGCTGGGCCTGGCCTGCCTGTACCGGCAACTGCGCCAACACCGGCAACAGGTCCAGGCGCTGCAACAGACGGTGGCAACCCTGGGCACCAGCCTGCAGCAGGCCGAGCGGGCCAACCGCCTGAAAGGCCAGTTCCTCGGCCACCTTGGCCATGAGATCCGCACACCACTGAACGCCTTCATCGGCCTTCTGGAGCTGGTGCTGCAACGCACCGAGGACGGCTCAGCCAACCGTGGTTCCCTGGAGCTGGCCCTGGGTGCCGCCAGTGACCTGCGGGAGCTGCTCGGCGACCTGCTGGACATCAGCCGGATCGAGTCCGGGCAACTGCAACTGAACCCGGCCTGGACCTGCCTGAGCCACAGCGCCGAGGCAGTGCTGGGGGTGTTCCAGGCCCTGGCCCGGCAGAAGAACCTGGACCTGAGCCTGGAATTCCAGGCCCCGCCCCCCGAACCCCAGGTACTGGTAGATGGCCTGCGTTTCAAGCAGATCCTGACCAATCTGTTGAGCAATGCCCTCAAGTTCACCCGACAGGGCAAGGTGCAGGTCAAGCTGCAATTGCTGCCGGCGGCGCGCCCCGGGCACTTCGACCTGCTGCTGCGGGTGCTGGATACCGGCATCGGCATTCCCCCACAGGAGCGCCAGCGCCTGTTGCAGCCCTTCGCCCAGGTGGAACCGACCAGCCAGTCGCCACGGGACAGCAGTGGCCTCGGCCTACCCATCAGCCATCAGCTGTGCCTGCAGATGGGGGGCAGCCTGAGCCTGCACGGCCGCACGGGCCCCGGATGCGAAGTGCAGGTCAGGCTGACCTTGCCCGGCCGCACGGCCGTCGCCCCCAGGCCCGTCGCCGCCACGCCGGCTGCTGCCCAACTGCCGCTGGATGTACTGCTGGCAGACGATCACCCTGCCAGCCTGACCTTGCTGCAAGGGCAACTGGAGCACCTCGGGCACCGGGTCACCTGCGCCGGGAACGGGTTGCAGGCCTATCAGCTATGGCGCGAGGGCGACTTCGACCTGCTGATCGTCGACTGCAACATGCCCTTGATGAATGGCTACCAACTGGCCGAGGCCATACGCCGCAGCGAAGGCTCCGGACCGGCGGTCAACCTGATCGGCTGCAGCGCCAGCAACGACCCGCAGACGCATCAGCGTGGCCTGGATGCCGGCATGCACGATTGCCTGTGCAAGCCCTTGGGGCTGGAGTTGCTGGGCTCACGCCTGGCGACGCTGCACCCCCGGCCAAGGCCTGACAGTTTCAGCATCGAGGCCTTGTTCACCCTGACCCATGGCAAGCCGCAGCTTGTCCGGAGCATGCTGGAAAAACTGTCGCAGTGTTGCCGTGAGGATCGCCACCTGCTGGGGAGGATCCCGCCCGACGATTTCACCGCCCTGCTGGAGCTGGCCCACAAGATCAGGGGCTCGGCGCTGATGGTCCGGGCCACCCCCTTGCAGAACTGCTGTGAAGACCTGGAGCGGGCTTGCCTGGAACGGGCCGGGGCTACCGTCATCAGCACCGCTGTGCGCGCCCTGGACCTGGCCCTGATACGCCTTGCCCAATCCCTGCACCGACACCTCGAAGGCCAGGCTCAATCGCAACCTGTGCTGCCCCGCGAAGCAACCCGGCCTGCCTCTTGCCAGGAAAATAGCAAAAGGCCAGTATTGCCTCGCCGTCAGCCACACCCATGAAACCCGTAGCGACGGTTTCCTCGACACCCTCGGCCCCCGGTAAAGCCAAGGCAGGCAATGCCAGCCTTAACTATGCTTGGGTCCTGAGCCATGCCTCGTGTGCCTTTGGAGTGAATTGGAATGCTGAGCACCCCTGCCTTAGCACAACGCCGCTTTCCTCTGCATATCCATATCAGTGCAATGTTCACCTTGCTGTTGCTCCTGACGGGTGTGGTGCTGGGCCTCTACAACTACCAGCAGACCACGCGGCTGATCCTCGACAGCAGTGAAAAGCTTTTCCAGCGCATCGAGCTGGATGTACGCAGCGACGTCAAGGCCACCTACGATCCCATGCGCCATCTGCTCAGCCTGCTGGCGGGCTCGCCGGCGGCCCAGGCGGCGAACCTGGAAGACCGGCTGACCCTGCTGCGGCCTTTCAGCCAGGCCCTGCTGGACAACCCGGACCTGGCTTCGCTGTACCTGGGCTACGCCAATGGCGATTTTTTCATGGTGCGGCCACTGCGCAATCCGCAGATCCGCGAAAGGCGCCAGGCCCCGCAGAACAGCGCCTACGAGGTGTGGAGCATCGAACGCGACTCCCGCACCGGCCAAGTCCATTCCCAATCGCTGTTCTATGACCCCGCGCTGGTATTGATCGACCGCCTGGAGCACCCCGACGAGCGCTACGACCCACGTAACCGCGACTGGTTCTCCAGCGCCCGGGGCGACGCCGACCAGATCACTACCCGCCCCTATGTGTTCTTTTCCACCCAGAACGTCGGCACCACCCTGGCCCGGCACAGCGGCAAGATGGCCGTGATCGCCGCCGACCTGACCCTGGAACAGCTGTCCTCGACCCTGGCCAAGCACCGCGTCACACCCTCCACCGAGGTTGCCCTGCTGGATGACCAGGGCAACGTCGTGGCCTACCCGGACAGCCAGAAGCTGCTGCCGGAACAACGCAGTGCGCGGCTGGTCAAGGCGAACGACCTGAGCCCGGCGCTCGCTGCCCTGATGCGTGGCCAGACCGAAGGCGGCCATCTGCAGGCCCAGGGGCGCAGCTGGATTGTCGCCAGCGGCCATATCGCCGAGGGTGGCCCCGGCGGCTTGCAGCTGGCACTGCTGGTGCCCGAGGACGAACTTCTGGCCGACGCCTATCGCCTGCGCTGGCAAGGCGCGCTGATCACCCTCACCACCCTGCTGCTGTGCCTACCCCTTGGTTGGCTGATCTCCCGGGTCCTGGTACGGCCGCTACACGCCCTGGTGCAGGAGGCCGACGCGATCCGCAGTTTCGATTTCGACTATCCGGTTTCCCGGCGTTCACCGGTGCTGGAGGTTGATCAACTGAGCATCTCGATGGCGCGGATGAAAGACACCCTGGCGAGCTTTTTCGAGATCAACGCCAGCCTGTCCGCCGAAACCCGTTTCGACCCGCTGCTGCAACGGGTGCTGTTCGAGACCGTAAAGATCGCCCAGGCCCAGGCCGGCCTGATCTACCTCTGTGAAAGCAAGGGCACGCGCCTGGAGCCCCATGGGCTGATCATCGATGGCCAGCCCCAGGACATGACGCAGTTCCCCATCGGCTCCCGGGAACTGGCGGACAGCCGGACTCCCGAGTGGCTGAGCCAACTGACCCACAACGACAGCGTGGTCACCACCCTGGGATTCGATCAGGCCGCGGACCTGCAGAGCGTGTTGCTGGCCCTCGACAGCCCCAGTGCGCACCTGGTGGGCATCCGCCTGCGCAACCGGCACAACGAAACCATAGGCATGCTCCTGCTGTTCCTGGTGGACAGCGGCGCCGAGGCCGACCTGGACAAACTCAGCCCGGACCGCATCGCCTTTATCCAGGCCGTGTCCGCCACCGCCGCCCTGTGCATCGAGAGCCAGCGCCTGCAGAACAAGCAGAAACAGTTGCTGGATGCCTTTATCCAGTTGCTGGCCGGGGCCATCGACGCCAAGAGCCCCTACACCGGCGGCCACTGCCAGCGGGTACCGGCCTTGACCCTGATGCTAGCCGAGGCGGCCGCCGCCAGCCAGGACCCGCGATTCGCTGCCTACCAGCCCGGCGAGGACGAGTGGGAAGCCTTGCACATCGCCGCCTGGCTGCACGACTGCGGCAAGGTCACCACCCCGGAATACGTGGTGGACAAAGCCACCAAGCTGGAAACCCTGAACAACCGCATCCACGAAATCCGCACCCGCTTCGAGGTGCTCAAGCGCGACGCCTGGATCGACTACTGGCGCGCCCTGGCCCTGGGCGGCGACGAACAGCCTCTTGCCGCCGAGCGCGAGGCCCGGCTGCTGGCCCTGGACGATGACTTCGCCTTTGTCGCCCGCTGCAACATGGGCACCGAATTCATGGCCGAGGCCGATCAGCAGCGCCTGCAGCGCATCGCCCAACGCACCTGGAGCCGAACCCTGGACGATCGCCTGGGGGTTTCCTGGGAGGAGAACCAGCGCCAGGAACGCACCCCGGCGCCGAGCCTGCCGGTGCTGGAACCGCTACTGGCGGACAAGCCCGAACACCTGCTGGAGCGCAGCGCCACGGAAGTCATGGCGGCGGACAACCCCTGGGGCTTCAAACTGCAGGTGCCCAGCCACAAGTACAACCGTGGTGAGCTGTACAACCTGAGCATTGCCCGGGGCACGCTGACGGCCGAAGAACGCTATGTGATCAACCACCATATCGTGCAGACCATCATCATGCTCGAGCACCTGCCCTTCCCCAGCCACTTGCAGAACGTGGCGGAGATCGCCGGCGGCCACCACGAGAAGATGGACGGCACCGGCTACCCCAAGCAGCTCAAGCGCGAACAGATGAGCCTGCCCGCGCGGATGATGGCCATCGCCGACATCTTCGAGGCCCTGACGGCGGCAGACCGCCCCTACAAAAGGGGCAAGACCCTGAGCGAGGCGCTGAACATCATGGCCATGATGTGCCGCGATGCCCATATCGATCCCGAGCTGTTCGAGCTGTTCATCCAGCAGCGGATCTACCAGCGCTACGCGGAGCGTTTCCTGACGCCGCAACAGGTCGACCCGGTGGACCAGGATTCACTGCTCAAGAAGGCGGGCTTGAGCACCTGAGGGCTTCAGCAGTCGCTCAGGCGCAGAAAGATCGCCGCCAGTTGCTCGATTCCCGCCTGGTCGGCAATACCGAAGCGCGCCAGCTTCGGGCTGTCCAGGTCGAGCACACCGATCAACCGGCCGTCCTTGACCAGCGGCACCACCAGCTCGCTGTTGGAGGCGCTGTCACAGGCAATGTGCCCGGCAAAGGCGTGCACATCTTCCACCCGCAGGGTCTGCAGAGTCGCCGCCGCGGTACCGCAGACGCCACGGCCAAACGGAATCCGCACGCAGGCGATCTGCCCCTGGAACGGCCCGAGCACCAGCTCCTGGTTGCGGTTGAGGTAGAACCCCGCCCAGTTCAGGTCCTCCAGCTGGCTATAGAGGAAGGCTGAGAACTGCGCGGCGTTGGCGATGAAATCACGCTCATCGGCCAGCAGCGACTCCAACTGCGCGCACAGCAGCCCGTAACCGTCCAGGCCTTGGCCGGCGCTTTGCAAATCGATCATGCTTTTTGCTCCAACAACTGCAGGCCCACCCAATAGCGGGCAAATTGATAGGCACAACGGCCATTGCGGTTGCCCCGGCCGGTGGCCCAGCGTACCGCGAGGATGTCCAGTTCTTCGTCACGCTGCCAGTCGAGGCCGGCCTTGCGCGCCAGTTCGCCGATCCAGTGCTCCACCACGTTGAGGAAGTGCTCCTGGGTGAAGGGATAGAACGACAGCCACAGGCCGAAACGGTCCGACAGGGCGATCTTGTCTTCCACGGCTTCACTGGGATGCAGCTCGCCGTCGACGCGCTTCCAGTTCTCGTTGTCGCTTTCCTTTTCCGGCACCAGGTGCCGGCGGTTCGAGGTGGCGTACAGCAGCACGTTCTCCGGGGCCTGCTCCAGGGAGCCGTCGAGCACGCTCTTGAGCACCCGGTAATCGCCCTCGCCGGCCTCGAACGACAGGTCATCGCAGAACAGCACGAAACGCTGGGGCAGCTTGACCAGCTGTTCCACCACCCGCGGCAGGTCCGCCAGGTGGTCACGCTCGATCTCGATCAGCCGCAGGCCGCCCTTGGCGTGCTCGGCCAGCAGGGCCCGTACCAGGGAAGACTTGCCAGTACCACGCGAACCCCAGAGCAGGGCATGGTTGGCTGGCAGGCCGTCAAGGAACTGCTGGGTGTTGCGCGCCAGTTGCTCACGCTGCTTGTCGACCCCGATCAGGTCGCTCAGGCGCATGTCCAGGCTGACTTCCAGCGGCAGCAGGAAACCGCTGCGCCCTTCACGCTGCCAGCGGGCCGCCAGGCACTGATTCCAGTCGATGGGCTGGCGCAGGGTGGGCAACAAGGGTTCAATCCGCGCCAGAACCGCATCGGCACGTTCAAGAAATGCATTCAATCGAGCATCCACGACTTTTCCTCAGGCACGTTCAAGGTAATGATGCGGCACACAGAGCAAACGCAATCCCGATCAAGGGGTCTATCGCTTTATCAGCTGCTGCCCGGCCAGCCCGGCAACCAAAAATGATCAGCTATGCTTGCGCAGCGAAGGGAAACGAAAGTGGTTCAACCCCCCATGGATATCAAGTTCACCAACCGCCTGTCCTATAAACAGGCCCGGCTCACCGTGCTGGTGGGTTTCATTCTGGGGACCGCGCTCAGTCTGCTGCAAATCGGCATCGATTATGCCAGCGAAGACGCCTCCATCAATCGTGAAATCCAATCGCTGCTGGAAATCAGCCACAATCCGGCCTCGCGCATCGCCTACAACATCGACGCCGAGCTGGCCCAGGAATTGACCCTGGGCCTGCTGCGCTCCCCGGCGATCATTCGCGCGCAATTGATCGACAACAACAATACCCTGCTGGCCAACGTCGAACGGCCACCGCAACAGAGCCGCTATCGGGCCATCAGCGACTTCCTGTTCGGCGCCGATCGCCAGTTCGAGGATCGCCTGTATCTGAGCCACCTGCCGGAGGAGTCCCTCGGCACCCTGCACCTGGATGTGGATACCTACGCCTTCGGCAGCCGTTTCCTGCGGCGTGCCGAAGTCACCCTGATCAACGGGTTCGCCCGCAGCCTGATCCTCACCGGGATTCTCCTGGCGCTGTTCTACGTGATGCTGACCAAGCCCCTGGTGCGGGTGATCCGCGAGCTCAGCAGCCGCGACCCGCGCAGCCCGAAACAGGCCAAGCTGGACTTTCCCCATGGCCACGAGAACGACGAGGTCGGGGTGCTGGTCAAGGTGGCCAACCAGCAGTTCGACATCATGGCCACCGAGATCCAGCAGCGGCGCAACGCCGAGAACCGCCTGACCGAATACCTCGGGCAACTGGAGAACATCGTCTCGGCCCGCACCACCGAACTCAAGGCCAGCAATGCCCGGCTCAGCCAGTCCAACGAGGAACTGGAGATCGCCCGGCGCACTGCCCTGGACATGGCCCAGGCCCGGGCGGCGTTTCTGGCCAACATGAGCCACGAGATTCGCACCCCGCTCAATGGCCTGCTGGGGATGATCGCACTGTCCCTGGACAGCCCGCTGAACCCCGAGCAGCGCCAGCAGCTGTCGATTGCCCATGACTCCGGCAAGGTGCTGGTGGAATTGCTCAACGATATTCTCGACATGTCCAAGTTCGACGCCGGGCAACTGGAGCTGGAGCGCATTCCCTTCGATCTCGGGGTACTGGTGGAGGACACCGCCAACCTGCTGTCGCAAAACGCCGCGGCCAGCGTGGAGCTGGCCTGCCTGATCGCCCCGGACTTCCCCGCCCTGGTACTGGGGGACCCGACCCGAGTGCGGCAGATCGTCAGCAACCTGCTGTCCAACGCCCTCAAGTTCACCCGTTTCGGCCGCGTCGATGTGCGCCTGAGCACCCTGGGCGACGGGGTGCGCATCGAGATCTGCGACACCGGCATCGGCATCGCCCAGGAAGCCCAGGTGCGCATCTTCCAGCCCTATACCCAGGCCGGCGCCGGCATCACTCGCCAATACGGCGGCACCGGCCTGGGCCTGGCCCTGACCTACAACCTCTGCGAAGCCATGGACGGCCGCCTGAGCATCAGTTCGGAAGTCGGCTTCGGCAGCCAGTTCTGCGCCGACCTGCCGCTGCCCTGTCACACTCCGGCCGCCCCGCCGCCGGCGCTGGCCGGGAAGATCATCGCCATCACCGAGGCCGGCAGCGGCCTCGCCGAGCTGCTGGCCAGCCTGCTGCCCAGTTGGGGCCTGAGCTATCAGCGCTGTGATATCGAGGATTCCCTGGCCGGCCTCGACCCCGACCTGCTGATCACCGACTGCCCGGAATGCCTGTTCGGCCTGCGCCCGGCGATCCGCGCGCCAATCCTGCTGGTGACCGCCTATGGCAGCTTCCTGCCCAGCGAAGAGGCCAACGCCCTGGCACCGCTGCAACAGCAGGCCCGGCCCCTGGCGCGCAATGCGTTGTATCAGACCCTGCGACGCTCGTTGCTGGGGGAAACCATCACCCTCAACGACGCCCAGCTGGAAATGCCGGTGCAACGGCGCCGGGCGGACATTCTGCTGGTGGAGGACAACCCGGTGAACCAACTGGTGGCCAAGGGCATGCTGAGCAAGCTCGGCTGCGCGGTGACCGTGGCCGCCCATGGCGCCGAAGCCCTCAACCAGTTGGAGCTGCATCGTTTCGATCTGGTGCTGATGGACTGCAACATGCCGGTCATGGATGGCTACGAAGCCAGCCGGCAGATCCGGCGCAGCGGGCGCTGGCCGGATCTGCCGATCATCGCCCTGACTGCCAACGCCATGCCCGAGGAGCGTGAACGCTGCCGCGCCGCCGGCATGAGCGACTACCTGGCCAAACCGTTTCGTCGCGAAGAATTGATCGCCCTGCTCGACCTCTGGGTGCCGACTACGACAAAGCTTTGATCTGCTGCAGCAGTTGATCCAGGCCCTCGCGCAGCTGATCGAGGTTGTCCAGATCGATCCCGCTGTCGCACAGCAGCGCCGCCTTCAGCGGCGGCACCTGCTCACGCAGCGCCAGGCCGCGCTCGCTCAAGCTCAAGTGCACCTCGCGCTCGTCGCGCCCGGACCGCTGGCGCTGCACCAGTTGCAACTGCTCCAGACGCTTGAGCAACGGGGTCAGGGTCCCGGAATCCAGGGCCAGGCGCTCGCCCAGGGCCTTGACCGTCGGCAGGGACGGAGGCGTTGCCTGCCATTCCCACAGCACCAGCATCACCAGGTACTGCGGGTAGGTCAGGCCCAGGCGGTCGAGCATCGGCTTGTAGCCACGGACCACCGCCCGCGAGGCGGCGTACAGCTTGAAGCACAGCTGGGAATCGAGTTTCAGTGAATCCACGGACAGGTCGTTCATTTGAGCAGGGCTTCGATCTCGCGGCTCAGGTCCTGGGGTTTGGTTGCCGGAGCGAAACGCTTGACCAGCTTGCCGTCCTGGCCGATCAGGAACTTGGTGAAGTTCCACTTGATGCCTTGGGAGCCGAGCACGCCGGGGGCGCGCTTTTTCAACTGCGCGAACAGTGGATGGGCCCCGGCGCCATTGACCTCGACCTTCTTGAACAGCGGGAAACTCACACCGTAGTTGAGCTCGCAGAACTCGGAGATCGCCCCTTCGTTGCCTGGTTCCTGCTTGCCGAACTGGTTGCAGGGAAAGCCCAATACCACCAGCCCCTGGTCCTTGTAGGTCTGCCACAGCTCTTCGAGCCCCTTGTATTGCGGGGTGAAGCCGCACTTGCTGGCAGTGTTGACCACCAGCACGGCCTTGCCGGCGAAGTCCGCCAGGGTCTTTTGTTCACCCTTGATGGTGGTGCAGGGAATGGTCAGCAGTGAGTCGGTCATGACGGCAACTCCATGTGTGGAAGTAAGAGGCAGCAAAATAGCGCTCAATTAAATTGCATGCAATTTAATTGAAAAAAGGCGATTCCGAAGAATCGCCAACCGGTCAGCGCGGCACCAGGTCCAGGCACACCGAGTTGATGCAGTAACGCAGGCCGGTGGGCGGCGGGCCGTCCGGGAACACGTGGCCCAAGTGCGCGTCGCACTTGGCGCAGACCACTTCGGTACGGATCATGCCGTGGCTCATGTCACGGATCTCCACCATGGCGCTGTCGGCAATGGGCTCGTAGAAACTCGGCCAGCCACACCCGGAATCGAACTTGGCCTTGGAATCGAACAGCGGCTCATTGCAGCAGATGCAGTGATAGACCCCATCGGTCTTGGTGCCGTTGTACTTGCCCGAGAAGGGCCGTTCGGTGCCCTTGAGCCGGCAGACGTTGTACTGCTCCGGGTCGAGCATCGACCGCCATTCTTCCAGGGTTTTTTCCAGCTTTTCCATGGTCCTTCCTCTGCAACGGAAAAAGCCCGATCTGTGTCTTTTCCACGGATCGGGCGGCACGTATGATTGCGCCTCGTCAGACGCCAGTCTGGCAGCCGCGTTACACCCATTCAAACGGATTTTGCCGCAGCCGGTGCGGGTTACAGGCCGGTGTGACACGGCAGGATTCCCAGTACGGTAGTTCATCCTCCGCCTGGATCGTTCATTTTCGGGAACACATCGCCATGCAGGTCAGCAAATCGAACAAGCTCGCCAACGTCTGTTATGACATTCGCGGCCCAGTGCTCAAGCACGCCAAACGTCTGGAAGAGGAAGGCCACCGCATCCTCAAGCTGAATATCGGCAACCCGGCGCCCTTTGGTTTCGAAGCGCCGGACGAAATTCTCCAGGACGTGATCCGCAACCTGCCCACTGCCCAGGGCTACAGCGACTCCAAGGGCCTGTTCAGTGCCCGCAAGGCGGTGATGCAGTACTACCAGCAGAAGCAGGTGGAAGGCATCGGTATCGAAGACATCTACCTGGGCAACGGTGTTTCCGAGCTGATCGTGATGGCCATGCAGGCCCTGCTCAACAACGGCGACGAAGTGCTGGTGCCGGCCCCCGACTACCCGCTGTGGACCGCCGCGGTGAGCCTGGCCGGCGGCAACCCGGTGCACTACCTGTGCGACGAGCAGGCCAACTGGTGGCCGGACCTGGCCGACATCAAGGCCAAGATCACCCCGAACACCAAGGCCCTGGTGATCATCAACCCGAACAACCCCACCGGCGCCGTCTACCCCAGGGAAGTGCTGCTGGGCATGCTGGAGCTGGCCCGCCAGCACAACCTGGTGGTGTTCTCGGACGAGATCTACGACAAGATCCTCTACGATGACGCCGTGCACATCTGCACCGCCTCGCTGGCCCCGGACCTGCTGTGCCTGACCTTCAACGGCCTGTCCAAGTCCTATCGGGTAGCCGGTTTCCGTTCCGGCTGGGTGGCCATTTCCGGTCCCAAGCAGCACGCCCAGAGCTACATCGAAGGCATCGACATGCTGGCCAACATGCGCCTGTGCGCCAACGTGCCCAGCCAGCACGCCATCCAGACCGCACTGGGCGGCTACCAGAGCATCAACGACCTGGTGCTGCCCCCGGGCCGCCTGCTGGAACAGCGCAACCGCACCTGGGAACTGCTCAACGACATTCCCGGGGTCAGTTGCGTCAAGCCCATGGGCGCGCTGTATGCCTTCCCGCGGATCGACCCGAAGATCTGCCCGATCCACAACGACGAGAAGTTCGTCCTCGACCTGCTGCTCTCGGAAAAGCTCCTGGTGGTGCAAGGCACGGCCTTCAACTGGCCATGGCCGGATCACTTCCGCGTCGTGACCCTGCCGCGGGTGGATGACCTGGAGCAGGCCATTGGTCGGATCGGCAGCTTCCTCAAGTCCTACCGCCAGTAACGGAAAAATCGCAGTGCGATCCTTCTCTGGTCGCACTGCGATTAATTCAGCAACACATCTTCACTGCCCTGCTCCACTCCCCTTCTATAAGCTTGCACTTTCCGTCCTGCCCACTGTCACACGTCTGCACCGCAGCCGGGTGGCGGCCGCCCTGGCGTTGGCTCATGGCGTTGAACTACAAGCGTCTAGACCCGGCCTGTGCGACACAGTTTGAAATAGAAGCCGTATTGAATAGGCGGTTGCCGCACCTTATATACCCCGCAGTACGCTACATCTTTAGCTTGAGGAGATTTCTACAACCATGATGCGAATCCTGCTGTTTTTGGCCACTAACCTTGCGGTCGTGCTGATTGCCAGCATCACCCTGAGCCTTTTCGGCTTCAACGGGTTCATGGCGGCCAATGGGGTTGATCTGAACCTCAATCAGCTGCTGATTTTCTGTGCGGTCTTCGGTTTTGCCGGTTCGCTGTTCTCGCTGTTCATCTCCAAGTGGATGGCGAAGATGAGCACCAGCACGCAGATCATCACCCAACCTCGCACCCGCCATGAGCAATGGTTGCTGCAGACCGTCGAGCAACTGTCCCGCGAAGCGGGCATCAAGATGCCCGAAGTGGGTATTTTCCCAGCCTATGAGGCCAACGCCTTTGCCACCGGCTGGAACAAGAATGATGCGCTGGTAGCCGTCAGCCAGGGCCTTCTGGAACGTTTTTCGCCCGATGAAGTGAAAGCCGTGCTGGCCCACGAGATCGGCCACGTCGCCAACGGTGACATGGTGACCCTGGCACTGATCCAGGGTGTGGTGAACACTTTCGTGATGTTCTTCGCACGGATCATCGGCAACTTCGTCGACAAGGTGATCTTCAAGAACGAAGAAGGCCAGGGCATCGCCTACTACGTGGCGACCATCTTCGCCGAACTGGTTCTGGGTATCCTGGCCAGCGCCATCGTCATGTGGTTCTCGCGCAAACGCGAATACCGCGCCGACGAAGCCGGCGCCCGCCTGGCCGGCACCAACGCGATGATCGGCGCGCTGCAGCGCCTGCGTTCGGAACAGGGCCTGCCGGTGCACATGCCCGACACCCTGAATGCCTTCGGCATCAACGGTGGCATCAAGCAGGGCCTGGCTCGCATGTTCATGAGCCACCCTCCGCTGGAAGAGCGTATCGAGGCCCTGCGTCGTCGCGGCTGATCCACTGCAAGGCAATACCCAAAAGGGCGACGCAAGTCGCCCTTTTGCTTGGCCGCCAAAAACCTATCTCGCGGCACCCTGCTTGCTCAGGCGATAGACCCTCTCCACCAGCCGGGTCACGCCACCCTGGAGAAACTTCCAGCTCTCGCCAAGAATGTCGCGCTCCGTTTCTACCTGCAGTTGCCAGACACCCCCCAGACGTTGCCGGACCTCATCGTCGAGCACCGCAAATGGCGGGCCGTCCAACTGCTCCTGGGCGTAATCCATGGTGATCAGCAGCCCCTTGCTGCCATTCGGCAACAGGCCATTGAGGTGAGCGGCATAGCGCTGTCGCATGGGCGAGGGCAAGGCAATCATGGCTGCGCGGTCATACAGGGCCGTGCAATCAGCGGTGTCCTCGGCGGTCAGGGCAAAGAAATCACCGCACCAGAGCTCAATGGGCCCGTGGGCGTAGACCTTGAACACCCCGTGCTGGCTGATCTGCGGCTGCAACTGGTGCTCACGAAAGAAATCCTCCACCGCCTTTTCCGCCAGTTCGATGCCCAGCACCTCGAACCCTTGGTCGGCAAGCCAGATCAGGTCCAGGCTCTTGCCGCACAAGGGCACCAGCACGCGGCTTTGCGCCGCCAGGCCCAAGGCCGGCCAGTACTGCTGCAGGTAAGGGTTGACCTCTGCCAGGTGAAAGCCGATCTGATCGCGCTCCCAGCGCTTTTGCCAAAAGTCCGCTTGCATGAGAAGTCCTTAAAATTCGATCAAAAAGCGCTAAAACTTATATTAGATTTAGATCATTGATCTGATTGAAGATGGCGCATCTTAACCTTCAGGAGCCTCTTCATGCTTCCCAGCCTGTTCATCTCCCACGGCTCTCCCATGCTGGCGCTGGAACCCGGCGCCAGCGGCCCGGCCCTGGCTCGCCTGGCAGCCGAGCTGCCCCGGCCCAGGGCGATCCTGGTGGTCTCGGCCCACTGGGAAAGCTCCGATCTGCGAGTCAGTTGCAACCCGCACCCGGAAACCTGGCACGACTTTGGCGGCTTCCCCGCCGCGCTGTTTGCCGTGCAATACCCGGCCCCGGGCGATCCGGAACTGGCAGCCCAGGTAGTGGAGCTGCTCCAGGCCGAAGGCCTGCCCGCCCAACTGGACAGCCAGCGCCCCTTCGACCACGGCACCTGGGTACCGCTGTCGCTGATGTACCCGCAGGCGGACATCCCGGTGGTCCAGCTGTCGCTGCCCAGCCGCCTGGGCCCGGCCCTGCAGACCCGTATCGGCCATGCCCTCGCGGGCCTGCGGGAACAGGGCGTGTTGCTGATCGGCTCCGGCAGCATCACCCACAACCTGCGGGACCTGGACTGGCACGCTGGCCCGGAAAGCGTCGAACCCTGGGCCAAGGCCTTTCGCGACTGGATGATCGACAAGCTGGCGGCCGATGACCAGGCGGCCCTTCATGACTACCGCCAGCAGGCACCGAATGCCGTGCGCAGCCACCCCAGTGATGAACACCTGCTGCCGCTGTATTTCGCCCGGGGCGCCGGTGGCAAATTCAGCGTGGCCCACCAGGGCTTCACCCTGGGCGCCCTGGGCATGGACATCTACCGATTTGGCTGATGGCCGCCAGCTCCAAGGCAAATGACAGGCAAAAAAAATCCCCGAACCAGTCGGGGATTTTTTATGCCTGATCAATCAGCCCAGGGGCCGATCAATCTTCGCGATAGCGACGCAGCTTCAGCTGCTTGCCGGCAACGCGAGTGTCCTTGAGCTTGGTCAGCAGACGGTCCAGACCGTCCTCCGGCAGCTCGACCAGGCTGAAGCTGTCACGCACCTGGATGCGGCCGATAGCTTCACGGGCCAGGCCGCCTTCATTGAGGATCGCGCCCAGAAGGTTCTTGGCAGCGATGCCGTCACGGGCACCCAGCGCGGTGCGGCAGCGTGCACGACCTTCGCCCAGAGGCATTGGCGCGCGACGCTCACGGTCACCACGATCAGGACGGTCACCGGAACGCTCGGGACGATCGCCACGTGGGGCGCTGTTGGGCACCAGTGGACGCTCTTTCTCGATCGCGGCCAGGTTCAGCGCTTGACCGTTGGTAGCCTTGCGCAGCAGGGCTGCGGCCAGGGCACGCGGGCTGCAACCGATGTCGGCGGTCAGGCGATCAAGCAGATCACCGTGGGTCGCTTCAGCATCAGCCACCAGCGGCGACAGGCTGTTGGTCAGCTTCTTGATGCGGGCATCGAGAACGGCTTGGGCGTCCGGCAGGCGAACTTCGGCAACCTTCTGACCGGTTACACGCTCGATCACTTGCAGCATGCGACGCTCACGTGGAGTCACCAGCAGCAGCGCGCGGCCTTCGCGACCGGCACGGCCGGTACGGCCGATACGGTGCACGTAGGATTCCGGGTCGTACGGCATGTCCACGTTGAATACGTGGGTGATGCGCGGTACGTCCAGACCACGGGCGGCTACGTCGGTCGCCACAACGATGTCCAGGCGGCCATCCTTGAGGGAGTCGATCACGCGCTCACGCTGGTTCTGGGCGATGTCGCCGTTCAGCGCAGCGGCTTTGTAGCCTTTGGCTTCCAGGGCACTGGCCAGGTCCAGGGTCGCTTGCTTGGTGCGCACGAACATGATCAGGGCGTCGAAATCTTCAACTTCCAGCAGGCTCAGAACGGCAGAGGTCTTCTGGTCGGCGTGAACCAGCAGGTGAGCCTGCTCGATCGCGGTGACGGTCTGGGTCTTGCTCTGGATCTTGACGTGTTTCGGGTCTTTCAGGTGACGCTCGGCGATGGCCCGGATCGACTGCGGCAGGGTGGCCGAGAACAGTACGGTCTGGCGGGTCTCCGGCATGGCCTTGAAGATCACTTCCAGGTCATCCATGAAGCCCAGCTTGAGCATCTCGTCGGCTTCGTCGAGAACCAGGTGGTTCACGGTGGCCAGGACTTTTTCGTCGCGACGCAGGTGGTCGCACAGACGGCCCGGAGTGGCGACAACGATCTGTGCGCCATTACGGATTGCTTTCAGTTGTGGGCCCATCGGCGCACCGCCGTAGACGGCCACAACAGTCACGCCCGGCATTTGCTTGGCGTAGGTTTCGAAAGCGGTTGCTACTTGCAGCGCCAACTCACGGGTTGGGGCCAGGATCAGAGCTTGCGGCTCGCGCTTGGACGGATCAATGCGGTGCAGGATAGGCAGGGCAAAGGCAGCGGTCTTACCGGTACCGGTTTGCGCCTGACCAATCATATCGTGACCGGCAAGGATGATCGGGATCGACTGCTGCTGAATAGCCGAAGGCTCTTCATAGCCGGTAGCGACTACTGCAGCGACAATATTGGGATGAAGTTCAAGAGCGGCGAAGCCGCCGATTTCCTGGGTCATGGGTCTGCCTCTAAGTGCATCCGCAAAGACCCATGCTCCAAAGCTGCGCATGCCGTGTAAGACTCAAGAGTCACCCTGGCAGCTTTGTCGGCGGGGATTTGCGAAAACGATTGGATGAATGGATCGTCAAGGATAGTCCGCGCAGCGGACAAGCAGCCGAAGCTGACTTCGGGGAATTGCATTACCTAAACGTGGCCCGGCTAAAGGCCGGCGCGCACTATACCGGAATTACTCAAAAAAGGGAGTTTTTTTTATCGGAAAAATCCGCTGAACACCCGATTGTCATGGGCTTTGCGCAGACTTCGGCGGCGCGCTATTTTGCTCAGGCCCGGCGCTGTTGGTCATCGCGCTTAAACGGTTCACCTTTGTGCACGAAACCGCCCGCGCCAACCTCCCCTCTTTCTTCCCAGGACAGCGCTCATGAATCAGCCCAGTGCCAGCCGTGTCAGCCATGAACTACGTGGTCACCTGTTCCTTATCGGCCTGGACCGGGTGGCCAAGCGCAATGCCTTCGACCTCGAGCTGCTCAACCAGTTGAGCCTGGCCTACGGCGAGTTCGAAGCCAGCAGCGAGGCGCGAGTGGCGGTGGTGTTCGGCCACGGCGAGCACTTCACCGCAGGCCTGGACCTGGCCAATGTCGGCGCCGCCCTGGCCCAGGGCTGGCAAGCACCAGCCGGTGGCTGCGACCCCTGGGGCGTGTTCAGCGGCCCACGGGTGAACAAGCCGGTGATCGTCGCCGTACAAGGCTACTGCCTGACCATCGGCATCGAGCTGATGCTGGCCTCCGACATCAATCTCTGCGCCAGCAATACCCGCTTCGCGCAAATGGAGGTGCAACGCGGAATCTTCCCTTTCGGCGGCGCGACCCTGCGCCTGCATCAACTGGCCGGCTGGGGCAATGCCATGCGCTGGTTGCTGACCGGGGACGAATTCGATGCTCATGAAGCCCTGCGCCTGGGCCTGGTGCAGGAGGTCATGGCCAGCGAAGACCTGCTGCCCCGGGCCATTGAACTGGCCGAACGGATTGCCCGCCAGGCACCGCTGGGGGTGCAGGCGACCCTGATGTCGGCACGCCAGGCCAGGCTCGAAGGGGAAACGGCGGCCGCCCAGGGGCTGGCGCCGCTGGTGCACAAACTGATGAACAGTGAGGACGCCAAAGAGGGCGTGCGGGCGATGATCGAAAAACGGCCCGGGGTGTTCAAGGGCTGCTGAACAGGGGCCGGCAGATCGGCTTCGCCGGCCAGCCGGCGCCAGCAAGGGCTTATGTGGCCGGGCGGATCGCCTTGATCAAGGGTTGCAGGGAGTAGCCCAAGCGTGGGGCCAGGGCTTGGGCCCGGGCATTCAGGCCTGGCAGGTCCAGCTCCTGGTCGAGGTCGGACGGCACGATCAGAATCACGTTGCCCTCCTTCACCGGCAACTCCCAGTAATGGCGGTGATAGAGCCCGCGCAACAGGGCGGCGCCCAAGGGCTTGCCATCATCGGTGGCCCACTGGTTGATCACCAGCCAGCCGCCGGGGTTGAGGCGCTTCTGGCAGTTCTCCAGAAACCCCCAGGCCAGATGCCCGACGCCGGGGCCGACGTCGGTGTACAGGTCGACGAAGATCAGGTCGGCGGATTCAGCACTGTCCAGCAGCTCCAGGGCATCGCCGACTCTTATATATAGACGCGGATCGTCGTCCAGCCCCAGGTACTCGATAGCCAGGCGCGGCACGTCCGGTCGCAGTTCGATGGCTTCCACATCTTCCAGGGGCAGGAACTTCAGGCAGGCCTGGGTCAGGGTGCCGGCGCCCAGCCCGAGAAACAACGCGCTCTCCGGCGCCTCATGGCACAGGGCACCGATCAGCATGGCCCGGGTGTAGTCGTACTCCAGCCAACTGGGGTCCGCCGTGAACACACAGCTTTGCTCGATGGCATCGCCAAATTCGAGAAAACGATAGTCCGCCACTTCCAGGACCCGGATCATGCCGAATTCGTCATGCACTTCGGCGAGCAGGCGCTCGACGCGCTCCTCAGTCATTTCATCTCCTAGCCGCGCGGGCACAGAACCTTGCCGGCGCGATAAACCAACCGCTCGGCAGCGAGCGGGAAAGGCGCGATTGTCGGCCAAGCGAGAGGAGCAGGTCACGCACTAATTTGCTGCTAACATGCCCCTCCCACCGTTAAAGCACTCGAGTCCGCGATGAGCCAACCCTGGAGCCCCGACAGCTGGCGCGCCCTGCCGATCCAGCAACAACCCCACTACCCCGATGCCGCGCACCTGCTGCAGGTCGAGCAAAGCCTGGCCAGTTATCCACCGCTGGTGTTTGCCGGTGAAGCCCGGGAGTTGCGTCGCCAGTTTGCCGAAGTCACCCAGGGCCGGGCATTCCTGTTGCAGGGTGGCGATTGTGCCGAGAGCTTCGCCGAATTCTCCGCGGCGAAGATTCGCGACACCTTCAAGGTGCTGCTGCAGATGGCCATCGTCATGACCTTTGCCGCCGGCTGCCCGGTGGTCAAGGTCGGGCGCATGGCCGGCCAGTTCGCCAAGCCGCGCTCGGCCAACGACGAAACCATCAATGGCGTGACCTTGCCGGCCTACCGGGGCGACATCGTCAACGGCATCGGTTTCGATGAAAAAAGCCGGGTGCCGGACCCCGACCGCCTGCTGCAGTCCTACCACCAGGCCACCGCCACCCTCAACCTGCTGCGAGCCTTCGCCCAGGGCGGTTTCGCCGACCTGCACCAGGTGCACAAGTGGAACCTGGATTTCATCGCCAACTCGGCCCTGGCCGAGAAGTACAGCCAACTGGCAGACCGCATCGACGAAACCCTGGCCTTCATGCGTGCCTGCGGCCTGGACAGCGCGCCGCAACTGCGCGAAACCAGCTTCTTCACCGCCCACGAAGCGTTGCTGCTCAACTATGAAGAAGCCTTCGTGCGCCGCGACAGCCTGACCAACGACTACTACGACTGCTCGGCGCACATGCTGTGGATCGGCGATCGCACCCGGCAACTGGACGGCGCCCACGTGGAGTTCCTGCGCGGGGTGAACAACCCGATCGGGGTCAAGGTCGGCCCGAGCATGAACACCGACGAACTGATCCGCCTGATCGATATCCTCAACCCGGAAAACGATCCCGGCCGCCTCAACCTGATCGTGCGCATGGGCGCCAACAAGGTCGGCGATCACCTGCCACAGCTGATTCGCGCGGTGGAAAGCGAAGGCAAGCAGGTGCTGTGGAGCTCGGACCCGATGCACGGCAACACCATCAAGGCCAGCAGCGGCTACAAGACCCGGGATTTCGCGCAGATCCTCACCGAGGTCAAGCAGTTCTTCCAGGTCCACCAGGCCGAAGGCAGCTATGCCGGTGGCATCCATATCGAGATGACCGGGCAGAACGTCACCGAATGCATCGGCGGTGCCCGGCCGATTACCGAGGATGGTTTGTCGGACCGTTACCACACCCATTGCGACCCGCGGATGAATGCCGACCAGTCTCTGGAACTGGCCTTCCTGATTGCCGAGACCTTGAAGCAGGTCAAGCGCTAAGAGCGCTTTCGCCGGCTAGCCCGCTCCTGCAAGGGCTGTGTAGGAGCGGGCTGGCCCGCGAAGCTCTTCACCCCAGCACCTCACGCAGGCGTCGCGCGCCATCACGCTGGCAATTGAGCTGAATCTGTTCCAACCCCAGCCAGTCGGCCATCTTTCGCAATTGCAGGGCCAATGCCCGGACACCCTCGTCGTCCAGACCGAATGGCTCCTCATGCACCGCGTGCACCGCCAGACGCCCCTGGGCCCGCTCCGCCCGCAGGTCGACCCGGGCGGCAATCCGCTCGTTGTGCAGGAACGGCAGCACGTAATAGCCATAGACCCGCTTGTGCTCAGGCGTGTAGATCTCCAGGCGGTAGCGGAAATCGAACAGCCGCTCGGTACGGCTACGCTCCCAGATCAGGGAATCGAAAGGTGACAACAGCGCGCTGGCTTCGACCTTGCGCGGCACCCGCGCCTCGGGCAGGCAATAGGCACTTTGCTTCCAGCCCTGGACCTCACAGCCCAGCAGTTCGCCGGACTCGCACAACTCGGCAAGCCGCGCGCGACTATCGCCGGGATCGAGGCGAAAGTAGTCCCGCAGGTCCTTTTCCGTGGCTACCCCCAGTGCCCCGGCCGCCTGCAGCAGCAACCGGCGCTGGGCCTGGGCTTCCTCCAACGGCATCTGCTGGAGGATCGCCGCCGGGATCACTCGTTCCGGCAAGTCATACAGACGCTCGAAACCGCGGCGGCCGGACACTGTCACCTCACCGGCAGCGAACAGCCATTCCAGGGCATGCTTTTCTTCGCTCCAGTCCCACCAGGGGCCGGCCCGCTCTTCGCGGGTGGAGAGGCTGCCGGCCCCCAGCGCGCCCTGCTGCTCCACGGCCGCCAGCACCCGGCGCAGAGTGGCCTGGCGTTCCTGGCCGAAACGCGCCAGTTGCGAGTAGATACCCTGCCCCTGGCGTGCGCGCTGCATGCGCCAGCGCATCAAGGGGTACATGGACATCGGCAGCAGCGAGGCCTCATGCCCCCAGTACTCGAACAAGGTGCGCTGGCGCCCCTGGCTCCAGGCGGCCTGATCGAGCAGCTGCTGTGGATAACTGCCAAGACGGGAAAACAGCGGCAAGTAATGGGCGCGCACCAGGGCGTTGACCGAATCGATCTGCAACAGGCCCAGGCGCTCGATCTGCTGATTGAGTCGGGAGGCCTTGATCGATGCCGGCGGCTGGCGCCCGCCGAAGCCTTGGGCAGCCAGCGCCAGCCGGCGGGCCTGCTTGAGCGAGAAAGAAGGTAGTGCGGGCATGAGCGTCTCCTGGTCTGCCCGCACGCTAGCGCACCCTGGACCGGCTTGTGTAGTGGCCACCGGGTTATTTGTGCATCGGGTCGTCCCAGAACGGGCGGACCGCTTCATGCTCCACATCCGCCCGGCTCAGCCCCAGGTCATGCAGGGCCGAATCGCTCAGGCCGGCAAGCATCCGGCGCTCCTGCGCCAACTCGTGCCAGCGGACCACCTGGTGCCATAGTGCACGTAACGACAACGCCTGAATTGGCAGTTTGTGAACCAGCAGATAACCCTTTTGCGCTTTCATGATCCTGTCCTCCAGTGGGGATGAGCACAGTCTCTTCCCCGAACAAGGATCAATCCAACGAATGTTTCTTATGCAATACATCTCAGGGTTTGATGCTTTGATTCCCCGCCGGTGTTTCCAGGGACCGCTTTCAGATCCGGTAATCCCCCGGCCAGCCGCCCAGTGGGTCGCGACCGAAACCATCGAGGCTGGCCGCCGCCGACTCTTCACAGGCCAGCAGGCTGTAGCCGCCAAGATCATCGGGCAACGGCAGAGCCGAAGGGGGAGTCAGGACAATGGACGGGTGCAGTTGCCCGAGCAACTCTTGCACCGTGCTGCTGACCGCGGGCCGGGCGCCGTTGATGGCCAGCACCGCCGCCTGCGGGGTCAGGGCTTCGGCAAGGACGGTGTAGCCATGGTTGCTGCAACTGACCGGCAACCGGTGTTCCTGGCGCTGTTCCTCGATGACGCGGGCCGGCTGCTCCTCCACCGACAGGACCACCCCGCAACAGCCGGTTGCAGCAATGATCCACGCGTCCGGGTAGCGGCTTCGCAGGCTGGTGTAGGTGGACTGCTTGCCGGTGAGCACGATCAGGCCATCGCGCCCATGAAACTGCCGCACCAGCTCTGCCGAGGATTCCTCACTGACCCGCAGCCAATCCTTTACGCCAAGCACGACCGCCAACTCGCCAATCACTGCACTGGCCTCCTGATAACGGTCGTGACGCACCGACACCGTGGTGGGTATGCCCATCAAGGCAAAGGGCGCGGCGCGGCGGATTGCATGCAGACAAAAGCCGTAATAGGGCAGCAGGCACAGGACTTCCTGGCCATAGCCCTGGCCCGCCCCCTGATCATCCAGGCTCTCCCTGGCGCGAATCAGCCCCCAGCGAAACAGCGACAGGAGCTCGCCATGCAACACATCGCGCCACTTTTCCAGAGCCATCCTGGGTTCCGGCAAACGCCTGGCCAGGGCCTCGAAGTCATCACGCTCGAACAACAGTTCCTGCAACTGCGCCAGGGGCTCCAGGTTCTGGAAATAGGGCTGGTTCATGTTGCGCTCCAGGCCTGGCGCTGCAGCACCGCGTCCTTGCCGGTGCAATAGTGCTGGCGGATGCCATCCAGAAAGCTCCAGGCCAGTGACGGCAGCATGGCCGCACGCGCCACCGAGTCACGGCCCACGTCGCCCCGCGCCAGCAGGTACTCGATGTTGAGCGACGGCCGCTGATCGTGGCCCAGCTCGTCATCCAGTTCGTCATGGGCTGCCATGGCCCCCAGCAACGCTGCACAGCGCGGGTTGTTGGCGGACACCTGCGAGTAGAAACGCAGGTGACGATCATCGCCACGGCATTCGCTCAGGCTTTTTTGCAGATAGGTCGAACCGATCAGGTAGCCCTTCCAGTCATGCCGTGCCAGGTCGCTGAGATAACCGACAAAGGCAGTGGTGGTCGGCAAGGGTCGCATCGCTTCCGGGCGCCGGACTCCCAGTTCGCGCAGCCTGGGCTTGAGGATGTCGCAGTGGGTCAGCTCATCCTGCAGGTGCTGCAACAGGTTTTCGCGGATCCGCGCATCCGCACAGGCGGCAATGGCCGGGCTGACATGTCGGGTCGCCGAGGCCAGGTAATGATAGTTCTCCAGCATGTAGCCGATGATCAGCTCATCCGCGCAGCCCCCGGTCATCTGTTGCCACAGGCCGTGGCCGTCCACCGATACCAGCCAGTCGGTGGTCATCTGTTCGATGGCCGCCACACTCTCGGCGCTGGAGCTCTGCCCATTGAGCAACTGCTCATGCACCTGGGTGATCAGTGCGCCAAAAGGCGCCGGGCTCATGACCAGTTGCGTCATTCGCGGCCCCAGGGCATAGCAGGATGCAACGACGGTATCGGCAGGGTTGTCATCGCCGGAACGCTCACCGTTGACCAGGCTCATCACACTGGACGGCCAGACCGGCAGGCCCTGGAAAATTTCCACGTCCAGGGGCGAATCAGCGGCGTGCAACAGTTGGTCCAGCCCCTCCTCCGCCACCAGTTGGGCCGCGGTGACAATGGAGCTGGCACATCCCTGCTCCAGCGCAGTCAGCCAGCGGTAGATCATTTCGCTGAGGCTGCAGACTGCATTGAGCACCGTGGCCACCACCGGCGCGGGATAGCAGTCCTGGGTGCGCACGGCCTTCTTCCAGTTATCCGAATGCCCATACTGGATGTCGGTGGAAAAATGCCCCAGCACCTTGTCTGTCGCCTTGCGGCTCAACAGGTTGTGGCCCACCAGCAACTCATGCCAACCCAGCACCGCCTCCTGCTCCACCGAGGAGTGCTCCATGAAACCGGAGCAGGCCGCCGACACCAGCTCGCCCATGGCCGCGATCTGCCGGGACAGGTGAATCCACTCCAGGGTTGCGGGCAAAGGCCGGGCCAGCCTGACCATGTCACCGGAACAGCCGATCAGCTCCAGGGCCTCATTGAAGAACTGCGCATGATCCCACTCCTCCAGCGCATGCCTGGACAGCATCAGGGAGATCGGCGACAACCCTATGCCCGGGCTGACCGAGGGGCACATCCTCGAGGCCGCGGCAGCCAGGTAGTGCCGGGTTTCCAGGATATAAGCGTAGAGCGCAGCTTGATCACCCTCTCTTATCTTTCGCCAGATGGGGTGACCATAAACAAACTCTTCTGCAGCGGTATATTGCTCGTTCAGCAGAAAAATAACTTCTTCCGCATTGAACTGGGCGCCCAGCGCCGACAAGTTGAGACTCTGGGCAATGCGTTCGACAATAAAAGCATTATCACTAAGTGTAGAGATAGGCGCTTCCAGACTTCCCAGCAGCAGTACCGAGTGACTGCCGATAGTGCTGCGCGCTAAAAATGGAGGGCTACGCAACGGTTCAGATATATCGATATGAGTAGTTCGAGTAGTGAGGTCCATTTCTGATCCTGCCCTCCAAAGCGTTAGCGTCATTTACTCGACGATGGCTGCCCTAAGTTGCTTCGCCGCCTTCTCCGTACGTTCCACCAGGCCCACCAGCGCCTTGAGGTCTTCCGGCGCCAGCTTGCCGGCTTTGAGCTTGGTCTTGAGCTGTGTCAGCTCGGCAGTGGTTGGCTCAGTGTGTTCCGCTTTCACGTTCATGAAAGGACCCTCCAAAGTTGGTCGCAATCCCAGTACAGACCATCTGTACATGGCAAGCGCAACACTAGTAGCGGATGTTTCTTTAGGCAAACCCAAACAACGACAAAGTTGACCATTAATCGGCCCAGGGCATATTCATTGATTTTTATCGCGCAGCGAAATTAGCAAACAACAACTTATAGCCAACACTCCAGACCTTTTTTGAAAACTTATAGCCAGCACCGATAAGGCTTATCGCCAATAACACAGCACAACTAAAGCCAAAGACAAAACCAATAAAAGCCACGAGCATTAATTGCTGGATCGAACATCATTTATCCGCAGTACTACTTGAACTTAAGGAGCACTATCGACACTCTGTTATCCAGCTATCCCTATTGCGATTGCCCAGCACTACTGATCAGGAGGAAGCGTCATGAGAGACATGCTGAGCGTGGACTGGTCGCGTATCCCGCCCCCCCAGGACGATGGCGCAGCCCGTCACTTGCAAGGCCTGCACTTGCCCGGGCTACGACTGCCCTCCACCTCGGGCGAAGGGGTCGACCTATCGACGTTGCCCGGCATAACGGTGCTCTATGTCTACCCGCGCATGGGACGACCGGATTTGCCGCTGCTGGAGGGCTGGGACATGACCCCCGGCGCCCGCGGCTGTACCCCGCAGTCCTGCGGCTTTCGCGACCTGGCCGAAGAACTCGCGGCGGCCGGGGCGGCGAACCTGTTCGGCCTCTCGAGCCAGGACAGCGACTATCAACGTGAAGCCGTCGAGCGGCTGCACCTGCCCTTTGCCCTGCTCTCCGATGCACAGGGGCAATTGACCGAAGCCCTGGGGCTGCCGATGTTCGAATTGAACGCCACCCGCTTCCTGAAACGCCTGACTCTGATTCTCAAGGCCGGGCAGATCGAAAAGGTGTTCTACCCGGTGTTTCCACCGGACCAGAACGCCCGGCAGGTGCTGGCCTGGCTGCAAGCGCAACGCCAGGGATGACGCCATGGCCTTTCGAGGAATAAGATCAGGCCCAGGAATGCTTCCTGCCCTATGCATCTCAGGATTTGATCAATGTCCCAGTTCCCCAGCATCGACACCGAAGTGCTGCGCACCTTCGTCGCCATCGCCGATGAAGGCGGTTTTACCCGGGCTGGAGAACGGGTCAACCGCACCCAATCGGCGGTGAGCATGCAGATGAAGCGCCTGGAAGAGGACGTGCTGCAACGCCAGCTGTTCCAGCGCGACGGACGCCAGGTCAAGCTGACCGCCGAGGGCCAGGTACTGCTGGGCTATGCCCGGCGCATCCTGAAACTGCATAGCGAAGTGTTCAATACCCTGCGCGAACCGCACATGGTGGGGCTGGTGCGCATCGGCACGCCGGATGACTATGTGATGCGTTTTCTACCGGGGATTCTGTCGCGCTTCGCCCAGAGCTACCCGCTGATCCAGATCGAAGTGCATTGCGAATCGTCCAAGCAACTGCTGCAACGCCAGGACCTGGACCTGACCATCGTCACCCGAGAGCCGGGCAACGAGATCGGCCAACTCTTGCGCAAGGAGCGCTTCGTCTGGGCCGTGGCCCAGTGCTTCACGCCCCATGAACAGACGCCACTGCCGCTGGCGATGTTCAACAGCGACTGCTTTTGCCGGCTGTGGGCCTGCAACGCCCTGGATGCCATCGGCCTCGACTATCGCATTGCCTACAACAGCTCCAGCCTGTCGGCAATCATGGCGGTGGTCAGCGCCGGGCTGGCGATCACCGCTCAGCTGGAAAGCCTGATCACGCCGGACCTGCGCATCCTCGGCGAGAACGAAGGGCTGCCGGAGCTGCCCGAGGCCAGCATCATGCTACTGCGCAACCTCAGCCAGCCCTCGCCCATCACCGAATGCCTGGCCGAACACATCGTCGAAGGCTTCAAACTTTAAACGCCAGCATCACCGCACACACCACCAGGAAGCCGCAGAACAGGCCGCGCAACAGCCGCTCGGGCAAGGCGTGGGCGACCTTCACCCCCCAACTGATGCTCAGCAAGCCACCGGCTGCCAGCGGCAGACCGATCGCCCAGTCCACCTGATGGTGAAAGCCATAGGTCACCAGGGTGACCCCGGTGCTGGGTAGCGCCAGCGCCAGGGACAAACCCTGTGCTACCACCTGGGTGGTGCCGAAGACACTGGTCAGTACCGGCGTGGCAACCACTGCGCCCCCCACCCCGAACAGCCCGCCCATGGCCCCGGAAGCGGCGCCCAATACCCCGAGCCAAGGCCAGGGGTAACGCATCTCGCTGCTGGCCGGGGCACTGGCCATGAACATGCGCAGCAGGTTGTAGGCCGACAGCACCAGAAGAAAGGCGACAAAGCCGATGCGCATCTTCTGTGCATCGATGCCCACCGCCCAGATCGAGCCCAGCCAGGCGAAACTGAACCCCATCAGGGCCAGGGGCAAGGCGTGGCGCGCCTCTATGCGGTTGCGCTGGTGATAGCGCCACAGCGCGAGTAGCACATTGGGTACAACCATGACCAGCGCCGTGCCCTGGGCAATCTGCTGGTCCAGGCCAAACAGCACGCCGAGCACCGGAATCGCGATCAAGCCACCGCCAATACCGAACAGCCCGCCCACCGTACCCAACGCCGCGCCCAACAACAGATACATCATCAACTCGATCACAACCGCTCTCCTCACCTGAGAGCTGCATGCTACGCAGTCGGCCCTGGCACGGAAACGCATAGCAACGCACAATGGCTTTGCCGTTTTCGCATAAGCGAGCTGATCATGAATCCCAATACACTGACCGAACAACTGGGGCTGTTTCTTGATGTGCTGGAGGCGGGCAGCTTTTCCGCAGCGGCACGCCGCCATCCGCTGACGCCCTCCGCCGTGGCCCGGCGCATCGACAGCCTGGAAAACGCCGTGGGCACCACTCTGTTCATGCGTACCACCCACGCCGTGGTCGCCACCGCCGCCGGCCAGGCCTTTGCCGAACGGGCCCGGCGTATCGTTGCCGAGCTGCAACTGGCTCGGGCCGAGGCAGTTTCCCTGAGCCATGCCCCGGAGGGCCTGATCCGCATCGACGCCCCTGCTGCCTTCGGGCGCCGCCACTTGGCGCCGGCCATTGCCGATTTCCTGGTGCTCTACCCCGGGCTGGATGTGCAGTTGCACCTGATCGACAGCTTTGTCGACATGCAGGGCTCCCACCTGGGCAAGGTCGACCTGGTGCTGCGCGCCGGCCAGCGCGTGGACACGCGGATGGTCGCCACCTCCCTGGCCAGCATCGTGCGTATCGCCTGTGCCAGCCCCTCCTACCTGAAAAGCCGCGGCACCCCCAGCCACCCCGCCGAACTCAGCCAGCACGACGGCCTCGACTGGGATGGCCTGGCGCCGCTGTTCGCCTGGCGCTTCGAGCTTGACGGCCAGGTGCAGAGCCATCGTCCGCAGCGTATACGCCTTGGTGCCAACAACGCTGAAGCCCTGCTTTCCGGGGCCTTGGCCGGGCTGGGCATTGCCCACCTGCCCACCTGGCTGGTGAGTGAATACCTGCTGCGCGGCGAACTGGTGCCGCTGTTCTGCGAAGGCGGCCTGCCCAAGCCGGAAACCGCCGGCATCTACGCCTTGCGCATGGAACAGCACCCCAATGCCCGTAGCCGCCTGCTGCTGGAGTACCTGAAAAGCCGCTTCAGCCCGGTTCCGCCCTGGGACCTGGCATTGCAAAGCGCGATGGGCTGAGACCTGAGGAAAATTATCTGGCGCATTAAAGACTCGCCCGCTAGATTCATGACCATCAATGATCAAGGCCGCCAACATGACCACCGAACGCTCCCCCCTGGACTCCTGCGATCAACTGCTGCTGGACAACCAGGTGTGCTTTGCCCTGCACTCCACCTCGCTGATGCTGACCAAGGTCTACAAGCCTCTGCTGCAGAAGCTGGGGCTGACCTACCCGCAGTACCTGGCGATGCTGGTGCTCTGGGAACGGGACGGGCTGACGGTCGGCGAGATCAGCCAGCGCCTGCTGACCGACCCCGGCTCCCTGACCCCGCTGCTCAAGCGCCTGGAGGCCGAAGGTCTGCTCAGCCGCACCCGCAGTCGGGAAGATGAACGGGTGGTGATTGTCCAACTGACGGAACAGGGCCGGGTGCTGCGCGAGCAAGCCCGGGACATTCCCCAGTGCATCCTCGGGGCCAGCGGCCGGAGCGTGGAGCAATTGCGTCAGTTGCAGGAAGATTTGCAGGTGTTGCGCGGGCATCTGCAGGACAGTCTTTGACGCTTTGCTGGCAAGCCAGCCCCCTATGGCTGAGGCTAGCTTCTCAACCGAAAAAATATTTTTTTCAGAATCAATGAGTTGCCCATGACTCAAGGCTAATGGAGGGGTTTTCAGCAAAATTTATCTTGCGCACTAAATATTAGCGAGATACATTTATTTCGCACTTACTTAGCGCGCAAATAATTAGCGCGAAAATCACCTACCACGAGGCTTCCACCATGCAAACTCTCTACACCGCCGTTGCAACCGCCACCGGTGGCCGTGATGGCCGCGCTGTTTCCAATGACCAGATCCTCGACGTCAAACTGGCCACCCCCAAGGAACTCGGTGGTGCCGGTGGCCAGGCGACCAACCCTGAACAGCTGTTCGCAGCCGGTTACTCGGCCTGCTTTATCGGTGCCCTGAAGTTCGTCGCCAGCCAGAGCAAGCGCAAGATCCCGGACGACGCTTCGATCACCGCCCATGTCGGCATCGGCCAGATCCCCGGCGGCTTCGGCCTGGATATCGACCTGCATGTGAGCCTGCCCGGCCTGGCCGAGGACGAAGCGCAAAGCCTGGTGGATGCCGCGCATCAGGTCTGCCCCTACTCCAATGCCACCCGTGGCAATGTGGATGTGCGCCTGCACGTTACGGTCTGAAACGGCAAATTCCAGGCATAAAAAAGCCCGACTCAAGGTCGGGCTTTTTCGTCTACAGGGGCGAGCCAGGTTTAAACCTTGGCGCGGCCTTTGTAGGAACCGCCTTCGCGGGTATCGATCTCGATCATGTCGCCGATTTCGATGAAGTCCGCAACGCTCAGCTCGGTACCGTTTTTCAGCTTGGCAGGCTTCATCACCTTGCCCGAAGTGTCGCCGCGCGCGGAACCTTCGGTGTAGTCAACCTGGCGCACGATGGTGGTCGGCAGGTCAACGGAAACCAGACGGTCTTCGAAGAACACAGCTTCGCAAACGTCGGTCATGCCTTCTTCGATGAACGGCAGAACCGCTTCGATGTCTTCGGCGTTCAGCTCGTACATGGTGTAGTCAGTGGTGTCCATGAACGTGTAGGTGTCGCCGCTGATGAACGACAGGGTCGCTTCTTTGCGATCCAGGATCACGTCGTCCAGTTTGTCGTCCGCACCGTAAACGGTTTCGGTCTTGTAACCGGTCAGCAGGTTCTTCAGCTTGGTCTTCATGATCGCGCTGTTACGACCGGACTTGGTGAATTCAGCTTTCTGAACCAGCCAAGGATCGTTGTCGATACGGATCACGGTACCGGGTTTGAGTTCTTTACCAGTTTTCATTGCGAATATCCGAATTTGGATGGGATTTACAAAAATCTAGGCCGCGTATCATATCCAATTTAGGTAAAACTGCACCAGCGCCGCAGCAAGATCGGGCTGGGAGCCTTGTTCCAGACACCATTGCTCGGCGTGCGCGGCGACTTCCGGCCAGTATTGCAGCAGGTTTTTCCAGGGTTCAGCCATCGATGCTTCGCTGTTCCAGGCCTGCCACAGGGCCAGTACTGCAGCCTTGGCCCCCGGGGATAGTGTGCGGGTATAGAGGCCGAGAAAAGCTTCGAGCTTGTCCAGGTGGATGTCTTCATCCTGGCGATAGATGTGCCAGAGCATCGGACGCCCGGCCCATTGCGCCCGAACGAAGGAGTCCTCCCCGCGCACCGCGTTGAAGTCGCAGCACCAGAGCAGCCGGTCGTAATCCTCCTGGCGCACGAAGGGCAGCACCTGAACGGTCAGCGACTGGCGTACCTGTGGACAGCCCGGCGCCAGCGGTTCCTCTCCCAGCCAGCGCTGCACATCGGCCAGCACGCGGCCTTCGGGCACCAGCAGATGAGTCGGCTGCCCGTCGTCGGCCAGGGCCTGCAACCAACTGGCAACCCCGGCATTTTCGTAGGCGAACAGCGAGATCAAGCGACTGCCGGCAACAGGCGATACGCCCAGGGATTTCAGGAAATCCAGCCGGGCCTGGGGCCTGCCCTGGAAATCCCGGCGCTGCTCGAGCAGCCCGGCCTCGCGCAGCAAGCCGCCGGTATCGGCCTGGAATCCGGGAAAGAAGAAGTACTTCTGCACCCCGCGAAACTTCACGGAAGGCAGGCCATGGCACCCGCCGACCCAGTCCTCGGCGCTCAGGTAGTCCAGGTTCAGCCACAGTGGCGCACGCGCACGGTCGGCCATGGCGTCCATGTAGGCGTGGGGCAACTGGCAGGCGAAAGCCGCGATCACCACATCGGCCGCCGCCTCGTCCGGCCACTGGGCCGGCCAGTGCCGCACCTGGACGCCATCCTGAATCTGGCTGGCCTTTTGGCTATCGATCTGCGGGCAGATCTTTTCGAAAGCGCGCAAATCATCGACCCACAGGCGCACCACACATTGATGCTCGGCCACCAGTTGCCGGGCCAGGCGCCAGGTCACGCCGATGTCGCCGTAGTTGTCGACCACGCTGCAGAAAATATCCCAGGAGGCTTTCATTCCACTCCCCGATTGGCAAAGGCACCGATTGTCCGCATAAATGCTCCTGCGCAGAAGAGCCAACCGCGATTATCTTCGTGCGACAATCGGCCCTTGCCCAACACCGCCCGCCAGGAGGCAGCCATGTCCCATCGTCCCACCGCACGTCGCTCCTTGCGCATCAGTTTCAACTTCCTGGCGCTCACCGCCAGCATTGCCCTGGGCCTGTGGCTGGGTTTCCTGGCGATCGCCCTGACCTGCTGGCTGGCCTCGCACTACCTTTTCAGCCAGCAATTGGCTCCGGTCGCTCAAGCGGTGCAGCAGTTGGCAAAACCACCGGTGGCCGCGCCACCCGAGCCACAAAACCGAATGTTCGAGCAGTACCAGGAAAACCTGCGCAAGAACGAGGAACTGCAATCCCTGGACAACGCCCGCAGCAACCTGCGCAACCTGTCCAACCCTAAATGCCAGTTCTGGTTGCAGCAGGACCAGACCGCGCCGAGCGAAAAAAGCCGGGCCAACGTCCTGCAATTCTGTAATTGACCATGAATAAACAGTCCGTCTGCCAACTGATTCTGCAACAGCTCCGGGACGACCAGGAGGTCGCGGTGCGGGCGGCACAAACCGCTTACGAAACCGCCACCCACGAAGAAAATATCGCCGAGAACAAGTACGACACCCTGGGGCTGGAAGCTTCCTACCTGGCCGCCGGCCAGGCTCGACGGGTCGAGGAAATCCGCCAGGCCCTGGGCCTCTGGCAGAACCTGAGCCTGCGCCCTCATGACCCGCAGAAGGGGATTCAGATCGGTGCGCTGTTGGGGCTGGAAGATGAGAACGGCCACGAACAGTGGCTGTTTCTCGGCCCGGATGGCGCGGGCCTGAAGGTCTACGTAGTGGGGCAACTGGTGACCGTCATCACCCCCCGCTCGCCCCTGGGCAACAGCCTGCTGGGCAAGTTCGAGGACGATGAGGTGGAGATCGTGGTGGCGGGCGCCCGGCAACAGTTCACTGTCACCGAGGTCCGCTAGGCAGGCTGGGGATCAGTGGACCGGCAATTCGACGCCGTCGAACAGCTCTTCCAGTTCCTGCTTGTTATGGCAGGCAATGGCCTTGGCCATGACTTCGCGGGTCAGGTGCGGGGCGAACTTCTCGATGAAATCGCACATGAAGCCACGCAGGAAAGTGCCGCGACGGAAACCGATCTTGGTGATGCTCGATTCGAACAGTTCACTGGCATCCAGCACCACCAGGTCGCTGTCGAGCTTGGTGTCGACCGCCATCTTGGCCACGATGCCCACGCCCAGGCCCAGGCGCACATAGGTCTTGATCACGTCGGCGTCGGCAGCGGTGAATACCACCTTGGGCGTCAGGCCGCGATGGCTGAAGGCCTCGTCCAACTTGGAACGACCGGTAAAACCGAACACGTAAGTGACGATCGGGTACTCGGCCAGGGTTTCCAAGGTCAACTTCGGCAGCTTGGTCAGTGGGTGGCCCTGAGGCACTACCACGCAGCGGTTCCAGCGATAGCACGGCATCATCACCAGGTCACCGAACAACTCCAGGGCCTCGGTAGCGATGGCGAAATCCACGGTGCCGTCAGCGGCCATTTCGGCAATCTGCATCGGCGAACCCTGATGCATGTGCAAGGCCACATCCGGGTACTGCTTGATAAAGCTGCTGATCACCGGTGGCAAGGCGTAGCGCGCCTGGGTGTGAGTAGTGGCGATGGACAGGGTGCCCTTCTTCTCGTTGGAGAACTCCTGGGCGATCTGCTTGATGCTTTCGACCTTGCGCAGGATCTCGCCAGCGGTGGTGATGATGCGCTCGCCGGCCGGGGTCACGCGGGTCAGATGCTTGCCACTGCGGGCAAAGACCTCGACCCCGAGTTCGTCCTCGAGCAGACGGATCTGCTTGCTGATACCCGGTTGCGATGTGTAAAGGCTTTGCGCGGTAGCGGAGACGTTGAGGTCGTGGTGCGCCACTTCCCAGATGTAGCGCAATTGTTGAAGCTTCATATCAATCCCTCAAAGCAGGTAGACGCCACGGGTATCAGCGACGGTATATAACTATATTAATGGTCAGGAGAATAAATCTAGAACTTTTATTCAGAATTTTCCATTCCATCCTCAGGTATCGCCCTGACGTCGACGCTGCACCAGAGGCACCAGGTAAACCGGGACTTTGGCCAGTTGCAGAACTCGCGTTGCGGTACGCCCCAAAGGCGTTTGCGCCCCCACCCCATGGCTGTGACTTCCTACGATCAGCAAATCCACAGAGAGTTTCCCCGCCTGCTCCAGAATCACCTGGGACGGGTCCCCCTGAAGCACCCGCACCGACTGGATCAAGGTCAGGTCCTGCATCCCCTCCCCCAGCTCCTCGCGAAAACTGTCCAGCACCCGTTGCTCTATATTGGCCATCACTGTATTCAGGCCCTGGCGGTGAAACTCATTCAACGACTGCTCATCCAGGTAGCTCTGCAACACTGATTCGGCGAACAGGCCCATGGGCTCCACGGCGTGCACTACATGTAAGTCGGCATTGAACGTTCGAGCCAGCTCCAGGGCATGTTGCATCACAAAGGGCGCATACAGACCGAGGTCAGTGGCATACAGCATCGAACGAATCATATGACCTCCTCAACTGCCAAGATGGCGGAGATTGATTCAGCTTAGCAGTGCCTGGAACTGTGGGAGGTCCGAGGAAAAACCACGGATTTTAGGATTCAAGCCTTGGTTTCGTTGCTTATGCCGTGCGGCACGTGACCGGTGGCGACCACTTCGCGAGCCAGCTCGCAGTGACCGGCCTGGTCGTCGAAGAACACGTCGGCTGCAAAGGCTTCGAGGAAGGCGGCTTTTTCCAGCCCGCCAAGGAACAGCGATTCGTCCAGGCGGATGTTCCACTCGCGCAAGGTGCGGATTACCCGCTCATGGGCCGGCGCGGAACGGGCTGTCACCAAGGCGGTACGGATCGGACTGGCCTCATCGGAAAACTCTCCCTGCAGTAGGTTGAGTGCCGCCAGGAATCCCTTGAACGGCCCGCCCGGCAACGGCTCTCGTGCCGACTGCCGTTCACTGGCCTGGAATGCCTCCAGGCCGCCGGACTGGTAGATACGCTCCGAGTCATCGGAAAACAGCACCGCATCACCGTCGAACGCGATGCGCAGTTCGCCATTTTCAGCGCGCCGGGTGCCGCCGGACAGAATGGTTGCCGCAGCAAAGCCGGCCTCTAGTGCACTGCGCACATCATCGGCATGGGTGGAGAGAAACAGGTCGCTGCCAAAGGCCGCCAGATAGGGATAAGGGCTGCGCCCGCCGACGAAGGCTGCTCGGGAAATGCCCAGGCCGTAGTGCTCGATCGAGTTGAACACACGCAACCCGGTGTCGGCACTGTTGCGCGAGACCAGCACCACCTCGACCCGGGCTCGGCCCAGGCTGGCATTCAGGCTGAGGAGTTTCTTGACCAGAGGGAAGGCATCACCGGGCTCGAGGACTTCCTCTTCATGTTCGATCTGGTATTGCCGATAGGCCTCGACCCCCTGGGCCAGATAGACCTTGTGGCTGTCGCCCAGGTCGAACAGCGCCCGCGACGAGATCGCCACCACCAGCTTGCCATCCAGGCCCTTTGCCATATTTCATCCCCTTAAAGGTAATAAGCCCAACTCAGGCGTGGTGCCGGTCGATGAAACTCAAGGCCTGGTACAACGCCTGGATCTTCGGCAGCTCACAACCTGCGGCCCGCGCTGCCGCCAAGGGTGCAGCATAGATAGCTGCCAGTTCCAGAGGACGCTGGTGCAGGAAGTCATGGTACATGCTGGGCCAGTAATCCGGCATGTGCTCGGTGGACTTGAACAGTTGCTGCGCATAGGCCGCGGGGATGGCATGCCCGCAAGCCGCCGCCCCCTGCAGCACTTCCTGCATCAGGTCCTGGATCAGCTCGCGGCTGGCGGGGTCGGCCATCAGTGGCGTGGTACTGGCTCGGAGCAGAACCGACAGACCGTTATACGGGACATTCCACACCAGCTTCTGCCAGCGCGCCTGCTGCAGGTTGCCCATGGCCTGGGAATCGAGCCCCGCCTCGCGAAACAGCGCGGCGCCCTCCTCGACAATCGCCTGGCTCAGGGTCGCATCGGCACTGGCCGGGCCACTGTGGTAACCAAGGTTTACCGCGCCAAGCGCCTGGTGCTCGATCTGCCCGGGCCCGGCGCGGTGCACACAAATAAAGCACAAGCCGCCCAGAAGATGCAGCGAATCGGGAAGCACCGCGCGCAGGTCGTCTTCGACATCCAGCCCATTCTGCAGTACCAGAACCTTGGCATCGGTGGCCGCGGCCTGAATGATCGCCGGCGCCAGATCAAGGTTGCTGGTGGTCTTGGCGCCCACCAGCAGCCAGTCGCAAGGCGGCATCTGTTCGGCATTGGCGTAGGCCTGCGCCGGCTTCAACGTCAGCTTGCCGTGCTGGCTGCTGTTGACTTGCAGCCCATGCTCGAGCACTGCCGGATATTCGCTGCGCAATAAAAAGTGCACGTCGAAACCGGCACGTGCCAGCATCACCCCGTAAAAACCTCCGATCGCTCCGGTCCCGATAATGCCTACACGCGGTTTACGGCCTGCACCCATCAAGGCAACTCCTCTGGTATTCGATTAAGCGCCTGACGCAGGCTCTCGCTGAGATCCTGCTGCGTCAGGCGCGACTGTAGCGCTCCATGAAACTCACCGTCGCGGACCACGAACAAAGCCGGCAAGTGGAACACCTGATAGCGCTGAACCGCACCGCCATTATCGCCCGCATCGACCCAGCAAAGACGGTCGATGGGTAGCTCCAACTCCGGCAGCCGCGCCCGGGCCCAACGGCAACTGGAACAGCCGACACTGGTGAAAACAACCAGGGAAACGCCGCCCAGGCCCAGTAATTGCTGGTCGATATCGAAATCGGTCAGTTCCAATTCGAGCACTATACTGGGGGAAACAATGTCAAATGGACGACACTCGGAGTCTGCGGTCATGGGACGTTTTCTGCCTCATCCTGATGATGTTCCGGTTGAACTGACCTTGCGCAAGCACGCCTGTATTTCACGCCAGCGGTTGCACACTATCAGCCTCGGTGGCATGGCGTGCAATTACCACCGTGCCTGGCGCCGCGGTACCGCGCTGGAGGTGTACATGCCAACGTTGGGGGATAACGCCCGTTACAACGGCTATGTCGCCTGGTGCCTGAAACGCAAGCGTGGCTACCTGGTGGGCATCGCTTTCGTCGACGAACAAACGCTGTTCGGCGCGCGCATGGGTGAGCAGGTGTGCCAGATCGCCCGCTACTGTCGCCTGCATGAACCTCAGAGCGAACAGCAATGCATTGAGGCGCTGGCGCTGGATTGGGTCGAGCAGCACGCAGAAGACTATTCCGAAGACCGTGTGCACCAGGCTTTTGTGCAGCCATAGCCCAATAAAACCGCCACCTGCCCATTGTAGAGTCACCGGCTAACGCGCTAAGGTTCCGCTCCCCGACGCGCTCAAATCCGCTGTGCTCCGCCGCGCGGGGATCGCTGGCGGCCGGCACCCGTGACCTGACGAGTAACACGATGGCTGATTTACCGATCAACGACCTTAACGTCGCCTCCAACGAGACCCTGATCACCCCTGATCAACTCAAACGAGACATCCCGCTGAGCGACACCGCCTTGCGCACCGTGACCAAGGGTCGCGAAGTGATCCGCAATATCCTCGACGGCACTGATCACCGCCTGTTCATCGTCATTGGGCCCTGCTCGATCCACGACATCAAGGCAGCCCACGAATACGCCGAGCGGCTCAAGGCACTGGCGGCTGAAGTCTCCGACACCCTGTACCTGGTGATGCGCGTTTATTTCGAGAAACCGCGGACCACCGTCGGCTGGAAAGGCCTGATCAACGACCCTTACCTGGACGACTCGTTCAAGATCCAGGACGGCCTGCACATTGGTCGCCAGTTGCTGCTGGACCTGGCTGAAATGGGCCTGCCTACTGCCACTGAAGCCCTGGACCCGATCTCCCCGCAATACTTGCAGGACCTGATCAGCTGGTCGGCCATTGGTGCACGTACCACCGAATCCCAGACTCACCGCGAAATGGCTTCGGGCCTGTCCTCGGCCGTGGGCTTCAAGAACGGCACCGACGGTGGCCTGACTGTGGCAATCAACGCCTTGCAGTCGGTTTCCAGCCCTCACCGTTTCCTGGGGATCAACCCCCAGGGCGGCGTGTCGATCGTCACCACCAAAGGCAACGCCTACGGCCACGTGGTACTGCGCGGCGGCAACGGCAAGCCCAACTATGACTCGGTCAGCGTCGCCGTCTGCGAGCAGGCCCTGAGCAAGGCCAAGATCAAGCCGAACATCATGATCGACTGCAGCCACGCCAACTCCAACAAGGACCCGGCACTGCAGCCGCTGGTCATGGAAAACGTGGCTAACCAGATCCTCGAGGGCAACCAGTCGATCATCGGCCTGATGGTGGAAAGTCACTTGAACTGGGGTTGCCAGGCGATTCCGAAGAACCTGTCGGAACTTCAGTACGGCGTATCGATCACCGATGCCTGCATCGACTGGGAAAGTACCGAGAAGACCCTGCGCGGCATGCACGCCAAGCTCAAGGACGTCTTGCCGAAACGCGATCGCAGCTGATCCTTTCCTGCAGACACAAAAACGCCGGGCCAAGCCCGGCGTTTTTCATGGTCGCCCCGGTCAGAGCTTTGCTGCGTGACGCTGATGACGCTCCATATAGCGCTCTACGTACGAGCAGGACGGAATCACTGTGTAGCCCATGCGTTCGGCGTACTCCAGCGCCTGCTCGGTCAACGCCGCGGCGATACCGCGCCCACGCAGTGCGTTGGGCACGAAAGTGCGATAGATATCCAGGGTCTGCTTACCCAGGTCCATATAGGTCAGGTAGGCACGATGACCGTCCACATTGGTCTCGAACTGATGACCAGCCTGGTCATGGTGGATGGACAACGCCTCGCTCATCACTACTCCTTGCGGGTCTGGAATGCTGACCCCTACCTTACCGATGTTTTTCCGGCGAAGGAACAACTTACGCCACCTCGTGCCTGTCGGCCGCCCGTAGAAGCTCTCGCTCTTGCGCCATCAGCACGTTACAAAATATAGGCGCCATTGGCACAAATGCTCAAGCCACACTCGTCACAGATCGGCGCAAAACCTTGTTGAGGCTGAGTACGAGCCTTAGTCGGGATCGATACCTAAACGTCTTGAGACGGTACATCGCCGGATGCTGAAACATAAGACGAGCGACGCCTCTTAAAGTCACCCACAAGATGCTTAAACATAGGTTCAGGGCTGAACAAATTCTGAAGAAAAGTGCAGTCGACACAATATAGACCGACTTTAGCCTAGGCTCTGAAACAGCGCCCGGAAACTCCGATAACGATGCTGGCAAACAAGCAGCATTCGGCCCCGGAGCTTCGCCGCTGAATATTTTTTATACAACCCGCTAAAAAGTTGCTCGAAAAAGAAACAGCGCCTAGAATTTTTTTTGCTTCTTGCGCTACGTCAGTTTACTTACTACAAGTAATGGGTAGTATGTACGCCGGCTATTTCCTCACTCTGAGGTGATAGCTACTAATAGAAAGTCCTTGAAGGGGAACACGATGAACAACGTTCTGAAATTCTCTGCTCTGGCTCTGGCCGCAGTTCTGGCTACCGGTTGCAGCAGCGTATCCAAAGAAACCGAAGCTCGTCTGACTGCTACTGAAGACGCAGCAGCTCGTGCTCAGGCTCGTGCAGACGAAGCCTATCGTAAAGCTGATGAAGCTCTGGCTGCTGCTCAAAAAGCACAACAGACTGCTGACGAAGCTAACGAGCGCGCTCTGCGTATGCTGGAAAAAGCTAGCCGCAAGTAATAGTCCCTCGGGATTGTTATCGAGCCGATCCATTTTTTGGATCGGCTTTTTTATTGCCCGGAGTTCTTCACCGGCAATAAAAAACCCGCCGCTACCAGCAGGTATCGGCGGGTTGCACTTAAGCGCTTACTGCTGCAAATCGTAGGTCGCGTTGGACATTGTTGTCACAGGCGCTGTCGTCGGCACGGCGATCTCCACCGGCAAGCCATCTTCGGCTGCCACTACATCACGCACCACATCCCAGTTCATGCGCAGGTTGTTAGCCAGGTCCTCACGCTTGAGCAAGGCATTGATCACTGCGGTGTGCTTGTCGACCACCGAAGGATTGCCTTTGTCATCCAACGGCGTATGAGCTTCCAGGTAGACTTTCCCGCCGCTGATACCGAACTTGTACGGATCGTTGATGATGCGCACCGAAGTTCCCACCGGCACCATGCCGGCCATTTCCAGCACGTTGTTGTTGAGCATGCGGAAACAACCGTGGCTGGTGCGCATGCCGATACCGAACTTCTTGTTCGAACCGTGAATCAGGTAACCCGGCGTGCCAAGTGTGAACTTGAATGGCCCCAAGGGGTTGTCCGGCCCGGCCGGTACCACGTTCGGCAAGGGGTCACCGTCGGCGGCATGCTCGGCCTTGATCGACGCCGGGGGCGTCCAGGTCGGATTCGGGGTTTTCGCGGTAATGCTGGTGTGCGCGATCGGTGACCCCCAGCCTTCACGACCAATACCCAGCGGGAAGGTGTAGACCACGTTCCGACCCTTGGGGTAGTAGTACAGTCGATACTCGGCCAGGTTGATCACGATGCCTTCGCGCGGCCCGGGCGGCAGAATGAAACGCGTAGGCAGGATCACCTCGGTGCCCGCCCCCGGCAGCCAGGGATCGACCCCCGGGTTGGCCGCGACCATTTCCAGGTAACCCAGGTCGTAGGTCGTGCCCAGGTCGGCGAAGGTATCCTCGTACTTGGCCTTGATCACCTGTACCTGGCCGACGATGTCTTCACCCGGCGGCGGTAGAGGCAATTCCAATGCGGCAACAGGACCGGCCACACACAAGGCGGCGAGTGTCAGGCAGCGGGTGACGACAGGGAGGCGGGGCAACATCCGGATAATCCTTCGCATGAACAACGAATGAAAGAAACACGATTGTACACCCCGCCCTCCGGCTACGGCAGCCAGGCCGGGGAGACAAGCGCAGACACATGAATTCCCTGTCGAAACGGCCTGCTGGCGACCGCCTACAACTCGAAACGCAGCTCAGGCCAGATTGGCGGAGTGCCACGTTTTTGCGACTCCAGAATCGCCCGGCACAACGGGCAGAGTCGCTGGTCCTGGAAAATCGTCCGATCCACGCTCGACCAGCGCGGTTGCGCGGGCAACAAAGTGCCGCACAAGGTGCGGTCGGCAGAGCCGCCCAACTCCAGTTGACGCGTCACCAGATGCACCCGAACTTCCTGGCAGGCGAACAGGTCAAGCTGCTCATCAGGCTCGATCAGTTGATAGGCAAACAGGGACCAGGCGGGACGCGGCATCGGGGGCTCCAAATCGGGGGCGCCACATTAGCCGAAACACTGTCACTAGAAAAGCGTCAAAGCAGCGGTTTTAGCGTCGGCCAGACATTTTCCAGCAACTTGCCCTGGGCCGCTACCGCAGGGTGCAGACCGTCTGCCTGCATCAGTTCGGGATGCCCCCCGACCCCGTCAAGAAAAAACGGCACCAAGGCTACCTTTTTCTCGCTGGCCAACTGGCTGTAGACCTGGGAAAAGGCCTGGGTATAGCGCACGCCATAGTTGGGCGGCAATTGCATGCCTAAAAGCAGCACCTTGGCACCCTGGGCCTGGGAGCTGTCGATCATCGAAGCAAGATTTTGTTGCAATTGCCGGGGCGGCTGGCCGCGCAAGCCATCGTTACCCCCCAACTCGAGAATCACCACTTCAGGCTTATGCTCTGCAAGCAGCGCCGGCAGCCGCGCCTGGCCCCCGGCACTGGTGTCACCACTGACCGAGGCATTGACTACCCTGTCGTTAAAACCCTGGTCCTTGAGCCTCTTTTCCAGCAGGGCTACCCAGCCCTGACGGGTATCCAGGCCGAAAGCCGCACTGATACTATCGCCAACGATCAGGACCGTACCCGCCGCTGCGTTCTGGGCCATGCACATCAAGGCCAGGCCGGCACTCAAAAACCATACACGCATCGGATTCTCCATGGGCGCAAGCATTCTCACTGCGCGGAACCTTAGCAAAGTGGTTCCCAGCGCGGAAGGTGAACTGACCATCCTGCATGAACTCAGCCTCGAGCTGAACCAGGGCGACAGCCTGGCCATCGTCGGCGCCTCCGGCTCCGGCAAATCGACCCTGCTTGGCTTGCTGGCGGGGCTCGACCTGCCCAGCAGCGGCGAAGTCACCCTCGCCGGCCAGGCTCTGAGCCAGCTGGACGAGGATCAGCGGGCCCGTATCCGGGCCGAGCATGTAGGGTTTGTCTTTCAGTCCTTCCAATTGCTCGACAGCCTCAATGCCCTGGAAAACGTCATGCTGCCCCTGGAGCTCGACGGCCGTCGCGATGCCCGCGAGCGGGCCACCGAACTGCTGCAGCGGGTTGGCCTTGGCCAGCGCCTTAGCCACTCGCCACGCCAGCTTTCCGGTGGTGAACAACAGCGGGTTGCCATTGCCCGGGCCTTCGCTGCCGAACCCGATGTGCTGTTTGCCGATGAACCCACCGGCAACCTCGACAGCCATACCGGTGAACGCATCAGTGACCTGCTGTTCGAACTCAACAAGGAAAGCGGCACCACCCTGGTGCTGGTGACCCATGATGAACGCCTGGCCCATCGTTGCCGGCGCCTGATCCGTCTTGAAGCGGGCCTGCTGGTCGCCCCTCTGGAGCCCTGATGGCACGTCTGCCGCTGCCGCGCCTGTTCAGCCTCGCTGTCCGCCAACTATTGCGCGATGCCCGTGCCGGAGAGTTGCGGGTACTGTTCTTCGCCTTGCTGGTAGCGGTTGCGGCCAGCACGGCCATCGGCTACTTCGGTGCACGCTTGAACGGCGCCATGCTGTTACGCGCCACCGAGTTCCTCGGCGCCGATCTGCTGCTGGAAGGCAGCTCCCCAGCACGCCCGGAACAGCTCGACAGCGGCCTGAAACTGGGGCTGGATCATGCGCGGATAGTCGAGTTCTCCAGCGTCATTGCCACCGACAATGCGATCCAGCTCTCCAGCATCAAGGCCGTCGACGAAGCCTACCCCCTGAGGGGGCAGCTCAAGAGTGCCGCAGCCCCCTATGGGGTCGAGGAGCCCGGGGGCGGTCCCGCGCCCGGAGACGCCTGGGTCGAACCGCGCTTGCTGACTGCGCTGGACCTCAAGATCGGCGACAGCATCGACGTCGGCATGAAAACCTTGCGCCTGGCCAGGGTACTGACCTACGAGCCTGACCGGGCCGGCAACTTCTACAGCCTGACGCCCCGGGTCCTGATCAACCTGCAAGATCTGCAAGCCACCGGCGTGGTCCAGCCTGGCAGCCGGGTCAGCTTCAAGGAACTGTGGCGCGGACCGGCTCCGGCGCTTGAGGCCTATCGTCAACAGATCAAGCCGGCGCTGGCCGCCAACCAGCGGCTGCAGGATGCTCGCGATGGCAACCAGCAGATCGGTGGAGCCCTGGGCAAGGCCGAACGTTATCTGAACATGGCCAGCCTGGTAGCGGTGCTGCTGTCAGGGGTTGCAGTAGCCTTGTCGGCCAATCGCTTCGCCGCGCGACGCTTTGATGCCAGTGCCCTGCTTCGCTGCCTGGGCCTCTCACGCCGGGAAACCATGCTGCTGTTCAGCGTACAGCTGGGCGTTCTGGGTCTGCTGGCCAGCCTCAGTGGGGCGTTGCTGGGATGGCTGGCCCAGCTCGGCCTGTTTTACCTGCTACATGACCTGCTGCCCAACGACGTACCACCCGGGGGATTGCTACCCGCCATCGCCGGCATCGGTACCGGGCTGGTGGCCCTGGCCGGATTCGCCTTGCCGCCCCTGGCTGCGCTGGGACGGGTGCCGCCTTTGCGCGTACTGCGGCGCGACCTGCTGCCAATCCCCTCCAGCACCTGGATGATCTACGGCGCCGCTCTGTTGGCCCTGGGCCTGATCATGTGGCGCTTGAGCCTGGACCTGGTGCTGACCTTCGCCCTGCTGGGCGGTGGCCTGCTGGCGGCACTGGTATTGGGTGGCTTGTTGTTGTTGCTGTTGCAAAGCCTGCGGCGCCTGCTGGCCCGCGCCGCCCTGCCCTGGCGCCTGGGCCTGGGCCAGTTGCTGCGTCACCCTCTGGCTGCGGCCGGGCAATCCCTGGCTTTCGGCCTGATTCTGTTGTCCATGGCGCTGATTGCCCTGCTGCGGGGCGAACTGCTGGACACCTGGCAAAACCAATTGCCGAAAAATGCCCCCAACTACTTCGCACTGAACATTCTGCCGGCGGAAAAACAGGCCTTCAGCGAGCGCCTGGTGCAGCTCTCCGCCCCTTCGGCGCCCTTGTACCCCGTGGTTCCGGGGCGCCTGGTGAGCATCAATGGCGAGCCGGTAAGGGAGATCGTCAGCAAGGATTCCAGCGGTGATCGGGCCATACAACGCGATCTGAGCCTGACCTGGGCCGCCGATCTGCCCAGCGGCAACAGCATTACCGAGGGCAGTTGGTGGTCAGCCCAGCCGGATGACGGGTTGCCCGGCGTCTCGGTCGAGGCCAAGGTGGCGCAGAGCCTGAAGCTTAAGCTGGGTGATCACCTGACCTTCACGGTCGCCGGCGCCAACCGGGAGGCCCGGGTCACCAGCCTGCGCAGCATCAACTGGGACAACTTCCAGCCGAACTTCTTCATGATCTTCCAACCGGGCACCTTGAAGGATCTGCCCGCCACCTACTTGACCAGCTTCTACCTGAGCCCTGGGCACGATCAGCAGATTGTCGAGCTGTCCCGTGCCTTCCCGGCAGTGACCATCCTTCAGGTCGAAGCCCTGCTGGAACAACTGCGCAGCATCCTGGCCCAGGTCACCCTGGCGGTGGAGTATGTGTTGCTGTTTGTCCTGGCGGCAGGAATGGCAGTGCTGTTTTCCGGGCTCCAGGCCACCCTGGACGAACGCATTCGCCAGGGGGCACTGCTGCGTGCCCTCGGGGCCGAGCGGCAACTGCTGGTGAAAGCCAGGCGGATCGAGTTCGGCCTGCTGGGCGCAGTCAGCGGCCTGCTGGCGACACTGGGGTGCGAACTGGTCAGCCTGGTGCTCTACCGGTTCGCTTTCGATCTGCCCTGGCACCCGCATCCATGGCTGTTACTGTTGCCTCTGGTGGGGGCGCTGCTGATAGGCGGGGCGGGAGTTTTCGGTACCCGTCGAGCATTGAACGCCAGCCCGCTGAATGTATTGCGCGAAGGTTGAAAGCCCAAGGCTCGCCTGCCCAGGTCGGCGAGCCTACTTCACATAATCGATCTGGTTGATCCACCAGCAGGTTTCACCTGCCGGGGTGTGGACAACGGCCTCGTCACCCACTTCCTTCTTCAGTAACGCCCTGGCCATGGGCGAATCGATGGAGATGTAGTCCTTGCGCAGGTAGATCTCGTCGTAACCGACGATACGAAAGCGCTTGATCTCGGCCACCTCGTTTTCGACTTCGACCCAAGCACCAAAGAACACCCGTCCCTCCTGTTCCGGCGCGTAGGAAACCACCTTCATGTCTTCCAGGCGCTTGCGTATGTAGCGCACCCGACGATCGATTTCCCGCAGAAGCTTCTTGTTGTACTGATAGTCCGCATTCTCGCTGCGATCGCCCAGCGAGGCCGCCCAGGTGACCTTCTGCGTGATATCCGGGCGCTTCTCCCGCCATAAATAGTCCAGCTCTTGTTTCAGAGCGTCGTAACCATCCTGTGTGATGAGCTTGGTACTCAATTGGCTAATCAGCCTCCAGCCTTATGCATGCTGCGCATTAGTTGTATGAGCCGACAAAGCCGGCACGTCATGAGCGGCATCTGCCACCGATCTATGGACATCACTATCAGATTTGTCCGATTTAGATTTCAGAGAGGTCAGCCAATCATAGGGCCAAACAGCCGAGCCGTACGGCCCAGGGCATAGGTTCGACAAGAGCGTCGGCAATCGGCACGCCACACTGCTTGATACCCATTCCCCACAGAGCTAGCCAATAACTACCAACACCTCAAAAACAAAGGGAAAGTACCACATGGGCAACATCATTATCGTCGATGACCATCCACTGATCAGACTGGCCATCAGGTCGGTACTGGATCCTCATCATCACAATATCGTCGCCGAAGCCGACAACGGTGCCGATGCCGTGCAACTGGTGCGCAAACACCTGCCGGACCTGCTGATCCTCGACCTGGGCATCCCCAACCTGGATGGTTTCTCGGTCATCGCGCACATCAAGTCCGCCGGGCTGCACGTCAAGACCCTGGTGCTGACCTCAAGTGATTCGAAAAACTTCGCCCTGCGCTGCCTGCAAGCCGGAGCCGCAGGCTTTCTGTGCAAGACCGAGAACCTTCACGAATTGGCCAATGCGGTAAAGGCCATCCTTTCCGGGTACAGCTACTTTCCGGAAGACACCATTAATATCCTGCAGCAGAACACCAACGCCGCCAACCAGGAGAGTGTGTTGATTTCCCGCCTGACCGACCGCGAAATAACAGTGCTGAAACTGCTGGCTACCGGTCTGAACAACCAGCAGATTGCCGATGCGCTGTTGATCAGTCACAAGACCGTCAGCACCTACAAAGTGCGGTTACTCAAGCGTTTCAATGTTTCCAACCTGGTGGCCTTGGCCGAATTGGCCAAACGCAATGCCGTTGTTTGATCATCAAGCCATTAATCGCCACCAAATGACGGACAACCGCCACGACTGAAGACGTTCCAGTCGGTTTCTGTTCAATGGAATTCCGATCTGTACAAGGCGCAGTTCAGCAGCCGTGATGCACTACCGGCGGGTCAACTGCTGAACTGGCGGCGGATGATCAACCCCTGGCGAGCGACGCGGGTCAGTTGCTTGATGACTTCAGCAGCATCCGCAGCACTGGGTGCCGGAATGACCGCCAGATCGAAGCTGTCGCTGGCAAAGCGTGCCAGGGACTCACCTTCTTCGACAAATTGAATCAGAAACGCCGCTGGGCCCGGGGAACGTCGTGGCCAACCGTCGAGATAACGCAATAGTGTGGGCTGGTGCTTGCCACCCAGGAGGATTTTCGGATTGCGCTGGGAAAGACTCGCCGTGATCGGCGCAAGACGTACAAGGGGGCGTGGTGCATTCATCGTATTGTGTCTCTGCCTCAGATTTCTGCCGGGCAGGTGAGAGGCAACACCGAACCAGCGCTTTAGCGGTATTTCGAAGCCTGACTATAGCTTCTATCAGTGATCTTTCGACTCACCTGGCGCCCCGCAAGTAGCTGTTTAAATCGGCGCATGAGCAGCATCCTAGAGAAGCCGACAGGTCAGTGTCAAGATTTGTCAGCAACGAAAAAGGCCTGCATTCGCAGGCCTGGGATAACTTTGCCGACGGCTGATCCAGAGCCTCTGGAACACCGCCCGCGCATCGACTTACTTGGCGATTGCCGCATCCAGAGACAGCTTGCCGGCCCCCTCAATCAGAACTGCGACAGTGCCGCCAAGCAGTGCAAGAGCGAACTCATAACCGTTGTTGGCCATGAACAGGCCATGGCTGATATGCACCGAGAAAATCGCCACCAGCAAGGTAAACGACAGGCCCAATGCAGCGGGACGCGCCAGCAGGCCAATGATCAATGCCAGACCGGCAAAGAATTCGGTGCCCCCCGATAACAACGCCATCAAATAGCCGGGAGCCAGGCCGATACTCTCCATCCACTGCGCCGTTCCCGCCAGACCGCCACCACCAAACCAGCCAAAGAGTTTCTGCGAGCCGTGAGCCACGAAGATGATGCCGACGAAGATCCGCAGTACGGTCAAGCCGTAGCCCGCGCGAGTGCCCAGTAGCTTGTTGGTCAGTGTGCTCATGCTGTGTAGTCCTGTGTGAAGGTAGGAAAGTTGGTCGCCATACTAATCAGTTTTAATCATGTTAAAAGCGGAAATTACCCAAGCTAATAATCGATTTTTTAGATTATTTACGTGACGCAACTTTTCGCTCCGGAGGCTCCAGGGAGTCTCGTTCACGATCAAAGGCCAGATAGTATTTGTTGACGCTATTAACATAGCTGACGGCCCCCATGCCCACTTGCTCCATGGCGATGCGCTCCACCTGGAAGAACCACTGGTTGGGGTTGAGCCCCCGCCGCCGGGCTTCACTGCGCATACCCTGCACCCGCTCCGGCCCCATGTTGTAGGCCGCCAGCACAAATGCCATGCGCTCGCGCTCATTGAGTTTGGGGCTGGCAAAAAATTTACGGCGAATCATCGCCAGGTACTTGGCGCCTGCCTGCACGTTGCTATCTACGGACTGAATATTGTTGACCCCGACCCGCTGCGCTGCCGAAGGCGTGATCTGCATCAGCCCGGTAGGGCCGCTGCCGCTTCTGGAAGGGGGTTGCAACGCTGACTCCTTGAACGCCAGCGCCGCCAGGTTCAGCCAGTCCATGCCCTGCTCGCCGGCATGCTTCTGCAAAACCGGACGCAGTTTTTCCAGACGCTGACGGTCGGCCCGCGCCAGGGGATAGTGCACCTGATACTGGCGTCGGTAGATACGCAGGAACGCCACATCCTGATCCGCCGGCGCCTTATAGGTCTTGAGGAAGCGGTCGATACTCGCCCGCAGCATCGACGCATCGCGCCGGACAAACCAGTGTTCTTCACCCGGCTCACTGATCTTCAACTGCCTGTCCAAACGCAATTTGGGCAGGATCTTGCTCCAGCGTTCGGCAATCGGCTGCTCGACAACCGTCAGGTGGAAAATGCCGCCCTGGACCATTTCCAGCACATCCTCCACCGCCAGGCTGGGGTCGACCCACTCCACCTTGATCGGCGCCAGCTTGTGCAGGGCCAGCTTCTGATTGATCTGGCTGACCGCGTCCCCCGCCGCACTACCGGTAGTCAGGGTCAGGGTCTTGCCGGACAGCTGTTCGATCCGTGTATAACGGCGCTCACCCTTGATCCCGACCAGCAGCAGGGGAACATTACTGACGATCGGGTCGCTGGAGCTGACCGCATTTCCGGGCTGGGCTTCCAGCAGCTCACCAGGCGCCACCAGGTCGCCCTCGCCCCGCTGCAATGCACCCAGCAATTGATCCTTGGCTTTGGGAATGATCTTCAGGCTGATTTCCTGGCCGTCGCGAGCATGGCCATTGAGGTACTGCTCGAACGAGCGCAGGCGGTGGTACTCGACACCTATGGCCTGGCCTTGGACTTCTCCGGAGCTATTGCGGCTCTGATTGACCAGCACCCGGAGTACCCGGCTGCTGCGGATTTCCGCCAGGTCGCGCACTTTTCCCGTGGCGTGTGCTTCCAGTGGCCCGGGCAAGCGCGCCAGCGCCGGCAAGGGCAGCAGCAATGACAGGCACAGCGCGAGCAATATCGAGGATCGGGTCATCCGTTCTCCGCAAAGAATACTGTTCAACCCTTCGTCGCTTTTTGAAGAATTGATTGCCAGAAACAGAGCGCCTTGAGCGCTGGCAAGCTGCGAAAGACCCGTGCAATGGCGCTGAAGAACGTGGCCGTTGCTCTGGTCCGGCAGCAAAAGACAGCTATAACTCGTTGTAGTTCTTGGTTTTTCTTATAAATCTACAGCTCTGATATGCTTTCCGGCCGCAGGCGGAGATAGCACCATGCAACTCATCGATATCGGCGTCAACCTGACCAATCCCAGTTTTGCCGAAAAACACCAAGCCGTTCTCAATCGTGCTTATGAGGCTGGGGTGTGCCAGTTGGTCCTCACCGGAACCAGCGTCGAAGGCAGTGAACAGGCCCTGGAGTTGTGCCAGAAACTGGACGCCGACGGGCAGAGACTGTTTGCCACCGCCGGGCTGCATCCCCACAGCGCCAGCAACTGGAATGCCGACAGCCCGCGACGCTTGCGCGCTCTACTTGGAGAGCCACGGGTACGCGCCGTGGGCGAATGCGGCCTGGACTTCAACCGGGACTTCTCTCCCCGCCCGCAACAGGAAAAAGTCCTGGAAGAACACCTGGCCCTGGCTGTCGAGTTGCAGTTGCCAGTGTTTCTCCACGAACGTGACGCCAACCAGCGCTTGCTGGACATCCTGCGGGATTTCCGTGATCGCTTGCCGGCTGCTGTAGTCCACTGCTTTACCGGTGAACAAAAGGCCCTGTTCAGCTACCTCGATTTGGACCTGCACATCGGCATCACAGGCTGGATCTGCGACGAACGCCGCGGCACCCACCTGCACCCGCTGGTACGCGACATCCCCCGCGGGCGCCTGATGCTGGAAAGCGATGCCCCCTACCTGCTACCCCGCAGCTTGCGGCCAAAGCCGAAAAATGGTCGTAACGAACCAGCCTATCTGACCGAGGTTTTACGAGAAGTTGCGTTGCACCGCGGTGAAACCCTGGAAGAGCTTGCAAGCCACAGTACCGCCTGCTCTCGGGCGTTTTTTCGCTTGCCAGAGATTGCTTGACCCACATCAAGATTTTTCCGAGATCATGGCGGCACAATAATGGCACCTTGCCAATACTGTTTCGCTCAATCAGAGAAGACCTTCCATGGGTGCCTGGCTTAGCAATATCTCGCTGAAGTACAAATTCTGGGCGGTCAATGCAGTCGCCTTCGTCACCACCTTGTTATTGGTGCTGTACGCCGTGCAACTCGAGCAACAGGCTCGCAGCCAGACTGCCCAGGCTGCCGCCCAGGCCGAGGCGAAGCTGCTCGGCGCCTGGCCCGTCGGACAGGCGCTGCCCAGCGCCGAACACCTGCTGTATTTCTCCCGGGGGCAGACACCCAGCCTCAACGAGCAGACTCTCAGCGAACTCAACGGCGCCAACGGCTGGGTCGAGCTCAACCCGATGCCGCTGTTCGGTGAAAACCCGCTACTGGGCGCTGACGTGATCCAGCGTGCCGACGGCCAGCAGGTCGCCGTACTGGCCTACGCCCCGAGCCTGGCCCAGGTCTTCAGCGATCGTTTCACCAATTACGCCGTCGCAGTGTTCATCCTGATGTTCGCCATGCTCTGCGCCTCGCAGTTGCTGATCCGTTTTCTCCTCAGCCAACTCAACACCCTCAAGGACGTCATGCTGCACGTGGAGAAGACCGGCGACCTGTCTGCTCGCGTGCCGCTGTCCTGCAAGGACGAGGTGGGTCAGATGGCCAGCGCGTTCAATGCCATGCAGGCCGGATACCAGCGGGTAGTCAATACCGTGGCCAATACCGCCCGACAGCTGGACCAGGGCGCCGCACGCCTGGCCTCGAGCATGAACGATGTACGCCACGGCATGCTCGGCCAGCAGAGCGAAACCGATCAGGCCGCCACGGCCATCAACGAGATGTCCGCTACCGTCTATCACATCGCCCAGCATGCCGGTGCCACCCGGGACCTGTCGCAGACCGCCGACACCCTGGCCGGTACCGGCCATGAAGTGGTGGGCCGGGTGCAGAAATCCATCGCCGGGCTTTCCAATGGCGTGCAGCAGACCGCCGAGATGATTCAGAAGCTCGCCGAGGACAGCCAGAAGATCAATGGCGTGGTCAACGTTATCCACAGCATCGCCGAGCAGACCAACCTGCTGGCACTCAATGCCGCCATCGAAGCCGCTCGAGCAGGGGAAATGGGCCGCGGTTTTGCCGTGGTAGCAGATGAAGTGCGCAACCTGGCCAAGCGTGTACAGACCTCCACCGACGAGATCACCAGCATGGTCTCGGCCCTGCAGGCCGGCACCCGGGATGCCGTGGATTTCATGCAGGAAAGCTCGTTCAAGGCCGATGACTGCGTGCAACAGGCCCAGGAAGCCGGCGCGGCACTGGCGGAAATCACCGGCGCCGTAGCCCAGATGCGCGAAAGCAACACGCAGATCGCTGTTGCAGCGGAACAGCAGAGCCAGGTAGCGGAAGAAATGAACCGGGCGGTGGTGAGCATTCGCGATGTCACCGAGAACACCGTGCAACAGACCGTTGCCTCGGCCACCACCAGCAGTGAACTGGCGACCCTGGCCGGTGAGTTGAGCAAAGCCATAGGCCAGCTGAAACTCTGATCCGAGTGCCTCTACCCCCCTCTACTGGCTATCGGACCGATAGCCAGCCTTGATTCGCCGCCATCCCAACTGGCCCCTATCCTTGGTTCATGAGTCTTCAAGAACTAAGGATGATCATCATGGGCAAACGTCACCCAAACCTTCCCGCCTGGCAATGGCGCGTCTACCCGCAGAATCACCAGCACCCTGCCAATCTGGTATTGCACCTGATTGCCGTACCGCTGTTCATCATCGGTTTTCTGCTGATTGTTTCAGGCGTGTTTTCCTTGAGCTTCCTGAGCCTGGCCATCGGTGTGGTCGGCATCCTCGCAGCCCTGGGCCTGCAGCGCCACGGACACAGCCTGGAGGCCCAGGCCGCCGAGCCCTTCAGTGACCGCAAGGATGCCGTGCAACGGCTGCTGGTGGAACAGTTCGTGACCTTTCCGCGCTTTGTCCTGAGCGGTGCCTGGTGGCGTGCCTGGTTGCAGCGCCACCGGCACTGATGGCTCAGGCGAAGATGGTCACCGTCTGGCGGCTCAGGGCGATCAACTGGCCCTCAGCATTCCACAAGGCCGCTGCCGCATGCCCGTAGCCGTCACGCGCGTGTTCGATTTCCACCCGGTACTTGCACCAGTCCAGAGTGCTCAGTTCCAGCAACGGCTGGACGAACTCGATGGTCCAGGTCAGGGTGCTGCCCGCAGCGGGCTTGGTCAGGTGCGGCAACAGCGCCGGCGGCCAGGCATCCACCAGCGCCAGGATATGCGCCTCGGTGACAGGCTCTTCCTTCACATCCCCACGCAAACGCACCCAACCGCCCATATCGCGGGAGCGATTGCCAGTGAATGGCAGGCCACCGATGCTCCAGCGCATTGCCAGATGACGCATGAACTCCGGCGTCACGCCCTGGATATAAGGCAGCTCCTGGCAGTCATCCCAGTGTTTCATTTCGGGCGCTGGTTCGGCGGCCACACTGACGGACGATTCACGGGAAGCGCCAAAACTGCCCTGCACCAGAGTCACCACCTGCCCCTCCTGCATGACCCGCCCCAGTACCTGGCTGACGGCCTTGCCTTCGCGCAGCACATCCACCTCGAAACTGACCGGCACATCTGGCGCCACCGGGCCGACAAAGGTGACCGCCAGCGACCGCACAGGGCGGTCCGCCGCAACCTTGGCCCGCATCGCTTCATACTGCAGAGCAACCACCAGGCCACCGAAACTGGCGCGCCCCTGGGCCCATTCCGCCGGAATGGTCAGCGCCTGGGGCTGGCCGCGAACGGCTTCGAGCAAATCGTAGAAACGCATGAAAACCTCGGGGGACAAAAAATAGACTGAGGGATCTTAACCAGCGTCGCAGAGCCACACAGCCATTATTCCGGCCAAAGCAGCGGACAGATAAGCCGCCCTTTGGCCCTCACCGCTTGAAGCAATCGCGATGCAGTTGCTCCAACACCTGATCGGAGCGGGCCTCGGCCTTGAGCATGGTTCTGCGCCAGACCGCCACACAGGGCAGCAAATCCAGTTGCTGCTCGGCCTGGGCCAGCCATTGCCAGCAATCATGCCAATCGCCCAGGGCGCTCTGAGCCGCCTTGAGGCGCTTCATCGCCTGGGAGGGCAAGCGATCCAACTCGGGATAGGCATCGGCGGCGTAACGCACCCGCTTGATCAGCAGACGCAGGCGATGACGGTCGTGGGCAGGGTCCAGCAGCGCCTGGCCCAAGGCTTTCCACTGTTTGGCCAGGCGTTTTTCGATACTGCCGCGCAGGCCCCGCAGCAAACCTTGGCGCTCAGAGGCCCGGAGGAACCTGGGGAAGGCATCCAGCACCAGAAACAACTGCGCCAATTCCGCCCCCGTGGCCACTGCCGAGTACTCATGCAACAGTTGTGAGGTACGACGGTCGGCAGCAGCATGCTGGCCATGCTGATGCAGATAGGCCGCCAATACTTCACGATCACGAATCGGCGTGGTCACCCGCCCCACTTCGCTGGCCGCGGCTTCCAGTTGCTCCACTCCGGGCAGGCCACGCAACGGGCGCAACAGGCTGCGCAAGCGTCGCACGCTGATGCGCAGATCATGCAAGGCCTCGGCATCCGTGGCGGCCGACAAGCGGGCCTGACAAGCCAGCAAACTCACTTCCAGGCCCAGAACCTGAGCCACCAAACGATCAACCAAGGCAGACATCAAGGCTTCCCCAACACGAGTCAAAAGCCTGACTTCGGCTTATCCAGTTCCAAGAATGGCACCGCGAACCGGCGACAGGCATTGCGCCAGATCATTCAGGTTCGCGGTGATGATTGTCGGACCAGCTTAGCGGTTGTCGCGGCTCAGCGCCCGGCCCGGGATTCACGAATGTAGAAACGCGCCTTCTCGGCCTTGTTGGTGCAGCCTTCGAAGGCTTCGAACTGCTGCTGGGTCTTGGCGCCGGTCAGCAGCGACAACGCCTTGGAGTAGCTCACGGTGCCAGCGAAACCTTCGGCCTTGGCCAGGTCCAGCTCGTGCCAGGCAGCGTCCAACTGCGTGCCGCAACTGTCACGGTAGGCAGTCTTGCCTGCACAACCGGTCAATACCAACGCAATCAGGGGCAGGCAGATCCAGGCTTTCATCGATGACACCTCAAGATAGGGAAAACAGTCGTACAGGTTAAGACGATGGCCGCAGGAAAAAGTGCCAGTCCCACCCCTTGGAAAATATAGCTGCAGGAGCATAGCCTCGCGGCCCCGGCGGCCCTAGAAAAAAACTCACAGGCCCCGCAGCGCATCAGCAATTGAACCACGAGGCGCTATGGGTGCATTGTTGCAGCCTGTTTGTCGAAGGGACGAATCATGAGCAAACGTGTCGCATTGGTCCTTGGGTCGGGGGGCGCTCGCGGTTACGCCCATATCGGCGTCATCGAGGAAATCGAAAAACGCGGTTATGACATCGCCTGCATTGCCGGCTGCTCGATGGGCGCGGTGGTCGGCGGCATCTACGCCGCAGGTAAGCTCGCCGAGTACCGGGAATGGATCGAAAGCCTGGACTACCTCGACGTGCTGCGCCTGGTGGACGTGAGCTTTCGGCTGGGGGCGATTCGCGGCGAGAAAGTCTTCGGCCAGATCCGCAAGATCGTCGGCGAAGTGAACATCGAAGACCTGCGCATCCCCTATACCGCCGTCGCCACCGACCTGACCAACCAGCAGGAAATCTGGTTCCAGGAAGGCTGCCTGCATCAGGCCATGCGTGCTTCCGCCGCGATCCCCAGCCTGTTCACCCCGGTCATGCAGGGCAACCGCATGCTGGTGGACGGCGGCCTGCTCAACCCGCTGCCCATCGTTCCGGTGGTTTCCAGCCACTGCGACCTGATCATTGCGGTGAACCTCAACTCCACCAACCAGCGCCACTACCAGTTACCGGTGATCCAGCGCCCACCCGCGTTCAAGAGCCGCTTTGACAGCCTGATCAACTCCTTGGGCTCACACCTGCCGTTTCGCCGCAAGCAGGCCGAACAACTGCTACTGCTCGAGCAGGAAGCCTTCAAGAGCGAAGCCGCGGAGATCAATCCATGGGTCGAGGGCGCCGAACCGGAAGCCCAGCAACCGGCCGCCGCGCCGCAAACCGACGGCGCGCCGAAATCCGCCAGCGGCTCCTTCATCATCGACAACGTCGGCCCGGCGTCATTGCTGGACCTGGTCAACCAGAGCTTCGAGGTCATGCAGACCTCCCTGGCGCAGTACAAGATCGCCGGTTACCCGCCGGATATCCTGATCAACGTGCCCAAGCGCGTCTGCCGCTTCTTCGAGTTCTACAAGGCGCCGGAGCTGATCGCCCTGGGCCGTGAGATTGCCAGCGATACCCTGGACCGCTACGAGCAGGACCAGTAGCGAAAGGCCGCAAACTCAGGAATCGGCGCCCAGCAGGCGGTAGCCGACCCCCGCCTCGGTGACGATGAAGCGTGGCCGGGTCGGATCGTCCGCCAGCTTCTGGCGCAAGTGCCCGACCACGATCCGCAGGTAATGACTGTCCTCGGTGTGGGTCGGGCCCCAGATGTCCTTGAGCAGTTGCTGCTGGGTAATCACCCGCCCCGGGTGCCGCGCCAGCTGGGCCAGCACCGCATACTCCTTGCGGGTCAGGGCCACTTCGACACCGTCCAGCAGCACCCGCCGATAAGCCAGGTCGACCGTCAGCGGCCCCACTTGCAACGCCGCCTCCTGCACTTCCCCGCTCGGCGCCTGGCGCAACAGGGCGCGAATCCGCGCCAGGAACTCCTGGATACCGAAAGGCTTGGTCACATAGTCGTTGGCACCACCATCCAGCGCCTCGACCTTCTGCAGCTCGCTGGCACGCACCGAAAGCACCAGCACCGGCACCGCCGACCACTCGCGAAACTCGCGCAGCACCTGCTGCCCATCCATGTCCGGCAGCCCCAAATCAAGTACCAGCAGGTCCGGCTTGTTCAAGGCGGCCTGGGCCAGGCCTTCGGTGCCGGTCCCGGCTTCAATCACTTTGTATCCCTGGGACGCCAGGCTGATGCGCAGGAACTTGCGAATCTGCGGCTCGTCGTCGATGACCAGGATGGTCGCGGTCTGGCTCATGGTTTCAGTTCAAGACAAATTAAGAGGCAAAAGCGTAGCGCAAGGCATGCCGCATCCGTGTGGCGCTGACGCGGCAAGGCCGCAGCGCGTTCTACAGGTATTCACAGGTCGGACTCAAGCTCCGGCTGGGTCTGCAACGGCAGGTGCAAGGTGATGCATGTCCCCTTGCCGCCAATGCCCTCGGCGACACTGATATGCCCGCCATGGGCGCCGACCATGCCCTGGCAGATCGCCAGGCCCAGGCCGGTGCCTTGCCCGCCGCGGTCGCCACGGGCAGCGGTGTAGAACATGTCGAAGATCTTTGCCCGCTCATCCTCGGGAATCCCCGGGCCCTCATCACTGACGGCGAAGCTCAATTCCTGCTCGCTGGCACCGACTTTCAACTGCAGATGGCCATGGGGCGGCGAGAAGCGGGCAGCATTCTCCAGCACATTGACCAGCGCCTGCTCGATCAGCGCCGCATGAACGTAAAGCAAGGGCAAGTCCGCTGGCAGTTCGGTGGCCACCTGCAACGGCGCCAGCACCGCCCGCAGGCGGTTCAGGGCACTGCCGACGATATCCCCCGGCGCGACCCAGTCCCGGGCCAGCTTCAGGGCCCCATGGCCGAGCCGGGTCATGTCCAGCAGGTTCTGTATATAGCGGTCCAGGCGCTCGGCCTCATCCCGCGTGCCCTCCAGCAGCTCTCGCCGATCTTCCAGGGGGATCGCTTCCCCCAGGGCCAGCAGGCTGTCGATACTGCCGCGCATTGAGGTCAGCGGTGTGCGCAGGTCATGGGATACCGAAGCCAGCAAGGCGCTGCGCAGCTGTTCGGTCTCCCCGTGCAGCCTCGCCGCTTCCAGGTCCTCGGCCAGCCGCGCCCGTGCCAGGGCCTGGGCCAGTGGCTGGCTGAGCGCAGTGAGCAGGCGTCGGCGCTGGCCGCTGAACTCCTCGCCCTCACGGGGGCAGACACCGAGCAACCCCAGGGGCCCGTCATCCACCGACAGCGGCCACCACCACCATCGACCAAAGGGTAAGGTCCCGGTGCCCAGCCCCGCCGGCTGGTCATGCTGCCAGGCCCAGTCGGCCGCCGCGCGCTCGGCCTCGGAGAACTGCGGCGAACCACCGGTCTCGACTTTCCATCCACCCTGCCCGTCGCGGTTGATCAGGCAGACACGCAACTCGTCGCGACCATTCAAATGCTGGGCCGCGGCGCTGATCACCGCTTGCCGGTCAGTGGCGGCAGTCAACTTGCGCGACAGGTCCAGGAGCTCGCCGGTTTCCTCCTGGGTATCGCGCAACGCCTGCAACTGCCGGCGCTGGCGGGCCGCCAGATTGCCGGTCAGCGCGGCCATGAGCAGAAAGAACAGCAGGGTCAGTACATCTTCTTCCCGCTGGATGGCCAGGGAGAAGTTCGGCGGAATGAACAGGAAGTCATAACTGAGAAAGGATAGCGCCGCGCAAGCCAGGGCCGGCCCCAGGCTGCTGCGCACTGCCACCAGCAGCACCGCGGCGAGGAACACCAGGGAGATGTTCGGCAACGGCAGGACACTGGCCACCCCCCAGGCCAGGGCGCTGGCCAGGAGGGTGGCCAGGACTGCCAGGACGTAGTCGAACCAGATCAGCGAATGCTTGACCCGCAGGCCCGGCTGATGGGGCTGGGGCTCGCTGTCCAGGACATTGATCTCCAGGCCATCGGCATTGCGCAGCAAGCGCGCCGCCAAGCCGCCACCGAACCAGCGCCGGCGCCAGCGGCGCCTGGACTGCCCCACCAGCAGCAGGCTGGCGCGACGCTCCGCGGCGTGCTGGATCAAGGTCTTGGCCACCTCGCCGGCGCGCAACAAGACCACTTCCCCGCCCAGGCGCTCGGCCAGTTGTTGAGCAGCCTGCAAGCGCAAGCGTGCCTGCTCGTCGCGCAACCGGCCGTTATCCACATGCACCAGGCTCCAGGGCAGGTGGCGACGCTGAGCCACACGGCTGGCGTGACGTACCAGCCGCTCGGCCTGGGCATCGCCGTCGATACCCACCAGCAACCGCCCGCGCACCGCCGGTGCCGCCTGCCCCAACTGGCGATAGCCCTGGGCCAGGTCGTTGTCCACCTGGGCGGCGGCGGTCTGCATCGCCAGTTCGCGCAGGGCGGTGAGGTTGGTCTGGGTGAAAAATGCATCGATGGCCGCCCGCGCCTGCTCCGGCACGTAGACCTTGCCGTCCCGCAGACGCTCCAGCAGCTCTCGGGGCGGCAAGTCCACCAGCAGCAACTCATAGGCCTCTTGCAACACCCAGTCAGGCAGGGTTTCGCGGACCTGGACCCCGGTAATGCCGCGCACCTGGTCATTGAGGCTTTCCAGGTGCTGGACATTGACCGTGGTGAAGACGTCGATCCCGGCCGCCAGCAACTCCTGAATGTCCTGCCAGCGCTTGGCGTGCCGGCTGCCCGGGGCATTGCTGTGGGCCAGTTCGTCCACCAGTACCAGCTTGGGCTTGGCCTTGAGCAGGCCGTCGAGGTCCATTTCCTCCAGCAATACGCCACGGTATTCCGAACGCACCAAGGGCTGCTGGGGCAGCCCGCTCAACAAGGCTTCGGTCTCGGCGCGGCCGTGGGTCTCCACCACCCCGGCAAGCACCTTGACCCCTTGGCGCAGTTGGCTATGGGCCGCCTGGAGCATGGCGTAGGTCTTGCCAACCCCGGGGGCGGCGCCCAGGAACACCTTGAGCCGGCCGCGGCCGTCCCGTGGCAGCTCGGCTAGCAGCGCGTCGGCGCGACCGGAATCACTCATGGGTTATCTCTCTGCGACAAGACATTCGGTTCAATCTGCGCTCACTTCAGTTGCGTTTGCCAGCGCTCCCTGGGGCTGGAAGCCCCCGCGGGGCATTTTGCAGCCTCGCAGGTTCGGCAGCGGCTACAGCTGTTCCAGGGCCAGGTTCAGGGCCAGTACATTGACCACCGGCGGCCCCACCAGCGGCTGCTCCATATGGGCGTCCACCAGGGCCTGCAACTTGGCTGGCGACAGGTTGCGCGCCGCCGCGACCCGCGCCAGTTGATAGTCAATTGCCTGCGGTGGCAAGTGTGGATCGAGGCCGCTGCCCGAAGTGGTCAGCAATGCCAGGGGCACCGGCCCCTGCCCCGGTACCAGGAGCTTGCCGGCATCCTCGATCACCCTCGTGGCCAGGGCCGGGTTGCTCGGCGCCAGGTTGCTGGCAGAGCTGGATACCGTGGCAAAGGCCCCCGCCGAAGGGCGCGGATGGAACCAGGCATCACCGACGAAATCCTGGGCGATCAGGGCCGAACCCCGCACCCTGCCGTCGGCATCGCGCACCAGGCTGCCATTGGCCTGTTCCGGGAAGGCCAACTGGGCCACGCCGGTCACCACCAGGGGATAGGCCACACCGGTGATCAGGGTCATCAACACAATCAGGCTCAAGGCCGGACGCACTACGCTAGTCATTTCTCACTCCTCGATTCGTTCAGATCTGCAGGCCGTTACACCAGGTGCAGCGCGGTCAACAGCATGTCGATCAGCTTGATCCCGACAAAGGGCACGACAATGCCACCCACGCCGTAGATCAACAGGTTGCGCCGCAGCAGGTGCGCGGCACTGGCCGCCTGTACCCGCACCCCACGCAATGCCAGGGGGATCAGCACCACGATGATCAGGGCGTTGAACACGATGGCCGAAAGGATTGCGCTCTGCGGGCTGGCCAGCCCCATGATGTTGAGCACCCCCAGCTGTGGATAAATCGCCGCGAACAGCGCCGGCAGGATGGCGAAGTACTTGGCCACGTCGTTGGCGATGGAGAAGGTGGTCAGGGCACCCCGGGTCACCAGCAGCTCCTTGCCGATCTGCACCACATCCAGCAGCTTGGTCGGGTCGCTGTCCAGGTCGACCATGTTGGCCGCCTCGCGCGCCGCCTGGGTGCCGTCGTTCATGGCCATGCCGACATCGGCCTGGGCCAATGCTGGTGCGTCGTTGGCACCGTCACCGCACATGGCCACCAGACGCCCGTCGTTTTGCTCGTGGCGAATGCGCGCCAGCTTCTTCTCCGGCGTGGCCTCGGCCAGCACATCGTCGACTCCGGCTTCGGCGGCAATGGCCGCGGCGGTCAGCGGGTTGTCGCCGGTCACCATCACGGTACGGATACCCAGCTTGCGCAACTCGGCGAAACGCTCGCGAATGCCGGGCTTGACCACGTCCTTGAGGTGAATGGCGCCGAGCATCCGGCCCTCGGCACAGACCAGCAGCGGGGTGCCGCCGCTCTGGGCGATCTTGTCGATCTCCCGGGACAGGGCCGGTGCCAGCTCGCTGCGTTTGAGGCCGACGAAACTCAACACCGAATCCACTGCACCCTTGCGATAGACCCGGCCCTGGTAATCGACCCCGGACAGTCGGGTTTCAGCGCTGAAAGGCACTGCCGTCAGCAGATCGCTGCCCGGCTCGGGCTGTGGATAAAGCTCCCGCAGGTACTCGACGATGGACTTGCCTTCAGCGGTGTCGTCCGCCAGGGAGGCCATCAAGGCCGCTTCGGCCAGTACCTGGGCACTGACGCCCGGCGCCGGGTAGATGGCGCTGCAACGGCGGTTACCGAAAGTGATGGTGCCGGTCTTGTCGAGCAGCAACACGTGCACGTCACCCGCCGCCTCCACCGCACGCCCGGACTTGGCGATCACGTTCAAGCGCACCAGGCGGTCCATCCCGGCAATCCCGATGGCCGAGAGCAGGCCGCCGATGGTGGTGGGGATCAGGGTCACCAGCAGCGCCACCAGGAACACCAGCGGCAGGCTGCCATTGGCAAAGTGAGCGAAGGGCTGCAGGGTCACCACCACCAGCAGGAAGATCAGGGTCAGGCCGATCAGCAGGATATCCAGGGCCACTTCGTTCGGTGTCTTCTGCCGCTTGGCACCTTCCACCAGAGCGATCATGCGGTCCAGGGTCGACTCGCCAGGGTTGCTGGTAATGCGCACCAGCAGCCAGTCGGAGACCAGCCGGGTGTTGCCGGTCACCGCGGAACGGTCACCGCCGGATTCCCGGATCACCGGAGCCGATTCACCGGTGATTGCCGCTTCGTTGACCGCGGCGATACCTTCGATCACCTCGCCATCGCCGGGAATCATTTCGCCGGCTTCGACCCGCACCACGTCGCCTTTGCGCAGATTGACCGCCGGCACCAGCTGATAGCTGCCGTCGCTGGCCCGGCGGCGGGCGCTCAAGCCCTCACTGCCGGCCTTGAGGCTGTCGGCGCGAGCCTTGCCGCGGCCTTCCGCCAGGGCCTCGGCGAAGTTGGCAAAGAGCACCGTGAACCACAGCCAGAGAGCAATCTGGGCGGCGACGAAGGTCGGCACTGCGGTGTCCGGAATGAAACACAGCACGGTGGTCAGGATCGCTGTCAGTTCCACCACCAGCATCACTGGCGAGCGCTGCAACTGGCGCGGGTCAAGCTTGACGAAAGCCTGGATCAGCGCCGGGCGCCACAGGGCAGAGATTGCGGTACTCGCCACTTCGGCCTTGGCCGGCTGGCTCTTGGCGAGCGCATCGGCGGCTTTGTTCGAGGCAGGAACATGCATATTCATCATCAGGTCCTCAGAAGCCCATGCTCAGATGTTCGGCGATTGGGCCCAGCGCCAGGGTCGGCAGGAAGGTCAGGCCGCCCACCAGCAAGATGGTCACGGTCAGCAAGGCCACGAACAGCGGGCCATGGGTGGGAAAGCTGTTCTGGCCGATGGGTGCGGTCTTCTTCATCGCCAGGCTGCCGGCCAGGGCCAGTACCGGCAGGATGTAGCCGAAGCGCCCGATCAGCATGCCCAGGCCCAGCATCAGGTTGTGGAACGGGGTATTGGCGCTGAAACCGCCAAATGCCGAACCGTTGTTGGCGCTGGCCGAGGTGTAGGCGTACAGCAGTTGACTGAAACCATGGGGCCCCGGGTTGCTGATGGCTGCTGCCGGCCCTGGCAAGCTGGCGGCCAGGGCGCCCAGGACCAGGACGCCGATGGGCATCACCATCAGGGTCACTACCAGCAACTGCACCTCCTTGGCCTGTAGCTTCTTGCCCAGGTATTCCGGGGTGCGACCGATCATCAGCCCGGCCAGGAACACTGCGATCAACACGTTCAGCAACATGCCGTAGAGGCCCGCACCGACGCCGCCGAAGATCACTTCGCCGACCATCATGTTGATCAGCGCCACCATGCCGCTCAGCGGGTTGAGGCTGTCGTGCATGCCATTCACCGAACCGTTGGAGGCCGCAGTGGTGGTCACCGACCAGAGCACCGTGGCAGTGGTGCCGAAGCGGACCTCCTTGCCTTCCAGGGGCGCAGCCTGCTCTACCGCTGCGTTCTGCAACGCCGGGTTGGGTTGATACTCCGCCCACAGCGAGGTAGCACCGCCGATCAGGAACAAGGCGAACATGCAGGCGATGATCGCCCGGCTCTGACGCAGGTCCTTGACGTAATGGCCGAAGGTGAACACCAGGGCCACCGGAATCAGGATGATCGATACCAGTTCGAACAGATTGCTCCAGGCCGTGGGGTTCTCGAACGGGTGCGCCGAGTTGACGCCGAAGAAACCGCCACCGTTGGTGCCCAACTGTTTGATGGCAATCTGACTGGCGGCCGGGCCCAGCGGAATGACCTGGTCATTGCCCTGCAGGGTCAGGGCATCCACGTAATGGGCAAAGGTCTGGGGTACGCCCTGCCAGACCAGGAACAGCGCCAGCAGCAGGCACAGCGGCAGCAGGCCGTAGAGGGTGGCGCGGGTCATATCGACCCAGAAGTTGCCCAGGGTGCGCACCGAACGCCGGCCAATGCCGCGGCACAAGGCAACCAGCACCGCCAGCCCGGTGGCAGCGCTGACGAAGTTCTGCACGGTAAGGCCGACCATCTGGCTGAGGTAGCTCAGGGAGGCTTCGCCGCTGTAGGACTGCCAGTTGGTATTGGTCATGAAACTGACTGCGGTGTTGAACGCCAGCGTCCATTCCTGCCCCGGAAGATGCTGCGGATTGAGCGGCAGGTGATCCTGAAACAGCAAGATGGCAAACAGCAGGACAAACCCGGCCAGGTTGAAGGCCAGCAGAGCCAGGGTGTATTTCTGCCAGCTCTGCTCAACCTGTGGATCGACCCCGGAGATTCGATAGCAGACACGCTCCACCGGGCCCAGGACCGGGGTCAGCCAGGTGCGCTGGCCCTCCATCACCCGGTAGGAGAAGCGCCCCAGCCAAGGTGCGGGCAACAGCACCAGAGCGAAGAAGGCGAGGATCAGCCAATAGTCATAACTGTGCATAACCGCAGCTCCTAGTTCCGATCCGCGCGCAGCAGCGCAACCAATAGATAAATGAACAGGCCCACTGCCAGCAGCAGCGACACCGCGTCCAGAATGTTCATGGAATGTCTCCGTGGTACGGCGATTGCCGCGAATGCAGACATTGTCCGCAGGGTGCCTGTAAAGGAACGAGATCGACGGGGCGGGCAGCGCATAAAGAAAGCGTAAAGACTGGCGTCATCCAGCCTTTACGAGGGGCGATGAAGCGCATCGCTCGCCTCTGGAGCGCGGCTGCCCCGATGCGAGGCATCACGCCCCCCTGCACTGAAGGTCATTAGTGCTAAAAATCGGCGAAACATCCTCGATACGACAGCTTTTCGTGCTTTACGACGGTGTTCCAGGAACTGGCATGGGCACTGCACAGAACAGCCGCGAGCACGTCCTAATCGTTCAGGGAGCAACCGATGAACACACAACTCAAGCCCACCTTGGGCACGCTGCATTTATGGGGCATCGCAGTCGGACTGGTGATTTCCGGGGAGTACTTCGGCTGGAGCTATGGCTGGGGCGTGGCAGGAACCCTGGGGTTTCTCGTGACCTCGCTGATGGTGGCGACCATGTATACCTGCTTTATATTCAGTTTCACCGAGCTGACCACGGCGATTCCCCACGCCGGCGGCCCGTTTGCCTACAGCCGTCGCGCCTTTGGTGAAAAAGGCGGCTTGATCGCGGGGCTGGCCACCCTGATCGAATTCGTCTTCGCCCCTCCCGCCATCGCCCTGGCCATCGGCGCTTACCTGAACGTGCAATTCCCGGCCCTGGATCCGAAACATGCCGCGGTTGGCGCCTACATCGTATTCATGGGCCTGAACATTCTCGGGGTGAAACTGGCAGCCACCTTTGAACTGGTGGTCTGCGTGCTGGCGGTGGCCGAACTCCTGGTGTTCATGGGCGTGGTGGCCCCGGCCTTCAGCTTCAGCAACTTCGCCCTCAACGGCTGGGCAGGCGCGGACGCCTTCGGCGCCCCGGCAATTGCCGGGATGTTCGCCGCCATTCCCTTTGCCATCTGGTTCTTCCTGGCCATCGAAGGCGCGGCCATGGCTGCCGAAGAAGCCAAGGACCCCAAGCGCACCATTCCCAAAGCCTATATCAGCGGCATCCTGACCCTGGTGCTGCTGGCCATGGGGGTGATGTTCTTCGCCGGCGGCGTGGGGGACTGGCGCAGCTTGTCGAACATCAACGACCCGCTGCCCCAGGCGATGAAGACCGTTGTGGGTGACAGTTCCGGCTGGCTGCACATGCTGGTATGGATCGGCCTGTTCGGCCTGGTGGCAAGTTTCCACGGGATCATTCTCGGCTACTCGCGCCAGTTCTTCGCCCTGGCCCGGGCCGGTTACCTGCCTGCCTCCCTGGCCAGGCTGTCGCGCTTTCAGACGCCACATCGGGCGATCATCGCCGGCGGCCTGATCGGCATCGCCGCCATCTACAGCGATGGCCTGATCAACCTTGGCGGCATGACCCTCACTGCCGCCATGATCACCATGGCGGTGTTCGGTGCCATCGTGATGTACATCATGAGCATGCTCAGCCTGTTCAAACTTCGCAGGGCGGAACCGAATCTGCCACGCAGCTTCCGCGCCCCGGGCTACCCGCTGGTGCCGGCCATCGCCCTGGCACTCGCCGCGGTCTGCCTGGTGGCCATGGCCTGGTTCAATGCCCTGATCGGCCTGATATTTCTGGTGTTCATGGCCCTGGGCTTCATCTACTTCCTGCTGACCGGGCAACTGCGGGCCGACGCACCGGTGGACGCCATGCTCACCGGCCGTTGAACCGCGCTCTGCTCGCACCAGGCGGATCAGGCATACAATGGAACCACTGCGAAGCGCTTTAACTCAAAGCGTTATAGGCAGGCCCGAAGGCGAACCTTCGCCTGCGGGCTACTGCCCATTAAGGAGAGCCCTATGCCCTGGTATGCCTGGTTGATTCTGGTGGTTGCTATCGGTTCTATCGTTGGCGGCTTGATGATGCTGCGCGACACCGCCAACAAGGTCGAGCTGACCGATGAGCAACGCAAGCGCGTGGCCGAGCGCAACGCACAAATGGATGCCAAGGAAGCGCAGGATCGTTAAGCCTAGAGCCCCTTCACCCTAACGTGCAGGGGCTGCCTGGAGGCTCAGCGCTCCCATTCGGCCTTGGCAATGTGCAACCCGTGCTGGCCCTTATAGGCTGCACGTTGCGGCTGGCTCCAGCCTTCGAGCAGCGACTCGTCCAGACGATAGATTTCCACTCCCAGTGGACGGCACACGCTTAACGGGTCCTGGGCTTCAGGCCCCCACATCGGCAAGGACAGATCTCCGCCCGGACAGGTCGACAATGCACAGAGCAGGTCGATTTCGGCGAAGAACTCCAGATAATCCCCCTTCTGCGCCGGGCAGGCCTTCATGAAGTACATGTCGTCATGGTTCAGGCCCGTGCACTGGAAGATGTTCAACACATCATGCACATCGAACTCGGTCAGGCCATGAGGCAGCACTGCCCGCGTCAGGTTGGAATGGCAGTGATGGTGAAAGTCCTCGCCGGTAAGCATGCGATTCACATAGGGGTCGCAACGGGTACCCAGTAGATCGTGCAGGCGGCCACCATGCTCGTCGATGCCGTAATGGGCCAGGCTGTCATCGGTGATGGTCACCAGCGGCCGCAGAAAAGGCAGGTTCGACCAGAGCCGGTCGTGGGTACTGACATGCGCCCCCTGCAACTGCCGGGTGCGCGCAGCCCAGAGGCGCTCACGCGGATCGTTGGCATTCCATACGTTGAAGTCGCCCACCTGCGGCCCTACCGGGGTGGTCACCCGAAATACGTGCCCGGCGGGCACCTTCCAGGCGCGTCCGGTACGGATCGGAACCTCGAACTGCTCGATCAGATGGCGTTGGCCCTGATTGTGCCGAATGCGTTCGTAAAACGCCTTGTCCACCTGTAGCGCCGAACCTTTGCTGACCTGATAAGCCGCTGGATAGTCTTTGTACATGGGTATCGCCCTCATTCAGTGACACAGGGATTGGTCGAGCATGTCCAACAGCAGGCGCTCCGAGTCGTCCAGGTACAACTCCATGGCCTCGATGGCGGCCGCCTTGTCACCCTCCAGAAGCCATTCATGGATCTGTCGGTCGCGGACCAGCCAGGGCGCCTGAAACCGCGCCTCATCCGGCGCCGTACAAAACACCAGGCGCAACTGCGCCACCACGTTAGTGAAGAACTCATCGAATAGTGGCGAGCCCAGCAACCCCACCACATGCTGGTGAAAACGCAGGCCATGGGTTCCCACGGCGCGCCAGTCCTCGCGCTCCCGGGCAAGCTCCGCCGCTTCCATGGCATCGAGCATGCGATCGGACTGGTACTCGCGTAGCGGGCGAGCATTGGCGATGGCCTGCAACTCCAGGGTACGGCGCACTCGGAACAGATCCCGCACGTCATCAGCACCAAGGCGACGGACCACCACGCCTTTGTGCCGCACGTACCAGGTCAGCCCTTCCTGCCCCAGGCGGTGCAGGGCTTCACGGATGGTATTGCGTGAGGCGCTATAGGCACTGACCAGCTCGCTTTCCACCAGCGCCATTCCGGGCAATAAACGACCACCGATGATGTCAGCCCGCAGTTCCACAGTAATGTGATCCGCCAGGGATAGTCCGTCGCTCATGGGCACCTCACGATTGTTCAACAATTCATGAACAGCAGGTAATCACTTATCGTGCCAACTTCAATCACCCCTTATGCCCTCACGAAAAGCTGTCGGGAAGCTGTCAACGCTGACAATCCCTGCCTAGAAGTAGGGGCATGATCTGAGAATCCTTGGTTAAAATGGTCTTCTAGTTGCGGAGGTTTCTCAAATGCGTTACTCGCCAGACCATAAAGCCCAGACTCATCAACGCATTATCAAGGAAGCTTCAGAACGTTTTCGGCGTGACGGGATAGGTGCAACAGGTCTACAGCCCCTGATGAAAGCCCTGGGGTTGACCCATGGCGGCTTCTATTCCCACTTCAAGTCCAAGGATGAACTGGTAGAAGAAGCCCTACGCGCCGCCGCCCAAGAGCTGGACGCCCATTGCGCTGCACTGTTCGCACAAGAGCATCCACTGCCAGCCTTTATCGATAACTACCTCTGCGAGTGGCACCAGAAGTCCCCTCATCAAGGCTGCCCGCTACCGACCATGAGCTCGGAACTCGGCCAGCGCGGGCAACCCAGTGTGACTACAGATGAGGTGCTCAACACCAGGCTCGAACAACTAGAATCGGTGCTGGAAGGCGAACAGAAAGCCGAGCGAAGCCTGATGCTCATGTCCACCTTGGTCGGTGCACTCATGCTTTCTCGCAGCGTGGAAAACCCGGAGTTGGGAACTCGGATACTGGAGGTGGTTCGCGAGGGCCTGAAGCAACAGGAGCGGCGCTGAAGCGATCCGCTCCAACCTACTCTCCTTATTTATAGCGAGCGGCCGCACTGCTTCTGGACAGATTGGGGCCAAGAGCCAAGCGCGCCGCCACCAAAGCCTGCCAATCCGCAGGATCGGGTAGCGAAGGCAATGTAATCAACTCGCCCTGATCCAAGCCGCTCAACGCCGCATCGACCATCTCCTGTACCTCCATCACCATTTCCGCCGGAATGGCCTTGGCATCAAGCCCTGAACGCTCCCAGATCTCGGTACGAGTGACACCCGGCAACACAGCCTGTACACGAACCCCGCTGCCCTTCAACTCAGCCTGCAGCGACTGAGTCAAACTGAGTACATATGCCTTGGTTGCACTATAAGTCGCGTTGAAACGCTCAGGAATCAAGGCCACCACCGAGGCAATATTGATAATCGCCCCACGCCCAGTCGCAGAGAAACTCGTTGCAGCCACCCCGGCCAGCCGGGTCAGTGCCACTACATTGAGCTGAATCATGTGCTCCATCTGATCCAGGTCGGCGCCAGCCAAAGCCCCGTTGGCAGCTACTCCCGCATTGTTCAGCAGCAAGCTGATACGGGAGTCGTCGCGCAAACGTTGCTCGACATTCAGTAAGTCCTTCTTGAGCGTCAAATCCGCCTTCAACACCTCCACTTGCACGTTATATTTATCGCTCAACGCATTGGCTGCCACCTTCAAACGTCCCTCATCTCGAGCAACCAGCAACAAATCAAAACCTCGCTCTGCCAGTCGCTCGGCATAAACCGCTCCAATACCGGATGAGGCCCCAGTGACCAATGCTGTACCTTGGGATTGAATCGAACTCATAGCTGGACTCCTGACAATGCATAAAAGTAATGAGCGCCTTCGGCCAGAAGCATTTGGCGCCCGAAAAATATTATTACCATAATATTTTCGAGTCATCATGAAAATGATCAATCCAGGCAATAGAGATTCACTGTCAGCTACCCCACCCATGAAATGCAAAAGGCCGGTCAGAGACCGGCCTTCAAACGTTATGCGGAAGAACTCAATTGACTTCGAGCTTATCCAGATTTCGTTCCAGAATTGCCCTGCCAATCCCCTTGACCTCCAGCAACTCGTCCACCGAAGCAAAGGGTCCATTTTCTTCCCGATAAGCGACAATCGCCTTGGCCTTGGCAGCCCCCACCCCAAAAAGCTCGCGTTGCAGCACAGCCTCATCCGCCGTATTGAGGTTGACCTTGCTCGCTTGAATCGGCGCCTGCTCCGCCACTTGCGCAGAACCGGGCTGGGTCTGGGGACCCGGCGCTGCTTGAGTGACAAGTGCAAAGCTGGCGAGAAAAGCAAAGATCAATGAGGTGAAAAAAGAGTTACGCATAGTGACGCTCCATGACATCGAGTAAGGAAAGCAGCTTTCCAAAGCTGCCTTCCAAACCTAGGTGATGCAGGGGACAAGTCAAAATGTAGATGGTTACTGTTTATGTAAACTTATGGTTGTAAACGGCGTTGTTGATAAATCCAATCGACAATTTCACCGTCTGGCGTATAGCCACTCACTGTTTCACGCAACAATTGGCGGAATGTGACGTAATCATCTTGATGAACAGACTCGAGCATCTTAGCTAGGTTAGTTTTCAACACACCCCAAGGCAAATAATCTTCATTAGCTGTCATAATCATCGGGTGTGGAGTGATAGAAACGTTATCACCTATTAATAGCTCCTCGTAAAGTTTCTCACCGGGCCTCAACCCGGTAAATTCGATAGCAATATCACCATGAGGCATTTTTTCCGAGCGAACACTCAGACCTGAGAGATGAATCATTTTCTCAGCCAGTTCTACAATTTTTACCGGTTCACCCATATCCAATACAAATACATCCCCGCCCAAGCCCATCGACCCCGCTTGAATAACTAGCTGTGCAGCTTCAGGAATGGTCATGAAATATCGAGTAATTTTAGGGTGAGTAACAGTCAAGGGGCCACCAGACTGTATTTGTTTATGAAACAATGGAATTACAGAACCTGAAGAGCCCAGAACATTACCGAAACGAACCATTGTAAATCGAGTGTTATTTCTTATCTGTTCACAACCAGCCACATCAAATAAAACGGGATCTTTTTCGCGACTAAGTGCTTGTAACGTCAGCTCAGCCAAGCGTTTAGTACTTCCCATTATATTGGTGGGACGAACTGCCTTATCTGTAGATATCAAGACAAAATCTGTAACACCAGACATCAATGCTGCCTGGGCTGTATTAAGCGTGCCGATTACATTATTAAAAAAGCCTTCGGAAATATTGTGTTCTACCATTGGGACATGCTTATAAGCCGCAGCATGGTAAACTGTATTAACTTTCCAGGTAGTCATTATATCAACGAGCTTTTCATGACTTTTTATAGTGCCAAGAATCGGCAATACCTTTACGGAAAGTGACTCACGAGCAACACGCCCTTCTAACTCGGAAAAAATACTATAGAGATTAAATTCGCTATGCTCGAACAACAACAATACAGTAGGACGAAGAAGCAATATTTGCCGACATAGCTCGGAGCCAATGGATCCTCCGGCGCCAGTTACAAGAACTACCTTCTTCGTCACACAGCGTTCAAGCAAATCCTCTTGAGCCGGAACTGCGTCACGCCCTAATAAATCAGCAATATCAACAGCCTGAATATCATCAACTTTCACTCGGCCACTGGCGAGATCCATAAACCCGGGAACACTTCGAACATGAAGAGGATAGCTTTCAAGAAAGCTCAAGATTTCACGACGACGCCCACGGCTTGAAGAAGGAATGGCCAAAAGCACTTCCTGCGCTCCAGTTGCATCAATCATACGTTGAATATTTTTGGGCTGATAAACATGTAGTCCGGCGATTACCCTGTCTGCAATACTCTTATCATCGTCAATAAAAGCAACAGGACGCATTGCTCGCCCCATCCTCAACGCCGCAACCAGTTGATTACCAGCAGCGCCTGCTCCATAAATAGCAACTTTAGGAAGATTATTATCTGTATTGGAGAAAGGCATGTGTTGCGTTGTAGAAAACCAATCATCAAGGAAGTATTGACGCATTGCTAAGCGCAAGCCTCCAATCATGATGAGACTCAACCACCAGAAATTAAAAACAATAGAACGAGGAACTACAAACTTATGATTACTATAGACATAAACTATAACCCCCATTACCAACGCAGACAACGTCACAGCCTTAGTAATAGCGATGAGTGCATCAGTACCAAAATAACGTAAAACTGCTCGATATAGACCAAAATGGATGAATAGTGGAATAGAAACTAAAGGTGCAAACAGGAAAAGCCATGGGTGCGCCTCTAATGGATTGGCAATTTCATCAATGCCAAGACGTACAAGGAACGCTAACCACAACGCAAGCCAGACAAGCACAGTATCTACTGCGACTTGGATCAAGCGTTTTTGGCGCCTCGGAAGCTCAAGCAACCACTGACGAAACATACTAATACCCTTCTTAAATAAAAACGCCACAGACGTAAACCAGAACCCGCATCTCAGTTCTCTCTTGCGCCGGCTTTGTAGAACACTGCAAGAAGAATCAAAGGTACATAAGCTATTACAAGACCAATAACTCCTTCGAGCTTTTCTGTACCCACAAGAAAGCCTAGTGGTAATAGCCAAATTATATTTACAAATAGCACTGCCAACGTTACCGGAAAATGCCTACCGTAACGCCTCGCTGCAAATTGATAAGCGTGGCTGCGATGCGCCTCGTACAGCTTCTCCCCTCTTAATAGCCGACAGAAAAGAGTAAACGTCGCGTCAACAATGAAAACACCTAGAAAAATCAACCAACTCCAAAATAACGATGGATTAGTCCAAGCAGCCTGCAGGGCAAGCAAACCAAGAACTAATCCAAGAAATCCACTACCTGCATCGCCCATAAAAATTCGAGCAGGAGGAAAGTTCCAGTACAAAAAGCCCAAGACCGCAAGAGCCAGGCCCAAAGGAGCCCAAGCTAAGTCATAACTACCAACTATCCAATACAAGCCTGCGCCAGCTAAACAAACAAATACAGCCTCAATGGCAGCCAGACCGTCAATACCATCCATAAAATTATATAAGTTAAGCATCCATACCAAGTAAAAAACTGCAAAGATATGTCCTGCCCATGCCAACTCAACATATACATTAAGTATAAGCATAGATGGCATCCCACCCAATAATGCCACCCCCAAAATTGCGGCTGTAAAGTGCCCCAATAATCTCCAGCGAGCGGGAATATGCCCATGGTCATCGAGAAACCCGATAACGGCAACCATCCCCCCTGTAACTGTAAGAGCTAACATAGTAAAAAATTGCAAATTACTAGTAATCTCTAAAACAATGGCACTGATTATAAAAACAACAACGATAGCCACCCCTCCGCCCCTAGGAGTGGGAACAGTATGAGAGCTTCGGGAGTTAGGTATATCAATAAGGCTATTAGATAAAGCGTATCTGCGTAAAACTGCAGTCCCCATCAAGGAACCAACAAACGAAAAGAACATCACCCAGTACACATTGCTCATACGCTTTTTTCCACAAAGGCTGCCGCGGTTCTTTTTAACGCCTCGTTAACGTTTACTGCGGGACGCCAACCTAAGAGAAGGCAGGTCTTACTTATATCAACCTGCAAGCTTCCACATAGGCGCTGCGAAATTGCCTTACGTCCTAGGAGAGTTAAAAATAATCTAAGCATACTACTTGGAAATGGAAAAACTCGGCTTTTTACACCCAATGCATTTGCTGCTTTCGCCAACAATTCACTTGTAGAGAGATCTTCATCATCACTAACAAGAAAAGTTTGATTTGCAGCACTCTCATGATGCATGCACAGAATAACTAGATCAATTAAATTTTCAATAAAAACCAGACTACGCTTATTGTTAATCGACCCTAAAGGCAAGGGGACTCCTCGCTTAACCCACGCAAGCATAGCCTCAAAATTTGCTTTTACTCCTGGTCCATAAACCAGTGTAGGACGAATAACTACCACCTCCATACCAGTTTCCAAAGCGAGCTGGCGGAGAGCAACTTCAGCCTCATGTTTGGATACACCATATGGGTCAACCGGGTTAACTGGATCATCTGCACAATAAGGTCGTGCAAGGCTGGTAGCCTCTCCATTAACTTTTATGGAGCTAATAAAAACAAAGCGACGCACACCGGCCTCAGCGGCTTGACGCGCCAACCTCAAGGTACCATGAAAGTTTACTCTTCTATATTCGGCTAGAGCAGTAGCGGAACTCTCGTTCATCACATGCACTCGTGCAGCAGCGTGAACAACTATAGATACGCCGGCCAAAGCCACAGCCCAGTCCGTTTCCGGGGATACATTGGCAGCATATACATTATTTGATATAAGCTGCAAATCACCTTCAGAGCGAAAAACTGATATGGGAATATAAGCCTCATGTAAAGTAAGTGCACGAACTAAGCAGCCTCCGACAAACCCTGCTGCCCCCGTTACCATGACGCGCTGTTTTTCCTCAAAGACTTCGTCCATCAACTTATAAACGCCTTATACTCTTTCAGCAGCAACTCCGAGCACCTGGAAGAACTAAAATTTTCCGAGGCTCGACGGCGTGCCTCAGCGCCCATAGAGTATCTCATCGATGGATTAGACAATAGCGTCCAGATCCCCTCTTCCAGAGATGCGGGATCTGCAACTTTAACTAGCAAACCTGTCAGCCCGTCTAAAATCGCATCAGACAAGCCATAGATATCGGTCCCTACTGAAGGGATCCCCATCGCCCCCGCTTCAATGATAACCGTGCCAAATCCTTCGCGGTAACTAGGCAAACATAGCAAGTCTGCGACGGCCATATATCGTTCGGGCTCGCGGTCGTAACCGACAACTTTAACATGCGACTTTATATATTCAGGAATGCTATCAATAATTAATTGACCTTCAGGCTCAGAAGGCCCAACCAGCACAAGAAATACATCACTGTCTTTGGCAGATATCCTCTCAAAAGCCTGAACTAACTCACTAATTCCTTTATCCGGTGTTATTCGGCCAACATATAGAACTACCTTGCTACTTTCTGAAATACCAAGCTTTGACCTCAAATCCAAGCATGTACTTTCTGGAAAGTATTTCTTATTGAATCGTTCTAAATCTATACCCGCGAGCGATCCGGCCCCCAGAACTGATATTCTCTCTGGTTTAATAATACCATTCGAAATTAGAAATTTCATTTGGCTGTGGCTATCTGCATAACAGTGCGTATTGAGTATACCGACAAGCTTATCGCACGCTCTTAGAAGTGAGCGTTTTAAACCAGACATAGTTACCCATGGCTGGCCAGTAAATGTGTGCAATCGAACGGACCGTCTAGCAAACAGACCCGCAATAGAACATAACAATCCTGCTTTCGGTGTAGTTGAGTGAATTATATCAAAATTATATTTTCGAAAAGTCTTTATCAAAAGAAACAAACTTAAAATATCTTTTTTAATATTAATTTTACGTTCAATATTAATTGGTAAAAAATTAAATCTCTTATTTGCGAGCAACCTCCCAACCGACTCATCGGCACTTGAAATGGCCGTCAAATCAACGCCAGACATTGCCAACTGCTCAAATTGAGTCTCTAGTTGCGTCACTATGAAAAACGAAACTGTGGAAACCCTAGCAACCCTGATTGCTTCTTTTGTCACCCACCAAGCCCTCGCCCGATTAAAACTCAAACCAAAAAATAACGCCGCCACTCATAAACCACAACCGTGACCAATGGCGGTAAAATAGCATATTTATAAAAAAAAGTCATCGAACAGTGTGATACCTACGAACAAGGACAAGTATTTAATTAGCAGAAATTATTTTAAAGAGTCAAAAAAACAAAACCAACTTTCGAAAACTCGCGCAAAGTATACAAAATTAAAATTGGATAAAACATCAAAGAATAAAGACCAATCCGATCGCTGTACATCAAGCCGAAGATTACAATATAAAAAAGAAACCAAGGTGCACACATGAAAAAAATAAAGCCCAGACCCATTTGATAGATTGAATAACTGAGGATCAGAATTAAAGCTACTAGCAGCGAGGAATACATCCAAAAGCCCCATCGCCAGTCAGCAATAAGAAATAGCAAAAGAAAATGTTATTAGAAAAAATAGTGTTTGATGCTCCCCCCCCAAAAAAACAAAAAACCTCATCAGCAAAACGAATGAAGTGTCTATTTTTTGAAAAGGGTTATCCAACCCTGCATCCAGATAGTCATATAACCTTATATAAACCTAAGTATCGCCATATGTATAAAATGAACGTACAGCAATACTCTGAGAAACAAATCCTATGGCCAGCAACACCACAAAAAACTCAGCTGAGCACAATACCTCTTTAAGAAACCTTGATTTCGCCAAAAGCATTTAGAATGCTTAAAAAAAGAAAGAGATAACTATATCAATATCCAAACCATAGAGATTCAGATAAGTCATCTCTTCTCCAAACTATCGATTCTTCAACTTAGGACCAACCAGCCTTCGCACACCAAGTGTGTTGAGTATTTTTTTGGGCCGGACACAATATATATTGCGCAGCAAGAACAATGAACGTTTCAGCGAAAATCTATTAGTAGACCTCAGCATAGCCAAAAACGTAACAAAGTAGTTCGCATATAGATCACATCGTAAAACTTTATAGCTATCAAAATAATGCTCAATATCTTCAAAATAGATAGAGTACGCCTTTAACTTTCCTGATTGTGTGGATAGATACGAACCCGCAGATGGATTGCATCTATACTTAACCAGAGATTTGTTTATATAAACAGCCTTTCCTTCGGGAATTAAAGAGTCCATAGCAAAAAACCACTCCATAAACTCACGATTTATAACCGTTTTCCTTGAGCTTCTTCTATATGCATACGAACTATGGACAGCAACTGACCCCCAACGAGCAAGCTCCTCCCCCGAAATATCTATTGATCTTTCGGCAGAATCTGGAAATTGTGTATCAGACAAGTATTTACCATCATCAGAAAAGTATACTGCTTTATGGAAGACGACATTGACTTGAGCATCTTCCTGAAATTCTTTATATTGAAGAGCTAACTTTCCAGGGAGCATTACATCATCACCATCAAAATGGAAAACGATGTCGCCCGAAGCCATTGAGTGTAAACCAAGATAGTTTAATGCAGGCCCTACATTTTCTGAGCGAAGGTTTAGTTTGAGTCTTCCCTCATGCAAGCGAGAGTACTCAAGAAGAACCTCTTGAGTTCTATCAGTAGAACAGTCATCAGAGACTATAACTTCACACTCGAAATTTATTTCTTGCGACAGGATACTATCAAGACACTCTACAATATAGCGCTCTTGATTGTAGCAAGATACGACGACAGTAGCTGATAACATTATACTTCCCTTCTCCTATAGAGAAAAAAGCCTGATACGGCGACCACAAAATATACAATATTCATTAACAAAGTAGCTAGGAATACACCTTTTAGACCGAGCCCCAAATTAAGAAAAATAGAGCTGGCACTAAAAAAGAATATCCCCTGAAGCAGTTCGCTTACGATATAGATCTTCAGTGCAGCCTTGGCTATAACTACAAAACCGATAACATAAGTCGAAACACGAAAAAAATCCGCAATTAATTGATACTTAATCAATGACTCTAATGATTCAAACTCACTCGATAATATTATTGGTATAATTTGCACTCTTAGTAAAAAGAAAATGCTCGCCCCAAAAAGAAAAACAAACATAACGACTGCCATGAACCTCAAGACTAAACTTGCAATTTCCTTTCTATTATTACTTCCTGAGATTGTAGGCATAAAATAGACTGCAAGGAATATGGTAAAAAAACCCATATATGCACTTGAAACTTTAATCGCCCCTTGCCATATTCCAGCTGGCGCATAGCCTATGTGATTGATAATTTGTTGCCGAACGAGTATTTCTATAAGAGGTACGCTCACCGCTCCCACCAGGGCCATGGAAGTAAAAACGGACAACCTTCTCACAGCTAGCGCATTAATCTTTGTTTTAATTTTGGCTCTAAAGAAAAAAGACCTACGATAAAAAAAATATGCTGGAATTGAATAAATGAGAAACATCAAAACCATTGAAATTGCGGCACCTACCAGCTGATAAAATCCAATTAAAAACCAGCTGATCGGTACAACTAGAACATTTCCAGAGATCTGAATAAGTGCATATGTTTTAGTATCACGCAGTCCATTAGCGATACCGCACACTAGATTAACAAATGCAAAACCAAACTGAGCCAAAAATAAAAAAACTATTATTTTATAATATTCCTCGCTCTTAAAAATATAACCCGAGATATCTCGCGAAAAACAAACTCCAACTATACAAAAAAAAGTACAAAATAAAAGAGAGTATAATTTTGCTGAACCAATAAACTCAGCCAACCGTCGAGGTTGTTTTTTATACTCTGCTACATATTTGATCACTCCATTAGATATGCCGCCACCGGCCATCAGAGATAGCATAGCAACGAGGCTCATAAAATTACCCAGTAACCCCATACCACCAGCACCTAAATAAACCGCAATCAGTTTTATCAAAATAAAACCAACGGCAATTTTAGATGTTTGAGAGGCGACAGTTAAAGCAGCACTCTGTAATGCATGTTTTCGACTAACTACCATTCGACTTGCATTACTAGCAACATGCATTGACAGCCTCGACGACAGTATCCACTACAGTAGCTCTCTCGATATCAGTCATTCCATACCAAATTGGAAGTCTGATTAAACGCTCGCTCTCAGATGTTGTAAATTTATCCTTACCAACAAAAGCACCAAGTCGAATACCCGCTGGAGCAGAGTGTAATGGAATATAGTGAAATACCGCACCAATCCCATTATTTTTTAAATACTCTAATACCTTTGTCCTAACACCAATATCAGGAAGCTTAACGTAAAACATATGAGCATTACTTATACATTCTGCGGGAATTATAGGCAGCTCTAGCTTCCCATTAGCTGAAAGCTCACTGAGATTTTCATAAAAAAATCTCCATGTTTTCATTCTAGACTCTTTTATTTCTTCAACTTTTTCAAGCTGACCATACAGATAAGCTGCTTGAAGTTCCCCTGGAAGGTAACTACTGCCCAAATCCACCCAGGTATACTTATCAATCATTCCTCGAAAAAATAGGTTTCTATTCGTTCCTTTCTCTCGAATGACTTCAGCCCTGAGTATAAAACTCTCATCATTTATAATTAATAAGCCGCCTTCGCCACCACTTGTATAGTTTTTTGTTTCATGAAAACTATAAGCTGCCATGTGCCCTATTGTCCCTAAGGGTCTTCCTTTATAGAAAGATGTCATTCCCTGGGCGGCATCTTCAATCACATACAACCCATAATGATTTGCTATACCCATTATTGTATCCATTTCACAAGCAACACCGGCATAATGAACTGGAACTATGGCTTTGGTATTCTTTGAGATAGCCGCTTCAATAAGCGTCTCATCAATATTCATCGTATCTGGACGAATATCTACAAAAACAATTTTTGCCCCCCTAAGAGCAAACGCATTCGCCGTACTTACGAAAGTGTAGCTAGGCATAATTACTTCATCACCCGGCTGAATGTCGATTAACAAAGCAGCCATTTCTAAAGCTTGAGTGCAGGAAGGGGTTAATAGAGCTTTTTTGCAACCCAAACTTTCTTCAAACCATTTTTGGCAAAGGATGGTGAATTTTCCATCACCGGACATCTTATCACTGCGCATAGCTGATATCACATACTGATCTTCACTTCCAGTATATGGTGGCTTGTTGAATGGGATATTCATTTTTCGTTTACATCCTTTAGTCAAAATACTTTTACATTTATTTAAAATAATTAACCAATCTATAACTCATTACAAGCATATACCTTACAAGGTACCACCCAACAATAAAGATGCTTCACGTAAAGTATAAAAATCATCTTGATTCCGTAGCATATACGGATAAGCTTTCAGCATCCTGCAACTGTTAGCTAGCTTACGCCAGTTTCACAACATGTGACTTGCACTGAATAACATTTAAATTATACACAACTGTCGGAAAATCTTAACCTTTACAAGCTATTTTTAGCCCTGGAAGGTCAAAATTCCAGGCTCCCTTGCTCTCTGCAAAAGCTCATCGCGCGAGAGATGCCCCTTCATCATGCACACGAAAGCGACTTCTTATAATGATAACGAGTAACAGACAGAGCCCCCTCTAACCCCGCCCCTACGAGAACCCCAATCAGGATGATGATCATTTTTTAGAGCGTACTGGGTTACCTATGCTAGCCATAGGTCCGTCCTTCAAACAAACTGATAATCTATCAGACTCAACAACCACTGAATTATAAAATATTTTTTGAACTAGTAGATATCGAAGCTCGTTTCATTATCTTTAGAGCAATTTCCTGCAGCTCGCTTTATAAATAGTTCATTAAACGATGACTCGCTGAGAGAACCCCTCATAGCTATTTATGCTTGAGTTAATTTTATAATTTTTCTAACTTTAGACGACCTCAGAATATGTTCCCAGAAAACTCTCTAAGATAGTTATCAGATCGAACGTTACGAATAAATGTAGAGTAAATTTTAGCGATCGTTTCACGCATAGTACCTTCATCTTTCAGAAAGCTATAACCGATAATCGAAACGCCCCTAACCCCCTGGTAGGCACAATAAAATCCGAGCTTCGTAAGCTGGCTTGATAATAAAATCGAAAACAGCAAAAATAAAGGTCACAACTAATATACTGAATAAAAACAGCAACCGTTCAAACCATAAATTCCTTAGCAAGGTGAAGAGCTTTATTCGAATAGGGGAGGAAACCTCAGAATGATCTGTTTCTATAGCCATTTAAAGACTCCGAGCAGCACATTGATAATAACTAGCCATTCCCGGAACAAAATTCACTTCTGGATATATAGAATATAAAAACACTCCCCCTTAACCAACATTCAAGTAGAGACGACTTTCATATTTATCTTAGACTTTCAAAAAATATATCTACAACCTCAAAAAACAAAAATCAAAATGAGCAACATATAACTTTAAGTGCAGCGTTCATTATTTAACTTTCTTCTTCATTGACACGATCTCTCAACTCTTTACCCGGTTTGAAATGAGGCACAAACTTGCCATCCAGACTGACTGATTGACCAGTTTTTGGATTTCTGCCTACGCGAGGAGCACGATAGTGAAGAGAGAAACTACCAAATCCTCGAATCTCAATTCGATCACCGGTAGCCAGACACTGTGACATCTGTTCAAGCATGGTCTTTATCGCCAACTCGACATCCTTGGATGAGAGCAGCCCTTGATGGGTGACAATTCGTTCGATCAACTCCGACTTCGTCATATTTTTCCCTTCTTTTTCAAGCAGCTAGGTCAGTGCTTCAAAGGTTTTAGCATGCTCTGAGGGTTTTGAACAGCCCATCTGCCACGCCGATACAAACTCCTTTCTTGCAGAAGATGCAGTTACAAAAATGCAAAGCGGCCCTATCGACACATGACCAACATCGTTCGAGTCAGATAACCCGCCGGATTCCAACCGAAAGGATAATCTCCCTCCTCATCCTTGGCGTCGATAGATTTGCTAATGACCTTGTAGCCATTGGCCTTACACTCACGTGCAGCACGCTTGTAGCATTTGCCCCAATCCGACCCCAGCCCCGAACAATCGATCTCTATGCCACTGACCCCGCGCACCGCGTGGGTCTTTACATTGGTCGTACACCCAGCCAAAAGAAGAATCAAAACCACGACACCCAACCTGCTCATGCCCTTCCTTAAGGCAGCTTATGCTGCTTGAATAATGCACCATTGAGTAAGCCTAGACTCAAATACACAGCCGACCCACCTAAGAAAGAGACAACTCATTGCACAGATTGGTTTCCCCCAAACACTCTTGCTCTGACCCTCTCGAATTTCAGGCATAAAAAAGGGCGACCGAAGTCGCCCTTTTTATGGTCTGACAGAACTTAGTTCTGCTTTTCCATTTGTGCACGCAGCAGGTCACCCAGAGTGGTAGGACCAGCAGCGATATCCGAAGCAGCTGGCTTGTCGCGCAGGCTCTGGATAGCTTCTTTCTCGTCTTCAACATCTTTCGACTTGATCGAGAGCTGGATTACACGGCTCTTACGGTCAACGCTGATGATCTTGGCTTCAACTTCTTCGCCTTCTTTCAGAACGTTACGCGCATCTTCGATGCGGTCACGGCTGATTTCGGAGGCTTTCAGAGTAGCTTCGATATCGTTAGCCAGGGTGATGATGGCGCCTTTGGCGTCAACTTCTTTTACAACACCCTTAACGATTGCGCCTTTGTCGTTCTCTTGGACGTACTCGGAGAACGGATCGCTTTCCAGTTGCTTGATACCCAGGGAGATACGCTCGCGCTCTGGGTCAACCGACAGGATAACGGTGTCCAGCTCGTCGCCCTTCTTGAAACGGCGTACGGCTTCTTCGCCCACTTCGTTCCAGGAGATGTCGGACAGGTGAACCAGACCGTCGATGCCGCCGTCCAGACCAATGAAGATACCGAAATCGGTGATCGACTTGATGGTGCCGGAGATCTTATCGCCCTTGTTGAACTGGCCAGAGAAGTCTTCCCATGGGTTGGACTTGCACTGCTTGATGCCGAGGGAGATACGACGACGCTCTTCGTCGATGTCCAGAACCATAACTTCCACTTCGTCGCCGACTTGTACGACTTTCGAAGGGTGGATGTTCTTGTTGGTCCAGTCCATTTCCGAAACGTGTACCAGGCCTTCCACGCCTTCTTCCAGCTCAGCGAAGCAGCCGTAGTCGGTCAGGTTGGTTACACGAGCGGTAACGCGGGTGCTTTCTGGGTAACGAGCCTTGATAGCAACCCATGGATCTTCGCCCAGTTGCTTCAGGCCCAGGGAAACACGATTGCGCTCGCGATCGTACTTCAGAACCTTGACATCGATCTCGTCGCCAACGTTGACGATTTCGGAAGGATGCTTGATACGCTTCCAAGCCATGTCGGTGATGTGCAACAGACCATCGACGCCACCCAGATCGACGAATGCGCCGTAATCGGTGAGGTTCTTGACGATACCTTTGACTTGCTGACCTTCCTGCAGGGATTCCAGCAGAGCCTCACGCTCAGCGGAGTTCTCGGCTTCGAGGACGCTGCGGCGGGAAACGACAACGTTGTTGCGCTTCTGGTCGAGTTTGATGACTTTAAACTCGAGCTCTTTGCCTTCCAGGTGCGTGGTGTCGCGCACTGGACGGACGTCAACCAGAGAACCTGGCAGGAACGCACGGATGCCGTTAACGTCGACAGTGAAGCCGCCTTTAACCTTACCGTTGATAACGCCCTTGACCACTTCTTCGGCTGCGAAGGCTGCTTCCAGAACGATCCAGCATTCAGCGCGCTTGGCTTTTTCACGGGAGAGCTTGGTTTCACCAAAGCCGTCTTCAACCGAATCCAGAGCAACGTGAACTTCATCACCAACATTGATGGACAGTTCGCCAGCATCGTTGTAGAACTGCTCAAGCGGGATCAGCGCTTCAGACTTCAGACCAGCGTGAACGGTTACCCAACGCGCTTGGTAGTCGATGTCGACGATAACACCGGTGATGATGGAGCCTGCCTGAAGGTTCAGGGTTTTTAGGCTTTCTTCAAAGAGTTCCGCAAAGCTTTCGCTCATTTTAATTCCTGTTGATAAGGGCGAAGAATCCGCCCATCTGCCACATCCCAGACGATGTGGGTTACGTTCATATAAAAGAACGATCGCAGGACTATGACTGGTCCCCTGCAATCCTTCTTGTTCACCCGGCGATATCGCGAATAGCGATTTCACTCAAGATGCGTTGCAACACCTGATCGATGGACAACTCCGTGGAATCCAGCTGTATGGCGTCAGCCGCCGGCTTGAGCGGGGCCACCGCTCGCTGGGTATCGCGCTCATCACGCGCACGGATCTCATCTAGCAGACTCGACAGACTAACACCATCGACCTTTCCCTTCAACTGCAAGTAACGGCGACGAGCACGCTCCTCGGCACTGGCAGTCAGGAAAATCTTCAACGGAGCGTCGGGAAACACCACGGTTCCCATGTCGCGGCCATCGGCAACCAACCCCGGCGGCTCCTGAAAGGCACGCTGACGCTGCAGCAGGGCGTCTCGCACAGCAGGCAACGCCGCAACCTGAGAAGCCCAGGCCCCGACCTGCTCGTTGCGCAGGTCATCCGTCACGTCATCACCCTCAAGAATGATACGCTGCGGATGGTTCTCGGTAGCCCCGAGAAACTGCACATCCAGGTGAGCCGCCAACAATTTCAGCGACTCTTCATTGGTCAGGTCGACGCCATGATTGCGCGCAGCGAACGCCAGCAGCCGGTACAGCGCTCCGGAGTCCAGCAGACACCAGCCCAGATGCTTGGCCAGCTTCCCGGCAATGGTGCCCTTACCCGAACCACTCGGCCCATCGATGGTGATCACCGGCGCCTTGATATTCACGACTGAGCCTCTTGCGCGACACGGATCCCCACTTGCGCGCACAGCGCAAGGAAGTTCGGGAACGAGGTCGCGACGTTGGCGCAGTCATGAATGCGGATCGGCGCATTGGCGCGCAGCGAGGCGACACTGAAAGCCATGGCGATACGGTGGTCACCATGCCCATGAACCTCCCCGCCGCCGATCTGGCCACCCTCAATGATGATGCCGTCCGGGGTCGGTTCGCACTTGACCCCCAGGGTCAGCAGGCCATCAGCCATCACCTGGATACGGTCAGACTCCTTGACCCGCAGCTCTTCAGCGCCACGCAGCACCGTGCGTCCTTCGGCGCAAGCGGCCGCGACGAACAACACAGGGAACTCATCGATTGCCAGCGGTACCAACTCTTCGGGAATCTCGACCCCCTTGAGCTTGGCGGCGCGCACATGCAGATCGGCAACCGGCTCGCCACCCACTTCGCGCTGGTTTTCCAGGCGAATGTCAGCGCCCATCAACCGCAGGATATCGATGACACCTGTACGGGTCGGGTTGATCCCCACGTGCTCCAGCACCAGTTCGGAACCTTCGGCAATGGATGCAGCCACCAGGAAGAACGCTGCGGAAGAAATGTCCGCAGGCACCTCAATATGGGTTGCCTTGAGCTTGCCGCCGGATTCGACCGAGGCCGTGGCGCCGTCGACACTCACCGAGTAGCCGAAGCCACGCAGCATGCGCTCGGTATGGTCACGGGTCGGAGCCGGCTCGGTGACCGTTGTTTTTCCTTCGGCATATAAACCTGCCAACAACAGGCAGGATTTAACCTGCGCACTGGCCATCGGCAAGGTGTAGGTCAGCCCCTTGAGCTTGTGACCGCCACGAATCACCATCGGCGGGCGACCCTCGGCAGCCGTCTCAATGACCGCGCCCATTTCCCGCAGCGGGTTCGCCACACGATTCATCGGACGCTTGGACAGGGACGGATCGCCAGTCAACGTGCTGTCGAAGCTTTGTGCAGCCAGCAAGCCCGACAGCAGGCGCATCGAGGTACCGGAGTTCCCCAGGTAGATCGGCCCTGGAGCCGGCTTCAAGCCGTGCAAGCCAACACCATGAATGGTCACACGACCATGATGCGGCCCTTCGATGACCACGCCCATGTCGCGGAAAGCCTGCAAGGTCGCCAGAGCATCTTCGCCCTCGAGGAAACCTTCCACTTCAGTGGTGCCCTCAGCCAGCGAGCCAAGCATGATCGAGCGGTGAGAAATCGACTTGTCGCCCGGTACACGAATCCGCCCAGACAGGCGGCCACCAGGATTTGCCAGGAAAATCAGATCGTTGGAGTTCATAGCGTCCACATAGGCCCGGCGGGCCAGGATTTTACCGAAATGCTCGCGGGCAACCCGGGCGCGAGTGAATACGCCCAACAATTGATGCCCGTCCCCTGCATCGACCGCATCACGCAGAGCGTCGAGGTCGTTGCGAAATGTATCGAGTGTGCGCAGTACCGCCTCGCGATTGGCAAGGAAGATGTCGTGCCACATGACCGGGTCGCTGCCGGCGATTCTCGTGAAATCGCGGAACCCGCCCGCAGCGTAACGGAAGATATCGAGATTTTCACTGCGCTTGGCCAGGGAATCGACCAGACCGAACGCCAGCAGGTGCGGCAAATGGCTGGTCGCCGCCAGGACTTCATCGTGACGCTCGACCTGCATGTGCTCGACATCCGCCCCCAGCTCACGCCAAAGCCTGTCGACCAGGTCCAGCGCCGCGGCATCAGTCTGCTCCAGAGGCGTCAGGATCACCTTGTGTCGACGAAACAGCTGCGCGTTGGAGGCTTCCACACCACTCTGCTCGGAGCCCGCAATGGGGTGCCCCGGGACAAAACGTGCAGGCATGCCGCCGAAAGCTTCTTGTGCAGCGCGCACCACATTGCCTTTGGCGCTGCCGACATCGGTCAGCACCGCTTGGCCCAGATCCATACCGGCAAGCAGAGCCAGCAGCTTTTCCATGGCCAGGATCGGCACCGCCAGTTGAATCACATCGGCGCCCTGGCAAGCCAGGACCAGATCTTCTTCACAGCGATCCACCACCCCCAGTTCGACCGCCAACTGGCGGGACTGCGGATCCAGATCGACACCGACTACCTCACGACACAGGCCACTTTCACGCAAACCCTTGGCAAAGGAACCGCCAATCAACCCCAGGCCGATCACCACCAGGCGACCGATCATAGGCACAGCAGATTGCATTGGAATGACATCAAGCACGGGCCAGAACCTTGGCCAAGGCCTCAAGGAAACGAGTATTTTCCGCCGGCAGGCCGATGGTGATGCGCAAATGATTTGGCATGCCGTAGTTGGCTACCGGACGCACGATCACCCCCTCACGCAACAACCCCTGGAAAATCGGCGCAGCCTCACGCCCCAGGTCCACGGCAATGAAATTGCCCTTGGAAGGAATCCAGCTCAGGCCCAGATCACGGACCCCCTCCTCCAACTGCTGCATGCCGGCCTCGTTCAGACGACGACTCTCGGCCAGGTAGTCCATATCCTCAAGTGCGGCGCAAGCCGCAGCCAAGGCCAGGCTGTTGACGTTGAAAGGCTGGCGCACACGGTTCAGCACATCCGCCACCACCGGGGCCGACAGCCCATAACCGACCCGCAGGGCTGCCAGGCCATAGGCCTTGGAGAAGGTTCGCGAAACCAGCAGGTTCGGGTAGGCCGCCAGGAAGTCCAGGCCATCCGGCAGGTCACTGCCTTCGGCGTACTCGATATAGGCCTCGTCCAGCACCACCAGCACGTGGGCCGGTACATCCTGCAAAAACTCGTCCAGTTCCTCGGCACCGAACCAGGTACCGGTCGGGTTGTTCGGGTTGGCGATGAACACCACGCGGGTCCGATCATCGATCGCCTTGAGCATGGCTGGCAGGTCATGCCCCCAGCTCTTGGCCGGAACCACGCGAGCCTGGGCTCCGACAGCCTGGGTAACGATGGGGTAGACGGCAAATGCGTGCTCGCTGAACACCGCATTCAAGCCAGGCGCCAGGTAGGCACGAGCCACCAGCTCCAGAATGTCGTTGGAACCGTTGCCCAGGGTCACCTGGTCGATTTCCACACCGCAGCGCTCGGCCAGCAGGGACTTGAGGGCAAAACCGTTGCCATCCGGATAACGGGTCAGCTCGGCAAGCTCGTCACGAATCGCCGCCAGGGCCTTGGGGCTGGCGCCCAGCGGGTTTTCATTGCTCGCCAGTTTGACGATGGTGGCCGGATCGATGTCCAGCTCACGGGCCAGTTCGTCCACGGGCTTGCCCGGAACGTAAGGCGAAAGTTGTTGCACGCCTGGTTGTGCCAGTGCGAGGAAGTCGCCACTCATTGTTAAAGCCTCAGAGAACCGCTTTCGGGTAGGAACCCAGCACCTTGAGTGCTACTGCTTCCTGACTGATCTTTTCCAGCACACCCTTGACCAACGGATCACGGTGGTGGCCGACGAAGTCGATGAAGAACACATAGGTCCATTTGCCACTGCGCGAAGGTCGGGTCTCGATTCGCGTCAGGTCGATGCCATTGTCGTGGAATGGCACCAACAGCTCGTGCAAGGCACCGGGCTTGTTGCTCATGGACACGATGATCGAGGTCTTGTCGTCGCCGGTCGGCGGCACTTCCTGATTACCGATCATCAAAAAGCGCGTGGAGTTGTCCGGACGATCCTCGATTTTCTCTGCCAGGCGCGTCAGGCCATACAGGCCTGCCGCCATGTCGCCGGCGATCGCCGCCGAATTCCACTCGCCCTTGACCCGCTTGGCCGCCTCGGCGTTGCTGGACACCGCCACGCGCTCGACATTCGGGTAATGGGCGTCCAGCCACTTGCGGCACTGGGCCAGGGACTGGGCATGGGAATAGATGCGGCTGATGCTGTCGGTCTTGGTGTTCTCACCCACCAGCAGATGATGGTGAATGCGCAGTTCGACTTCACCGCAGATCACCATGTCGTGCTCGAGGAAGCTGTCGAGGGTGTGGTTCACCGCACCCTCGGTGGAGTTTTCCACCGGCACCACGCCGAAGTTCACGGCGCCGGCCGCCACTTCACGGAACACCTCATCGATCGCCGCCATCGGCTTGCTGATCACCGCATGACCGAAGTGCTTCATGGCCGCGGCTTGGGTGAAGGTACCTTCAGGACCGAGGTAGGCCACTTTCAATGGCTGCTCCAGGGCCAGGCACGAAGACATGATTTCGCGGAACAAACGCGCCATCTCTTCATTGCCCAGCGGCCCCTGGTTGCGCTCCATCACCCGCTTGAGCACCTGGGCTTCACGCTCGGGACGATAGAACACCGGCACTTCGCCCTCGGCGAGGGAGCCCATCTTGACCCGCGCCACTTCCTGGGCACAGCGCGCGCGCTCACTGATCAGCTCCAGGACCTTCTCGTCCAAGGCGTCAATACGCAGGCGCAGAGCCTTGAGTTCTTGCTCAGACATCAGCCGTGTTCCTTCTCGAACTCCGCCATGTAGGCCACCAGCGCATTGACTGCGTTGATGTCCACGGCGTTGTAGATGGAAGCGCGCATGCCACCCACCGAGCGGTGGCCCTTGAGGTTCAACAGGCCGCGAGCCTCGGCGCCCACCAGGAACGGTTTGTCCAGGCGATCGTCGGCCAGACGGAACGGTACGTTCATCCAGGAGCGGTCGGTCTTGTTGATCGGGTTGCTGTACAGGCCGCTGGCGTCGATGAAATCGTACAGGGTGCGCTGCTTGGCCTCATTGAGCTTGGCGATGGCTTCAACCCCGCCCTGCTCCTTGAGCCATTCGAACACCAGGCCGGACAGATACCAGGCCAGGGTCGGCGGCGTGTTGTACATCGAGCCGTTGTCCGCCGCGACCTTGTAGTCGAGCATGGTCGGGCACAGCGAACGGGCACGCCCCAGCAGGTCTTCGCGAATGATGTTCACCAGGATGCCGCTGGGGCCGATATTCTTCTGCGCGCCAGCGTAGATCATGCCGAAACGGGAGATATCCACAGGGCGCGAGAGGATGTCGGACGACATGTCGGCCACCAGGGGAACGTCGCCGGTTTCCGGGATCCAGTTGAATTCCAGGCCGCCAATGGTTTCGTTCGGCGCGTAGTGCACGTAGGCCGCATCTTGCGACAGCTGCCATTCGTTCTGGCCGGGAATTGCGAAATAGTCGTAAGGCTTGGCAGTGGCCGCCACATTCACCTGCCCGTAGCGGGAGGCTTCCTCAATGGCTTTCTGCGACCAGATACCGGTGTCGACATAGTCGGCCTTGCCACCCTCGGGCAGCAGGTTCAGTGGGATCTGGGCAAATTGCTGGCTGGCGCCGCCTTGCAGAAACAGCACTTTATAGTTCGAGGGGATATTCAGCAGATCACGCAGATCCTGCTCGGCCTTGGTGGCAATGGAAACGAACTCATCGCTGCGATGGCTCATTTCCATGACCGACAGGCCCTTGCCATGCCAATCCAGCAATTCGGCCTGGGCACGCAACAGGACAGCTTCAGGTAGCGCAGCGGGACCTGCGCAGAAGTTATAGGCTCGTTTGCTCACATCCACTCTCGCTATGCATTCACGGTAGCGGACAGAGCAAACACTCTGCCCTGCTACGATTTATTTAGTCTTGCGACTCTTCTTCGCCTGCGGCGTCTGCCTGTTGGCCTTCGGCTGCCTCATCGGTATCGGCAACCGCATCCAGCACGGCTCCCTCGAATTCAGCACCCTCTTCACCTTCGAACTCTTCGCCCTCGATTTCCGATGGCTCCTGCACCCGCTCCAGGCCCACCAGGGTTTCATCGCTGGCCAGCTTGATCAGGGTCACGCCTTGAGTGTTACGGCCCAGGCTCGACACTTCGTCGACACGGGTACGCACCAGGGTGCCCTGATCGGAAATCAGCATGATCTCCTCACCATCCAGCACCTGCACCGCGCCAACCAGGCGACCGTTACGCTCGTTGCTGACCATGGCGATAACGCCCTGGCCGCCACGCTTGTACTCGGGGAACTCGCCAATGGCGGTACGCTTGCCGAAACCACGCTCGGAGGCGGTGAGGATCTGGCTGCCTTCTTCCGGAATCAGCATGGAAATCAGCTTCTGGCCTTCCGCCAGGCGCATGCCGCGCACACCGCGAGCGGTACGGCCCATGGCGCGCACGTCGGACTCCTTGAAGCGAGTGACCTTGCCTCCGTCGGAGAACAGCATGACTTCACGCTCGCCATCGGTGATGGCGGCACTGATCAGCACGTCGCCTTCGTCCAGCTCCAGGGCGATCAGGCCCACGCTGCGCTGGCGGCTGAAGGACTCCAGCGGGGTCTTCTTCACGGTGCCGTTGGCGGTCGCCATGAAGATGTAGTGACCTTCGGTGTACTCCTCTACCGGCAGCATGGTGGTGATGTATTCACCCTCATCCAGCGGTAGCAGGTTGACCAGCGGACGACCGCGTGCCGCACGGGATGCTTCAGGAATTTCATAAGTCTTCAGCCAGTACACCTTGCCCTTGCTGGAGAACAGCAGCAGCGTGGTGTGGCTGTTGGCAACCAGCAGGTGAGCGATGTAGTCCTCATCCTTGACGCCTGTGGCCGACTTGCCTTTACCACCACGACGCTGGGCCTGGTAGGCAGCCAGCGGCTGGGTCTTGGCGTAGCCGCCGTGGGAAATGGTCACCACACGCTCTTCTTCCGGGATCATGTCACCCAGGGTCAGGTCGAGGCGGGCATCGAGAATCTCGGTGCGGCGCACGTCGCCGTATTCAGCGCGGATCACTTCCAGCTCTTCGCGGATCACTTCCATCAGGCGCGTGGCGCTATTGAGGATGCGGATCAGCTCGCCGATCTGGTTGAGGATCTCCTGGTACTCGGCCAGCAGCTTTTCGTGCTCCAGGCCAGTCAGGCGGTGCAGGCGCAACTCCAGAATGGCTTGTGCCTGTTCCGGGGACAGGAAGTACTTGCCGTCGCGCAGACCGTATTGCGGATCAAGGTTTTCCGGACGGCAGGAATCCGCACCGGCACGCTCGACCATGGTCATGACCGCGCTGGACTCCCAAGGGGTGCTGATCAGCGCTTCCTTGGCTTCCGACGGCGTCGGCGAGGCCTTGATCAGGGCGATCACCGGATCGATGTTGGACAGGGCAACGGCCTGGCCTTCAAGGATGTGGCCACGCTCACGAGCCTTGCGCAGCTCGAACACGGTACGCCGGGTAACGACTTCACGACGGTGACGAACGAAGGCTTCCAGCAGATCCTTGAGATTGAGAATCCGCGGACGGCCGTCGATCAGCGCCACGATGTTGATGCCGAACACTGCTTGCAGCTGGGTCTGGGCGTAGAGGTTATTGAGGATCACCTCAGGCACTTCGCCACGACGCAGCTCGATCACGACGCGCATACCGTCCTTGTCGGACTCATCGCGCAGTTCAGTGATGCCTTCGAGTTTCTTCTCTTTCACCAGCTCGGCGATCTTCTCGATCAACCGCGCCTTGTTCAGTTGGTAAGGCAGCTCGGTGATGACGATCTGTTGGCGGCCGCCAACCTTGTCGATGTCTTCGATGATCGAGCGGGCACGCATATAAATGCGGCCACGGCCGGTGCGATAGGCCTCGATGATGCCTTCGCGACCGTTGATGATCGCCGCGGTCGGGAAATCCGGGCCGGGGATGTACTGCATCAGCTCGTCGACAGTCAGCTCGGGATTGTCGATCAGCGCCAGGCAACCATCGATGACTTCACCGAGGTTGTGCGGCGGAATGTTGGTCGCCATGCCCACGGCGATACCGCTGGAACCGTTGACCAGCAGGTTGGGGATCTTGGTCGGCATGACCGCCGGGATCATCTCGGTGCCGTCGTAGTTCGGCACCCAGTCCACGGTTTCCTTGTGCAGGTCGGCCAGCAGCTCATGCGCCAGCTTGGTCATGCGAACTTCGGTGTATCGCATGGCCGCCGCGTTGTCGCCGTCGACCGAACCGAAGTTACCCTGGCCGTCTACCAGCAGGTAGCGCAGGGAGAATGGCTGGGCCATACGAACGATGGTGTCGTACACCGCGGTATCACCGTGCGGGTGATACTTACCGATCACGTCACCGACAACACGGGCAGATTTCTTGTACGGCTTGTTCCAGTCGTTACCGAGCTCGCTCATCGCGTACAGCACACGCCGGTGCACGGGCTTCAAGCCATCGCGCGCATCAGGCAGTGCCCGCCCGACGATTACGCTCATCGCGTAGTCGAGGTAGGACTGTTTCAGCTCGTCTTCGATATTGACCGGGAGGATTTCTTTGGCCAGTTCGCCCATGAGAAGCCTGATTCCTTTTTCTGGTGAAACTTCGTCACATCCATATGGGACGAACGAAGCTCGCCGCTGCAGGCCTAGTGCCATGCACCGACTTACGACAAATCAACAAGTTATGCCATGGATTTGCGCAGTGAAGGCAGCCGCGTCGGACCACCTTGGAAACCGCCGGATGTTATCACAATCGCCGCCACGCACCTATCCCCCTGACGCGCATGGAGCATAGTTAGTTGACCGGTGACAGCCTGATAAGAGACGAGAGGGGCTCAGAGGCCAAATTCGCACATAATTAAGCGCTTTTTACTGAGCTGACAGCTTTCCCGGGAAGCTGGCACCAACGACTTGCCCGGGCACTCGTCAGTGCAAGCGCTTGCGGCACATCAATTGCGCCATCTTGGCCGTGTCCGGCCGCTCGACAACGCCCTTCTCGGTGACGATGGCATCGATCAGGTCCGCTGGCGTGACATCGAGCAACGGATTGAAGCCCTCTACCCCCTCCCCCATGCGCTTGCCCGCGATCTCCAGCAACTCCTCGCCCGCCCGCTCTGCCAAGGGAATGTCATCACCGCTGGCAAGGCTCATGTCGATGCTCGAACTGGGCGCCACCACCATGAAGCGAACACCGTGGTGCATGGCATTGACCGCCAGCTGGTAAGTGCCAATCTGGTTCGCTACATCGCCATTGGCAGTGATGCGGTCCGCCCCCACCACGACCCAGGTCACGCCCTTGGTCTTCATGATGTGCGCGGCGGCTGCATCGACATTTACCGTTACCGGAATGCCTTCGCTGGCCAGCTCCCAGGCCGTCAGGCGCGAACCCTGCAACCAGGGCCGGGTTTCATCGGCGTAGACCCGCTCCACCATACCTTCCAGCCAGGCCGCGCGAATCACCCCCAGGGCCGTGCCGAAACCACCGGTGGCCAGGGCGCCGGTATTGCTGTGAGTCAACAGGGCCTGGGGGTTGCCCTGATGCCGCCGGATCAGGTCCGCACCCAGCTGAGCCATGGTCAGGTTGGCTTCGCGATCGCTCTCATGAATGGCCAGGGCTTCAGCTTCCAGCGCTGCCAACGGATCAGCATGTTCCCTGACCCGCTCCAGGCGCTCGCGCATGCGATTGAGCGCCCAGGACAGATTCACCGCCGCAGGAGCGGCATCCGCCAGCAAGGTGAAATCCTCTTCCAGCGCCGCAAACCAGTCGCCACCTGCGACAAATCGTCCACGTGCTGCCAGAACCAGGCCGTAGGCAGCACTGATGCCAATGGCCGGCGCCCCACAGACCACCATCGAGCGAATCGCCTCGGCCACTCCAGCGGCGCTGTCATAGGCAATCCAGGATTCCTCGAAAGGCAAGGCCCGCTGATCGAGCAGGTACAGAGTGCTATCCCGCCATTCAATGGCCCTGACTTTCTCCGCAGCCAACAGACGATCGCGCATCCCTCACCCCGCACTCATGAACAAAAGCCGCCGATTATAGCGATCCCCCTGCCAGGACGCTCGGGTATACTTCGCCATCCTTTTATATAAAGCCCTGGACCGATACTCGATGCCGAACCGCGACATTGCGCTCGACCTGCTGCTGCTCCCGACCTGGCTGGTGCCGGTCGAGCCGGCCGGCGTCGTCCTCAGGGAACACGGCCTGGGCATCCGCGACGGGCACATCGTGTTCATCGGCCCACGCGCCGAGGCCTTGAAGTATCGCGCCACGGAAATCCGCGAACTGCCCGACACGCTGCTCACCCCGGGCCTGATCAACGCCCACGGGCACGCCGCCATGACCCTGTTTCGCGGCCTGGCCGATGACCTGCCGCTGATGACCTGGCTGGAAAAGCACATCTGGCCCGCCGAAGCCAAGTGGGTGGATGAAGCCTTCGTCCGCGACGGCACCGACCTGGCCATCGCCGAGCAGATCAAGGGTGGGATCACCTGTTTCTCGGACATGTACTTCTTCCCGAAGGTTGCCAGTGAGCGGGTGCACAACAGCGGCATGCGAGCACAGGTCGCCATCCCCATTCTCGACTTCCCGATTCCCGGTGCCCAGAATGCCGACGAAGCCATCCGCCAGGGCGTAGAGCTGTTCGGCGATCTCAAGCATCATCCGCGGATCAACATCACCTTCGGCCCTCATGCACCCTACACCGTTGGCGACGAGAACCTGGAAAAAATCCGGATCATTGCCGAAGAACTCGACGCTGCGATCCACATGCATGTGCATGAGACCGCCCACGAGGTGCAGCAATCCGTGGAACAGCACGGTGAGCGACCGCTGGCGCGCCTGGCTCGCCTGGGCCTGCTGGGACCACGCTTCCAGGCCGTTCATATGACCCAAATCAGCGATGACGACCTGGCTTTACTGGTAGAAACCAACACCAGCGTCATTCACTGCCCGGAATCCAACCTGAAACTGGCCAGCGGCTTCTGCCCTGTAGAACGTCTGTGGCAGGCCGGAGTCAACGTGGCGGTAGGCACCGATGGCGCCGCCAGCAACAACGACCTGGACCTGCTGGGGGAAACCCGTACCGCCGCGCTGCTGGCCAAGGCCGTGGCCGGGTCGGCTACCGCCCTGGATGCCCATCGCGCACTGCGCATGGCTACCCTCAACGGCGCCAGGGCCATGGGCCTGGAAAGCCAAGTGGGCTCCCTGGAAATCGGCAAGGCCGCAGACCTGACAGCCTTCGACCTGTCCGGCCTGGCCCAGCAGCCGATCTACGACCCGGTGTCGCAACTGATCTACGCCACCGGCCGAGACTGCGTGAAACATGTATGGGTCGCCGGCAAGCAACTGCTGGATGACCGACGCCTGACCCGCCTGGACGAGCATCAGCTGGGCGCTACCGCCCGCGACTGGGCCCGGCGCATCAGCGGCCACCACCCATAACCCGGGCCTTGAGCACAGGCTCGAGGCCCGACAGAGAATTTTCTAGCTTTGGAGCACTACCCATGAGCAACGTCGACCACGCTGAAATCGCCAAATTCGAAGCCCTGGCCCATCGCTGGTGGGACCGTGAAAGCGAGTTCAAGCCCCTGCACGACATCAACCCCCTGCGGGTAAACTGGATCGACGAACGGGTCGGCCTGGCGGGCAAGAAAGTCCTCGACGTCGGTTGCGGCGGCGGCATCCTCAGCGAAGCCATGGCCCAGCGCGGCGCTACCGTGACCGGCATCGACATGGGCGAGGCCCCGCTGGCCGTGGCGCAACTGCACCAGCTGGAATCCGGCGTCAACGTCGAGTACCGGCAGATCACTGCCGAGGCCCTGGCCGAGGAAATGCCCGAGCAATTCGACGTGGTCACCTGCCTGGAAATGCTCGAGCACGTGCCGGACCCTTCGTCGGTGATCCGCGCCTGCTTCCGCATGGTCAAGCCCGGTGGCCAGGTGTTCTTCTCCACCATCAACCGCAACCCCAAGGCCTACCTGTTCGCCATCATCGGCGCTGAATACATCATGAAGCTGCTGCCGCGCGGCACCCACGACTTCAAGAAGTTCATCCGCCCATCCGAGCTCGGTGCCTGGAGCCGCTCTGCCGGCCTGACCGTCAAGGACATCATCGGCCTGACCTACAACCCGCTGACCAAGCACTACAAGCTGGCCCCGGACGTGGACGTCAACTACATGATCCAGACCCTGCGAGAGGAGTAAGACATGGCTATCAGAGCCGTTCTCTTCGACATGGATGGCACCCTGCTCGATACCGCTCCGGACTTCATCGCGGTGTGCCAGGGCATGCGCCGTGATCGCGGCCTGCCGCCCATCGCCGACCAGCACATTCGCGACGAAATCTCCGGCGGCGCCCGCGCCATGGTGGCGGTGACCTTCTCCATGGACCCCGAATCCCCGGGCTTCGAGGAACTGCGCCTGGAGTTTCTCGAGCGCTACCTCAAGCATTGCGCCGTGCACAGCAAGCTCTTCGACGGCATGGCCGAGCTGCTGGCAGATATCGAAAAGGCCCACCTGGTCTGGGGCGTGGTCACCAACAAGCCGCTGCGCTTCGCCGAGCCGATCATGCAGCAACTGGGGCTGGCCGAGCGCTCGGCACTGCTGATCTGCCCTGACCACGTGAAGAACAGCAAGCCCGACCCCGAACCGCTGATCCTAGCGTGCAAGATGCTCGACCTGGCCCCGTCCAGCGTGCTGTTTGTCGGCGATGACCTGCGCGATATCGAATCCGGCCGCGATGCGGGCACCAGGACCGCTGCGGTGACCTATGGCTATATCCATCCGGACGACAACCCACGGCACTGGGGCGCCGACGTGGTGGTCAGTCACCCGCTGGAACTGCGCCAGGTTCTGGACAACGCGCTGTGCAGCTGCTGAGCAGCGGCATGCCCGGCTAAGCGCCGGGGACGATCCAATTTCTGTTGAGGCCTTTTATGTTTGATTATTCCGCTCGCCCAGAACTGCTCAAGGACCGGGTCATTCTGGTCACCGGCGCCGGTCGTGGCATCGGCGCCGCCGCCGCCAAGACCTTTGCCGCTCATGGCGCCACCGTGCTGCTGCTGGGCAAGACCGAAGCCAACCTGACCGAGGTCTACGACGCCATCGAGGCGGCCGGCCATCCGCAGCCGGCGGTAATCCCGTTCAACCTGGAAACCGCCCTGCCGCACCAGTACGACGAACTGGCGGCCATGATCGAAACCGAGTTCGGCCACCTCGACGGCCTGTTGCACAACGCCTCGATCATCGGCCCGCGCACGCCTCTGGAGCAGCTCTCCGGGGAGAACTTCATGCGTGTGATGCAGGTCAACGTCAACGCCATGTTCATGCTTACCAGCACCCTGCTGCCCCTGCTCAAGCTGTCCCAGGATGCTTCGGTGGTCTTCACCTCCAGCAGCGTTGGCCGCAAGGGCCGGGCTTACTGGGGCGCCTACGGCGTATCGAAGTTCGCCACCGAAGGCTTGATGCAGACCCTGGCCGACGAGCTGGACACCGTGGCTCCGGTGCGTGCCAACAGCATCAACCCAGGCGCCACTCGCACCAGCATGCGGGCCCAGGCCTACCCGGGAGAAAACCCCAGCAACAATCCGACCCCGGAAGAAATCATGCCGGTCTATCTGTACCTGATGGGGCCGGACAGCACCGGGATCAACGGTCAAGCCTTCGACGCGCAGTAATACCCCCTCCCGTTCGTCGCGACGGAATACCGTCGCGACGCCTCGGCAATGCCTACCCCGCGTAGGTTTCAAGCCAAAAAAATGTCATTTTTGACGACAGCCTTTTTACGCCGAAACCCAACCTGCTGAATCCAAACAAGTTTTCCCAATATGAACCGAATGGCACGAGTTTCGCTCTAACGACACTCAATACACAGTGCATTGACGCTGTGGAAAACGGCTTGCGCTGAGGGCTTTATAGCCACAGGCGAGACGGCCTAAAATATGCGCGTTGTCCTACGGGACTGATGGAACAGTATGACGCGCAGCTCTGAGCCGCTCTCACCCAGGCAGTTAGACCGTACACAGTGCTCAGGGGGCTCAAGCTCAGATGAAAACACCGACCCAGACCAACGCAATTGACTTCGATAGCGCCAAATTGCAACGCCTGGGCTTTGGCCAGCAGTCGCCACTGATCAAGCAGCCCATCAGCCTCGCCCAGTTGCGCCAGCAACTGGGCCTGCAGCTGCAGACCAGCCTTGAACCGCAACGCATCCTGGGCCTGTTCTTTCGTGAGGTTCAGCGCCTGGTCCCCCTGGATGCCCTGCAGTACCAGCACACTCCCAGCGACCTGCGCCTGGAGTTCGGCCAGCGCGGCCATCACTCCATCAGCTACAGCCTGAGCCACGAAGGCGAACCGATGGGCGAGCTGGTCTTTCGCCGCAACCAGCGCTTCAGCGAATCAGAACAGGGCTCCCTGGAATCGCTGCTCTCGACCCTGCTGTACCCGATGCGCAATGCCCTGCTGTATCGCGCCGCCACTCGCAGCGCCCTGCGGGATCCGCTGACCGATACCGGCAATCGCATCGCCATGGACCAGACCCTGCAACGGGAAATCGAAATGGCCCGTCGTCACCTGCTTCCACTGTCGCTGCTGATGCTGGACATCGATCACTTCAAGCGCATCAACGACAACCACGGCCACAGCGCCGGCGATCAAGTGCTCAAGGCCGTTGCCGCGGCAATCAAGGGGCAATTGCGCAATGTCGACATGGTGTTTCGCTTTGGCGGGGAAGAGTTCTTGATCCTGCTGTCCAACACCGGGCGCGAAGCCGCGGCGATGGTGGGCGAGCGTCTGCGCCATGCCGCCCAGGCCCAGGATTATCGGGCCGATGGTCAGCCGATCGAACTTACCGTAAGCCTGGGGTGTTCGACTCTGCTACCGGGAGAATCCGCAGAAAGCCTGTTGCGACGCGCCGACAGCGCGCTGTACGTGGCCAAGCGCGAAGGGCGCAACCGCCTGGCAATGGCGGGCTGAGCACAAGGTAGCGCCCTGCCCCGTTGATGCACGGGCAACTTCATCACCCCACACGTCCAGCGTGCGCGGCAATCGAAGCGCCCGACATTCCCTGACTCAGCCTTCGGCCAGTGCCAGGCGCTCGCGGGTCACCGCAGTCTTTTCCTGCTGCATGCAGCGTTCCAGGAACAGGTACATATAGTCATAGCTCTTGCAGATGGCCTGACGCAGCTCGACCTGCAGGGCCTTGCTCGGGTTCAGCCCTGCCAGGGTGACGATGATTTCCAGCGCTTCCCACGGATGGGCGTCGTCGTACTGGGCATGCATCTTCAGCCACTTCATGGCACGTTTGCGATCCTCTTCCGGGAACGCCGCGGCATAGATGCCGTTGGAACACACCAGCGCCGACCACTCGCCCGTAGCCCCTTCAATGGCGTAGTTGGTGGCGGCAATGGCCACGATCAGGGAATCGGCAGAACTGGTATGCCAGCACCAATGGCTCAAGGCATGCAGCTCTGGCGGTACTTGCTGGGCCTGCAGGTCTTCCAGGGTCACGCCATGGGCCCGGCTCCAGTGCACCCAGTAATCGGCATGATTGAGCTCGACCCGGATATTGCGCATTAGCCAGCGACGCGCCATGTCTTCGCCGGGATGGCGGGCAAAACGGGTCTTGGTCAGGTTTTGCGCCATGTACAGGGCGAACTGTTCAACCACCGGCCAGCCGCCAATCAGATACTGACGCATGACTTTGGCACTGAGTTTGTTATCGCGCATGCGCTGGTACAGCTCATGCTCCACGACGCGGCGCTTGCTCTCGCTGCAGTCCTGGATCAATTGCTGGGTCCAGGCGGGGTAACTGGCAGCTTCCATGAGCGGGCCGGTTCGGCTGAATGTGTCGATCACTGTCGGGCTCCTTTTGATTGTGATGTACGGATCCAAAAGAGGTTTCAACGGAACGTACCGGGCGCCTTGAACAACAGTGGCTGTGGTCTCACGGGTCGACACTGCAGGCTGTCACAGGTGAACAATTGCGGGCGTTCAATAATGTAGCCTTGAGCATAATCCACGCCGATCTCAAGCAATGCCTGCTCGATCTGCGGTGTTTCAACAAACTCGGCAATCGTGCGCTTACCCATGACATGCCCGATGTGGTTGATCACTTCGACCATGGCGCGGTTAATCGGGTCGTCCAGCATATCCTTTACGAAACTTCCATCGATCTTGAGGAAGTCTACAGGCAAATGTTTGAGATAAGCGAACGACGACATTCCCGCACAAAAGTCATCCAGGGAAAAATGGCAACCTAAGCCCTTGAGTTCATTTATGAAACGAATGGCACTGCCCAAATTGGCAATCGCACTGGTTTCAGTAATTTCAAAACAGATCAACTTTGGCGGTACGCCATAGACGACAAACTGCTCGCGCAAGAAGTCGAGAAACGCATCATCACCGATGGTGATACCCGACAGGTTGATGGCGCACATTGCCATTGGCCCTTCACGGCCTTCGGCAATGCATTGGGCAATGATCTTGAATACGTTCTGTACCACCCAACGGTCCAGAGAGGTCATCAGGCCGTAGCGCTCCGCCGCCGGAATGAAGCTGTCCGGCAGAATCATCCGGCCCGCCTCGTCATGCAGGCGCAACAGAATCTCCACATGCCCGCCGCCACGCTCGACATGCCCCAGGGCGGTGATCTCCTGCGAATAGAGGCAGAAGCGGTTTTCCTCCAGCGCCATGTGCAGACGCTGGACCCAGGCCATCTCGCCAAAGCGCAGCGACAGCTCGGAATCGTCGGCATGGTAGACCTGCACACGGTTACGCCCCTTTTCCTTGGCCATGTAGCAGGCCATGTCCGCCGCTCTCAGCGAGGCTTCGAGGGTGGTCGGGGTCTGGGCGATGTGCACCAGGCCGATACTCACGGTGGTCACGAAGGGCCGGCCTTTCCAGACGAAATGCAGATTCTGCACGGTCTGGCGCAGCCCCTCGGCAATCTTCTCCGCGGCCTCTGGCGAGCAATTCTCCAGGAGGATGCCGAACTCGTCCCCACCCAGCCGTGCCAGGGTGTCGCCTTCGCGCAGGCCCGACTGCAGCAGCGCGCAGATATGCCGCAGCAGCTCGTCCCCGGCAGCATGGCCACAGGTGTCATTGACCAGCTTGAACTGATCCAGATCGAGGAACATCAGCGCATGCCGTGCCGGCTGGCGAATCAGGCTGTGCAGGGCCTGCTCCAGGCGGAACTCGAACTCCCGGCGATTGGCCAGGCCGGTCAGGGCGTCATGGGTCGCCTGCCAGGAGAGGTTGGCGATGTATTGCCGCTCCTGGGTCATGTCGTGCAGCACCAGCACCGTGCCGCTGACCTTGCCGGCATTGCGGATCGGCGCCCCCACCAGGGTCACCGAGACCGTGCTGCCATCCAGACGCTGGATCAGTTTGGAATGCTCGCTGCCGCCGCTGAGCTGACCGCTGAGGATGTGTTCGATGAGGGTGAAACCGTCAGCCTGGGCATTTTCATCCAGCAGGTTGAACAAGGCTGCCAGGGGCAACCCCACTGCCTGCTCGGCCTTCCAGCGAGTCAGGTCCTCTGCCGCAGGGTTCATGTAGGCGATGGCACCTTCGACGTCGGTGGTGATCACCCCGTCGCCGATGGACTGCAGGGTGATCTGCGCCCGCTCCTTTTCCAGTTGCAGGGCGTCGGCAAAGGCATGGCGCTGGGCCAGCAGCTTGTGCGTGCGCAGCAGGGCCAGGGCAATCAGCACCAGCGCGGTTGCCAGGTTGGTCACCAGCAACAGCCGCAAGATCACCCGCGAACCCTCGCCCAAGGCATCGCTGAAGGCCTTGGCAGCGGGAGTGACGCCGTCATTGATGGCGAAAATCTGACTCTTCCAGCGCTGCACGTCGCCTTCGCTGGCGCTATTGCTGCCGATCCTCTGGTGCATCTCCCGGGCCACGGTGTCCAGTTGCAACAGGTATCCGTCCCCCACGGTCCACAGATCGATGGCCTTTTCCAGGTAGCTGAAATGACGGAAGTTGAGGTACAGCCAGATCAGGCTGGAGACATCGTCCGGGTGATTGCCGCCCTTGAGGATGCCCAGGCGTGCGGCCTCCAGATCCGGTGGCTGGTGATCCAGGGCAACCCGCAACTCATGCCCGCCCTGGGGCACGGCAATTGCGTTCTGGTACTTGAGGAAAGTGCCTTCGTCGCGGCTGTCGGCATACAGATTGAGGTAGTAGATGGCGTCTTTCTGGCCCTTGGACCACAGGCTTTCACCAGCCACATAGCCCCGTACCGCCGACAGTACGTACAGGCTGAGGCCGCCCAACAGCGCTTGAAATAACACCACGGCGATGAAGGGCCAGACGATGCCCAACAAGCGCGGCGTTGCGAAAGTCCGCTTTTGCTTCATGAGGGTCCTTGCTTGCGCACAGCCAAATGAACACCCAGTAGTTGCGCCTCAGACAGCACAGGTTAGGCCAATTTCCACAGAACCGGCGCAGGGCAGACCGCCGTTGACGCAGGCTGGCTGGAGAAACGGGCCGCCGCACTAAAGTCGAAACGGTTGTTCCACCAGGAAATTCAAGCACTAAGCACAGAAAGACGGATAAAACTCAAGGCTATCGAACCTGCTGCAAATGCCCGTACAGCTTGGCGTAAAGGCCGCCATCGGCAATCAGCTGCTGATGGTCGCCATCTTCGGCAATCTGCCCGCCATCGAACACCAAAACCCGGTCCGCCTGTTTTACCGCTGACAAGCGATGGGCAATGATCAGCGTAGTCCGCCCACGCAGAAAACGCGTCAAGGCCTGATGCAGGTTGTACTCGGTGGCAGCATCCAGCGCGGAAGTGGCCTCATCGAGGATCACCACCTTGGGCTCGGCCAGAACCATCCGCGCAATCGCCAGGCGCTGGCGCTGGCCCCCGGACAAACGCACGCCGGAACGCCCCACCACGCTGTCCAGCCCCTGCGGCAAGGCCCTGACGGTAGCGTCCAACTGGGCAATTTCCAGGGCCTGCCAGCAGGCTTCGTCACTGCGCTCGCGCCCCATGGCCAGGTTGGCGCGGATGGTGTCGTTGAACAGCGCGGGATGCTGCAACACCACCGCCACGTTCTCCCGCACCGTCTCCAGGCCGATTTCCTGCTGGGTCGAACCACCAAAGCGGATCACCCCGGTCTGCGGTGTGTACAGCCCCAGCAGCAACTGCACCAGGGTGCTCTTGCCGCCACCGCTGGCACCGACAATGGCTACCTTTTCACCGGGAGCGATGGACAGGTCCATATTGTCCAGCACCCGCTCGTCACCGTAGCCGAAGCTCAAGCCGCGGACCTCGATGCCGACGGTCTCGCGCCCCACGAACGGGTCCGCACCCGGGCCGTACTGCGGTTCGTCGGCCCGCGCCAGCAGCTCGTTGATCCGGGTCAGTGCGCCGCCCGCGGCGTAGTAGGCGTATTGCAGGTTCAGCAACTGTTCCACCGGCCCGATCATGAACCACAGGTAACTGAATACCGCCAGCATCTGGCCGATGGACAGGTCGGAGAACAACACGGTCAGCATCGCCGCCGCACGGAAGATATCGATGCCGAACTGGAACAGCAGCCCGCTGGCGCGGCCCGAGGCATCGCTTTTCCATTGCGAGGCCACAGCGTAGTCCCGCACTTCCTCGGCACGCCGCCCCAGGCGCCCGAGAAAGTAGCCCTGGCGATTGCTCGCGCGAATTTCCTGGATAGCCTCCAGGGTCTCGGTCAGGGCCTGGGTAAAGCGCGAAGTGCTGTCGTTTTCCAGCTTCTTCAGGTGCTTGACCCGCTTGCCCAACTGCACCGTGGCGAAGATCACCAGCGGGTTGAACAGCAGGATCAGCAAGGCCAGTTTCCAGTGCATCCACATCAGGATGCCCGCCGTGCCCACCAGGGTCAGCATGGCCACCAGGAAGCGGCTGAGGGTCTCACCGACGAACTTGTCCACCGTGTCCAGGTCGGTGACCAGGTGAGTGGTGACCGTACCGCCCCCCAGGCTTTCGTATTCCCCCAGGGAAATGCGCTTGAGCCGCTCGATCAGCCGCACGCGGATGCGGTAGACGATGTCCTTGGCCAGCCCGGCAAACAGCCGCGCCTGAATCACGTTGAACACCAGCGCCGAGCAGCGCAGGATCAGCGTCACCATGAGCATCAGGCCGATATAGCCAGCGGCACTCTGCCATCCCTGGGGCAGGAAGCGGTTCATCACCTGCAGAGCGGCATCGCCGTGCCCCAACAGCACCTCATCCACCAGCAAGGGCAGCAGCAGCGGGATCGGCACACTGCACAGGGTCGCCAGCACGGCGACGCCGTTGGCGATCCACAGAGATTTCTTGTGCTCAAGAGCCAGGCGACGGATATGCGCCCAGCTCAGGCGATCGATCGGCTTACCGCTGACGCTTGAATCCACCGGTTCAGGCACAGGCGGCGCGCTCCAGCCAGCGCCCCAACAGAGGGGACAGCTCGCTCAGCGGCTGATAGCCGTTGGTCAGCAATGCCAACTGGCCATTACGCTCGGCCAGCAAGGTAGGAAAGCCGGCGATTCCCAGGTCCTGGACCCAGGTGAAGTCCGCCGCGGTAGCCACATGCTGCTCGGCCCGGTCGAAGGCCTCGGCGAATTCGATGCGCGGCACCCCTGCCCGCTCCGCCAGCTCCACCAGCACACTGGCCAGGGTGACATCCCGGCCTTCGACATAGAACGCCTGCTGGATCAGCCCCAGCAGGGTCCAGGCGCAGTCCGCCGCCAGGCCACGTGCGGTGACGATGGCGCGACAGGCCGGTTCGGTGTCATAGACAAAGCCATCGGGCAAGGCGCCCTCGAAGCCGAACGGTTGGCCGGTGGCCTGGTGCACCGCCTGCCAGTGCTCGAGGATGTAGCGCCGGGTATTGGGTTCCAGGGCCGCACCGCTACCGGTACGCAAGCCCCCCACCACCAGGTGCACCTCGACCCCGGCGGCCCGGGCCTGCTCCGCCAGGGCCTGGGCCACGGGCGCAAAGCCCCAGCACCATGAACACATCGGGTCCATCACATAGAGCAGGCGGGCAGACATGGCTCAAGCCTCGGAAGAAGATTGCTTGTAGTTGTAACCAATCGGGTGCGGCATGTTGCGAGCCTTGGCCAATTCGATCTGCTTCTGCCGGTCGATGGCACTGCGGCGGGTCTTCTCGCTCAGCTTGTCCCAGCAGTGCGGGCAGCTGATACCAGGCACATAGTGCTCGGATGCACGATCCTCGACGCTCACTGGAGTACGGCAGGCATGACATTGATCGTAGTCGCCTTCGCTCAGGTCGTGGCGCACGGTGACCCGGTTATCGAACACAAAGCAGTCGCCCTGCCATTTGCTCTCTTGCTGCGGTACCTCTTCGAGGTACTTGAGGATCCCGCCCTTGAGGTGGAACACCTCGTCGAAGCCTTCGCTGAGCATGTAGCTCGAGGCCTTCTCGCAACGGATGCCGCCGGTGCAGAACATCGCCACCTTCTTGTGCTTGCTCGGGTCGAAGTGGGCTTTGATGTAGTCCGGGAATTCGCGGAAGCTGGTGGTCTTGGGGTCGATGGCGCCTTCGAAGGTGCCAATGGACACTTCATAGTCGTTGCGGGTATCGATCAGCAGCACTTCCGGATCGCTGATCAGGGCGTTCCAGTCCTGTGGCTCGACGTAGGTCCCGACCTTCTTGTTGGGATCGACGCCGGGCACGCCCAGGGTAACGATCTCTTTCTTGAGCTTGACCTTGGTGCGGTAGAACGGCTGCTCGTCGCAGTAGGATTCCTTGTGATCGATATCCACCATGCGCGGGTCGTTCCTCAGCCAGGCCAGCAGCCCGTCGATGCCTTCGCGGCTGCCGGAAACCGTGCCGTTGATGCCTTCTTCGGCAATCAGCAAGGTGCCCTTGATGCCGTTGTCGAGCATTGCCTGCAACAGGGGCTCACGCAGGTTGACGTAATCTTCGAGGGTGACGAACTTGTACAGTGCCGCCACGACAATAGGTTGTGCCATGGGTAATCTCCAGGTGGCTACCCTCGTAAAGGGTGAACCGGATGCAAAAAAAAACGCGCCGGCATAAGCGGCGCGTTGCGGATTCTAACAAAAAAACCGCGGTTAATGCTGACTGCCACCGGCACAGGTCGGCGAAGCCGGAGCCACACCGATCTTCGACCATTCCTCAGGCGTATAAGTGTGCAGCGCCAACGCATGGAACTGGCCCATCAGCTCACCCAGGGTGGCGTAGACCTTCTGATGGCGCTTGACGCTGTTGAGGCCGGCGAACTGCTCGCTGACCAGTACCGCCTTGAAGTGGGTTTCCAGGCCACGGCTGTGCATGTGGCTTTCATCCAGCACTTGCAGGTGCTCGGGCTGCAATGCCCCGAGCGCCGCTTCGATACGTTGTTGCATGGTCATTGCGGGCTCCGCTTACTTCTTCTTCGCCGGGGCAGCCTTGGGCTCGAGCTCGGCGGTCATGTCGGCCAGCAGCTTGTTCACCACCGGTACCGCGCTTTCCAGCTTGGCCTGGGTCATCTGCGCCGATTGCTGGGTCAGCTGGGGCATTTTTTCCAGGACTTTCTTGCCCAGTGGCGACTGATAGAAAGCCACCAGTTCCTTGAGCTCCGATTCGCTGAAATTGCTGGTGTAGAGCTTGACCATGTCCGGCTTCAGCTTGTTCCAGCCAATGGCCTGGTCCAGGGCGGCATTGGCCTTGGCCTGGTAGGTTTCCAGCAGGGCACGCTTGGATTCCGGGGCTTTGGTCTGCTCGAAGCGCTGGGCGAACATTTGCTGAACTTGCATGTACACCGGGGTACCGAGCTTGTCCGCATGGGCCAGGGTCAGGAAGGCCTCGGCACTGGCGTTGTGGCTGGCGGTATCGGCAAGAACCTGGCCGCTGGCACACACCAGAACAACCGCGGTACAGATGGCACGAAAACGGGTCATCGAGTTTCCTTTATCTAGCAGGCGAGGTAGAACCCCAAGGGCGCCCATTCTGCGCCTATTAATCCGCGTCCCTCAACCCCACGCCGACCGCCCCCCCGGTTTTGCTCGGCCATGGCGGGGAAAAACCCCCGGCATGGAACCCGAGCCGCGGATCACGGCCTAAACTGGCCTGTCAGACTAGGAGGATTGCCACGATGAACCGAATCGAAACCGACAGCCTGGGCCAGGTTGAAGTCCCGCAAGAAGCCTACTGGGGCGCGCAGACCCAACGTTCGCTGGTCAACTTCGCCATCGGCAACGAACGCATGCCCTTGGCGGTGCTGCATGCCCTGGCCCTGATCAAGAAAGCCGCGGCGCGGGTCAACGACCGCAACGGCGACATCCCTGCCGATATCGCCCGCCTGATCGAACAGGCCGCCGACGAAGTGCTCGCGGGCGAGCATGACGACCAGTTCCCTCTGGTGGTGTGGCAGACCGGCAGCGGTACCCAAAGCAACATGAACGTCAACGAAGTGCTGGCTGGACGGGCCAACGAGCTGGCGGGCAACCCTCGGGGCGGCAAGACGCCGGTGCACCCCAATGACCACGTCAATCGCTCGCAGAGCTCCAACGACTGCTTCCCCACTGCCATGCACATTGCGGCGGCCCAGGCGGTGCAGTTCCAGTTGCTGCCAGCGATCACCGAGCTCTCCGGCGGCCTGGCCGAGCTGTCGGCGCGGCACATGAAGCTGGTGAAGACCGGTCGCACCCACATGATGGACGCCACCCCCATTACCTTCGGCCAGGAAATCTCGGCCTTCATCGCCCAACTGGGGTACGCCGAGCGCGCCATCCGCAGCGCTTTGCCGGCCGTCTGCGAACTGGCCCAGGGCGGCACCGCGGTAGGCACCGGGCTCAACTCACCCCACGGTTTCGGCGAGGCCATCGCCGCCGAGTTGGCGGCGCTCTCGGGCCTGCCCTTCGTCACGGCATCGAACAAGTTCGCCGCCCTGGCCGGCCATGAACCGCTGACCAGCCTTTCCGGCGCCCTGAAGACCCTCGCCGTGTGCCTGATGAAAATCGCCAACGACCTGCGCCTGCTGGGCTCCGGGCCACGGGCGGGCCTGGCCGAGGTCAAGCTCCCCGCCAACGAGCCCGGCAGCTCGATCATGCCCGGCAAGGTCAACCCGACCCAGTGCGAAGCCCTGTCGATGCTGGCCTGCCAGGTCATGGGCAACGATGTGACCATCGGCTTTGCCGCCAGCCAGGGCCACCTGCAACTGAACGTGTTCAAGCCGGTGATCATCCACAACCTGCTGCAATCGATCCGCCTGCTGGCCGATGGCTGCAGCAACTTCCAGCACCATTGCATCGCCGGGCTGGAGCCTGACCCGCAACAGATGGCCGCGCACCTGGAGCGCGGGCTGATGCTGGTGACCGCGCTCAATACCCATATCGGCTACGACAAGGCCGCCGAGATCGCCAAGAAGGCCTATGCCGAGAACCTGACCCTGCGCGAGGCGGCGCTGGAACTCGGGTACCTGACCGATGAACAGTTCGATGCCTGGGTCCGCCCGGAAAACATGCTGGAGGCCGGGAAGCAGGGGTAAGACCGCAGTCGCCTTCGCTAGCGAGCCAGCTCCTGCCACAACCCGACTGCAGGAGCTGGCTCGCCAGCGAAGCTCAGCCCGCCGCAATCCGCTGCCGCCTCGCTCGCAACCCCGCCATCAACGACGGACCCAGTGCCGTCAGCGCCGACCCCAGCACCACCAGCAGCGCCCCGCCATAGCCCAGGCCATTGATCTGCTCTGCCTGCACATACTCGGGCCAGAGCCAGGCTGCCCAAGCCACCGCGACAAAGGTCACCAGCGGCGTAATGGCCAGGGTCGCGCTGACCCGCGACGCTTCCCAATGGGCCAGAGCCTCGGCAAAGGCGCCATAGGCAATCAGGGTATTGAGGCAGCACGCCAGCAACAGCCAACCCTGCAACGGGTTCAACTCCAGCGCCTCCAGCGGGTGAGCCCAAGGGGTGAGCAACAAGGCGCAGAACAGGTAGATCACCATCATTACCTGCAGGGAATTCCACACGCTCAGCAGTTGCTTCTGGCCCAGGGCGTAGAAGGTCCAGACCGCGGAAGCGGCAAGAATGGTCAGGACCCCCGCGGTGTAGTCGCTCAGGGAAGTCAGCAGTTCGCTCAGGCGCTGATTGAAGAACAGCCCAAAGCCGATCAGCAGCACCAGAAGCCCCAGGCCCTGGCCGAGGCTGAACCGCTCCTTGAATACGAACAGGCTGGCGATCAACAGCAGGATAGGCCCCATCTGCACCACCAGTTGCGCGGTGCCCGGGCTCAACAGATTGAGGCCCATGAGGTACAGCACGTAATTGCCTACCAGGCCACAGACCGAGATCGGCACCAGCCAGATACCCTTGGGCCCCAGCACTCGCCAGCGTGGCAGGCGCCCCACCGCCGCCAGGTAGGCCAGCAGGCAGCCACCGGACACCGTCAGGCGAAACCAGGTCACGGTGACCGGGTCCATCACTTGCAGTACCTGCTTGAGCTTGATGGGCAGGATGCCCCACAACAGCGCGGTCAATAAGGCCAGGAACAGACCATAGACCCAGCGACCGGACGAGACGTGCATGCGAACCCCACAAGGCCTTACGAGCAAGGCTCACATACTAGGCCCGCGCCGGCAGCCGACACAGAGACAGTTGGCGACAAAGCGCAAACAGGATTGTGCAGGTCGCAAACCGGCCCCACGGGAGCCGGCTTGCCGACGAAGCGAAACCTAGCGTACCGCCTCGAACAACCCCGCGGCCCCCATGCCGCCGCCCACGCACATGGTGACGATGCCATAGCGCAGGTTGCGCCGCTGCAGCTCGCGCACCAGATGCCCGACCTGACGCGAGCCGGTCATGCCGAACGGGTGGCCGATGGAGATCGAGCCGCCATTGACGTTGTAACGGGCGTTGTCGATCTCCAGGCGGTCGCGGGCATACAGGCACTGGGAAGCGAACGCTTCATTGAGCTCCCAAAGATCGATGTCAGCCACGCTCAGGCCCTTGGCCTTGAGCAGCTTGGGCACCGAGAACACCGGGCCGATACCCATCTCGTCCGGCTCGCAGCCGGCCACGGTAAAGCCGCGGAAGAACGCCTTGGGCTTGAGCCCCAGGGCCAGGGCCCGCTCCAGGCTCATCACCAGGGTCATCGAAGCACCGTCGGACAGCTGCGAGGAATTGCCCGCCGTCACCGAACCGTCGTCGGCAAACACCGGCTTCAACGCCGCTAGGTTTTCTAGGGTGGTGTCGGGGCGGTTGCAATCGTCGCGGTCCACCACGCCATCAAGGATCTGCACCTCACCGGTGTTCTTGTCCTCGACCTTGTACTTGACCGTCATCGGCACGATCTCGTCGCTGAAAAGGCCGGCGGCCTGGGCCTGGGCGGTACGCTGCTGGCTTTGCAGGGAGTAGCGGTCCTGGGCTTCGCGGCTGACACCGTAGCGCCGGGCCACCACTTCGGCGGTCTGGCCCATGGGGAAGTAGATGCCCGGTACCTGCTCCTTGAGAAGCGGGTTGACCAGGTTTTCGGTGTTGACGCTCTTCATGGTCAGGCTGATGGATTCGACGCCACCGGCCACGATGATGTCGCTGCAGCCGGAGGCGATCTGGTTGGCGGCGATGGCGATCGCCTGCAGGCCCGAGGAACAGAAGCGGTTGAGGGTCATCCCCGCGGTGCCGGTGCCCAGGGCCGAGAGCACCGCGACGTTGCGCCCTATGTTGAAACCCTGGGCTCCTTCATTGGAGCCGGCGCCGACGATGCAGTCCTCGACACTGGCCGGGTCGATGCCATTGCGGGCGAGCAGCGCATTGACGCAGTGGGCAGCCATGTCATCCGGACGGGTCTGGTTGAACTTGCCCCGAAAGGACTTGGCCAGGCCAGTCCGTACGCTGTCGACGATCACCACTTCACGCATGACGCACCTCATTGTTGTTGGCGGCAGGAAGAGCATCGAGCATAGATCCCCCTCCTGTCCCGCCGCGACAATCATTCACTGGGCGTATGCGCGACCATCGACCTACTTCTTGTCTTTCTTGTCGTGCTTGTCCGAGCGCTCGAACGCGGCTTCCAGGGCGCGGTTGATGGTGCGCAGAACCTTGACCCGGGCCCAGCGCTTGTCGTTGGCCTCCACCAGAGTCCAGGGCGACACCTCGGTGCTGGTGCGGTCGACCATGTCGCCGACGGCAGCGCGGTAATCGTCCCACTTGTCGCGGTTGCGCCAGTCGTCCTCGGTGATCTTGAAACGCTTGAAGGGAATCTCCTCCCGGGCCTGGAAGCGCTCTAGCTGGGTGTCCTTGTCGATGGCCAGCCAGAACTTGACCACGATCACCCGGGCATCGGCCAACTGCTCCTCGAAGTCGTTGATCTCGCTGTAGGCCCGCAACCAGTCGGCGGGGCTGCAGAAGCCCTCGATGCGCTCCACCAGCACCCGGCCGTACCAGGAACGATCGAAGATGGTGAACTTGCCCCGGGCCGGGATATGCCGCCAGAAACGCCAGAGATAGGGCTGGGCGCGCTCCTCTTCCGTGGGCGCGGCAATCGGCACGATGCTGTACTGGCGCGGGTCCAGGGCCGCCGCGACCCGGCGGATGGCCCCGCCCTTGCCCGCCGCGTCGTTGCCTTCGAACACCGCCACCAGGGCGTGCTTGCGCATGCGCTTGTCCCGCAGCAGGCCGGCCAGGCGCGCCTGTTCGGTAATCAGTTGTTCTTCGTAGTCGTCCTTGTCCAGGTGCTGGGTCATGTCCAGGCTGTCCAGCAGACTGAGCTGATCCACCGCCGGAGGCAGTGGCGCCGCGTTGACCTGGGTGGCTCGCAGGGGCTGGCGGTTCAGCGCGTTTTGCAGCCCTTCCAGGAGAATCCGCCCCACGGTAAGGCTGCGGTAATGCGGATCGACGCCCTCGATCACGTGCCAGGGCGCATAGTCGCGGCTGGTGCGGCGCAGCACGCGCTCGCCGTACTTGACGAACTTGTCGTAGGTTTCTGACTGCTGCCAGTCCAGCGGGCTGATGCGCCAGCTGTGCAGCGGGTCGTCCTGCAACGCCTTGAGGCGGGCCTTCATCTGTTTCTTGGACAGGTGGAACCAGAACTTGAAGATCAGTGCGCCTTCATCGCAGAGCATCTTCTCCAGGCGCTCGGCGCCGTTGATCGCCTGGTCCAGGCGCGGATCCTTGATCTCGCCATGGACCCGGCTCTGCAGCATCTGGCTGTACCAGTTGCCGAAGAACACCCCCATACGCCCCTTGGCCGGAAGCATCCGCCAGTAGCGCCAGGCCGGTGGCCGCGACAGTTCCTCGTCGGTCTGCTGGTCGAAGGTGCGCACCTCGATCAGCCGCGGGTCCATCCATTCGTTGAGCAGCTTGACCGTCTCGCCCTTGCCCGCGCCCTCGATCCCGTTGATCAGCACGATCACCGGAAAGTTCGCCTTCTGGCGCAGTTCGAACTGGGCTTCGAGCAAGGCCTCGCGCAACGCCGGCACCTCGGCATCGTAGGTTTCTTTGTCGATGGCGTGACCGATTTCAGCGGATTCGAACATGGGTGGCTCCCTTCCAAGAATTTTCCAAGACTAGCGGATCGACCTCGGCCAGGGAAAACAAATCCCCGAACCTGCAGCGCCTTGCCATGGATCAAGCGCCGCCGGCGCGATCGGCTAGAATGGCCGCCTTGCGCAACATGAGCCGAACATGATCCCTGAACTGCCCCACGCCCAGCTCGACTGGGACGACCAAGGACGCCCGCGCTCGCGGGTCTTCGACGATGTGTACTTCTCCAGCGAATCGGGCCTGGATGAAACCCGCCACGTGTTCATCGAACAGAACCGCCTGGGCCAGCGCTTTGCCGCCCTGACCGATGGCGAACGCTTCGTTATCGGTGAAACCGGCTTCGGCACCGGGCTGAACTTTCTCTGCGCCTGGCAGTTGTTCCAGCAACAGGCCCCGACCGGTGCCCGGCTGCATTTCGTCAGTGTGGAAAAGTACCCCTTGAGCCCTGCCGACCTGCAACGGGCCCTGGCCCTGTGGCCGGAACTGGCGAGCTTCTCTGCACCGCTGCTGCAGCAGTACGTGGCAGTGCATGGCGGCTTCCAGCGCATCGTGCTGGAGGGCGGGCGAGTGACCCTGACCCTGCTGATCGGCGATGCCCTGGAGCAACTGCCGCAACTGGACGCCCAGGTCGATGCCTGGTTTCTCGACGGTTTCGCACCGGCCAAGAACCCCGACATGTGGACCGCCGAGCTCTTCGCCGAACTGGCGCGCCTGGCCGCCCCGGGTTCCACTATGAGTACCTTCACCAGCACCGGCTGGGTGCGCCGGCTGCTGAACAGTGCCGGCTTCAAGATGAAACGTACCCCGGGCATCGGCCACAAATGGGAGGTACTGCGAGGCGAGTTCCTCGGCTGGCCGGAGGATGCGCCGGCGCCGGCCAGGGCCAGGCCCTGGTTCGCCCGCCCCCCGCGGCAAGAGAAGACCGCCCTGGTGATCGGCGGCGGGCTGGCCGGTTGTGCCAGCGCCGCCAGCCTGGCCGCCCGCGGCTGGCAGGTGCAATTGCTGGAGCGTCATGCAGAGCTGGCCCGGGAGGCCTCGGGCAATCCCCAGGGCGTGCTCTACCTCAAGCTCTCGGCCCACGGCACCGCCCTGTCGCAGATGATCCTCAGCGGCTTCGGCTATACCCGGCGCCAACTGGAGCACCTGCAGCGCGGCCAGGACTGGGATGGCTGCGGCGTGCTGCAACTTGCCTTCAACGCCAAGGAAGCCGAGCGCCAGGCCCAACTGGCCGCGGCTTTTCCCGCCGACCTGCTGCACCTGCTGGACCAACCCCAAGCCCAGGCACAGGCCGGTATCGGCCTTGAGCACGGAGGCCTGTTCTACCCCGAAGGTGGCTGGGTGCATCCGCCGGCCCTGTGCCAATGGCAGGCCAGCCACCCGCGGATCCAGGTCCTGGCACACCGGGAAGTCCTGGAACTGCGCCGGGTCGATGAGCAATGGCAAGCCTGGGACGGCGACCGGATGCTGGCCAGCGCCGCGGTGGTGATCCTCGCCGGTGCGGCCGAGATCAAGCGCTTCCCGGCCAGCGCCGATCTGCCCCTCAAGCGCATTCGCGGGCAGATCACCCGCCTGCCCCAGACCGCACAAAGCCAGAGCCTGGCCACGGTGGTCTGCGCCGAAGGCTACGTCGCCCCCGCGCGCCTGGGGGAACACACCCTGGGCGCCAGTTTCGACTTCAAGAGCCAGGACCTGACCCCCACCAGCGCCGAGCATGCCGGCAACCTGGAGATGCTGCGGGAAATCTCCAGCGACCTGCTGCACCGCCTGGGTGCCGAGCAACTGCCCCTGGACAGCCTGCAAGGCCGCGCGGCCTTTCGCTGCACCAGCCCGGACTACCTGCCTATCGTCGGCCCCCTGGCGGACCCGCTTGCCTTTGCCGAAACCTACGCCGCCCTGGGCAAGGATGCGCGCCAAGTGCCGGACCTGCCCTGCCCCTGGCTCGACGGCCTGTACATCAACAGTGGCCACGGTTCCCGTGGGCTGATCACCGCGCCGCTGTCCGGCGAGCTGCTGGCCGCCTGGCTGGAAAACGAGCCCCTGCCCCTGCCCAGAAGCGTGGCCGAAGCCTGCCATCCGAACCGTTTTGCCCTACGTCGCCTGATTCGCGGCAAGGCCTGAAGCAGAGCGGCGGCGCTGATTTTCCAGCGCCGCCAATGGCCGCTGGCCAGCACCAAGCGCTACATCCAACCGTCTGCCCCCACTCAACTGCTTATAACCGATCGATCTAAAACTCCCGAGTTACGCACAGGTCAGTTTCCAGGTAGCCGCCCTTTTGACGGCGGCAGATTGACTCTCCCCAACGGAAAAACCGGTAAGGACTTATGTGCGGACTAGCTGGCGAATTACGCTTTGATCATCAACCTGCCGACCTGGCAGCGGTTGAACGAATCACCCACCACCTGGCCCCTCGCGGCCCGGACGCCTGGGGCTTTCACAGCCAGGGCCCGATTGCCCTCGGCCATCGACGGCTGAAAATCATGGACCTTTCGGACGGTTCGGCGCAGCCCATGGTCGACAACCAACTGGGCCTGTCCCTGGCCTTCAATGGCGCGATCTACAACTTCCCCGAACTGCGCGCCGAACTGGAAGCCAAGGGTTATGCCTTCTATTCCGGCGGCGACACTGAGGTGTTGCTCAAGGGCTACCACGCCTGGGGCGCGGACCTGCTGCCCAAGCTCAACGGCATGTTCGCCTTCGCCATCTGGGAGCGCGATGCCCAGCGCCTGTTCATCGCCCGCGACCGCCTCGGGGTCAAGCCGCTGTACCTGTCGCGCACCGGCCAGCGCCTGCGCTTCGCCTCGGCCCTGCCGGCGTTGCTCAAAGGTGGCGACATCAACCCGTTGCTCGACCCCGTGGCGCTCAACCACTACCTGAACTTCCATGCCGTGGTGCCAGCACCGCGAACCCTGCTGGCAGGCATCGAAAAACTGCCGCCGGCCACCTGGATGCGTATCGAGGCCGACGGCCGCACCGAGCAACAGACCTGGTGGACCCTGCCCTACGGCCCCCGTGCCGACGAAACCAACCTGACTCTGGAAGACTGGCGTGACCGGGTGCTGGACAGCACCCGTGAAGCGGTGGCCATCCGCCAACGGGCAGCGGTGGATGTGGGCGTGCTGCTGTCCGGCGGTGTCGACTCCAGCTTGCTGGTGGGCCTGCTGCGAGAGGTCGGGGTGGACAACCTGTCGACCTTCTCCATCGGCTTCGAGGACGCCGGTGGCGAGCGGGGCGACGAGTTCCAGTACTCCGACCTGATTGCCCGGCACTACGGCACCCGGCATCACCAGTTGCGCATCGATGAACGTGAAATCATCGAACAGTTGCCCGCGGCCTTTCGGGCCATGAGCGAGCCGATGGTCAGCCACGACTGCATCGCTTTCTACCTGCTGTCCCGGGAAGTGGCCAAGCACTGCAAGGTAGTGCAAAGCGGCCAGGGCGCCGACGAACTCTTTGCCGGCTACCACTGGTACCCGCAGGTGGACGGCGCCAGCGACCCCTACGCGGCCTACCGTGCGGCCTTCTTCGACCGCAGCTACGACGACTACGCGGCCACCGTACAACCGCAGTGGCTGACCGCCAACGATGCCGCCGGGGATTTTGTCCGCGAGCATTTCGCCCAGCCCGGCGCCGACGCCGCGGTGGATAAGGCCCTGCGCCTGGACAGCACGGTGATGCTGGTGGATGACCCGGTCAAGCGTGTGGATAACATGACCATGGCCTGGGGCCTGGAGGCGCGCACGCCGTTCCTCGACTACCGCCTGGTGGAGCTTTCGGCCCGGGTGCCGGCGCGCTTCAAGTTGCCGGACGGCGGCAAGCAGGTGCTCAAGGAAGCTGCGCGGCTGGTGATCCCCAGCGAGGTGATCGACCGCAAGAAAGGCTACTTCCCGGTGCCGGGCCTCAAGCACTTGCAGGGCGCGACCCTGGACTGGGTACGCGAACTGCTGCTGGACCCGAGCCAGGATCGCGGCCTGTTCAAGCCGGCCATGCTCGACCGCCTGCTGACCGATCCCCAGGGCCAGCTGACGCCCTTGCGCGGCTCCAAGCTGTGGCAACTGGCGGCATTGAACCTGTGGCTCAGCGAACAAGGAATCTGACCGATGAAAGCTCACGCCACGGCTTACAGCCAACGCCTGCTGCGCGGCCAGGCGCCGTCCTATGAACGCCTGCAGGCGCGCTTCGCCGAAGACGGCAGCGAACCCGGGTGCGAACCTATCGCGGTACATTGCGGTTGGGGTCGCCTGCTGATCGGCCATACCTTTCCCGACCCCACCAGCCTGGCCGGGGAGTTGCTCAACGAGCGACCTGGCGAGCGCGACATCGCCCTGTATGTGGCAGCGCCGCAACAGGTGCTCGGGCTGGAACCGGCGCAACTGTTCCTCGACCCTTCCGATACCCTGCGCCTGTGGTTCAGCGATTACCGCCAGGCCACTCGGGTATTTCGCGGTTTCCGCATCCGTCGCGCCCAGAGCGAAGCCGACTGGCAAGCCATCAACCATCTGTACCAGGCCCGCGGCATGCTGCCCATCGACCCGCAACTGCTGACCCCGCGCCATCAGGGCGGGCCGGTGTACTGGCTGGCCGAGGACGAAGACAGCGGCGCGGTGATCGGCAGCGTCATGGGCCTCAATCACCACAAGGCCTACCAGGACCCGGAACACGGCAGCAGCCTCTGGTGCCTGGCAGTGGACCCCGACTGCAGTCGCCCGGGCGTCGGCGAAGTGCTGGTGCGCCACCTGATCGAACACTTCATGAGCCGCGGCCTGAGCTACCTCGACCTGTCGGTGCTGCACGACAACCGCCAGGCCAAGAACCTCTACGCCAAACTCGGGTTTCGCACCCTGTCGACCTTCGCCATCAAGCGCAAGAACGGCATCAACCAGCCGCTGTTCCTCGGCCCCGGGCCCCAGGCGGAGTTCAACCCCTATGCGCGGATCATCGTCGAGGAAGCACATCGCCGGGGCATCGATGTTCAGGTGGATGACGCCGACGCCGGGCTGTTCACCCTCAGTCACGGCGGTCGCCGGGTACGCTGCCGGGAATCGCTGAGCGATCTCACCAGCGCCATCAGCATGAGCCTGTGCCAGGACAAGAGCCTGACCCACAAGGTGCTCAAGGGTGCTGGCTTGAACCTGCCGGCGCAGCAACTGGCGGGCAACGCCGATGACAACCTGGGCTTTCTCGACGAGCACCAGCGGGTGGTGGTCAAGCCCCTGGATGGCGAACAGGGGCAAGGCGTGGCGGTGGACCTGCGGACCATCGAAGAGGTGCAAAAGGCCATCGACCACGCCCGCCGCTTTGACAGCCGGGTATTGCTGGAAAGCTTCCACGAAGGCCTGGACCTGCGCATCCTGGTGATCGGCTTTGAAGTGGTGGCAGCGGCTATCCGCCGTCCCGCGGAAATCATCGGTGATGGTCAGCACTCCATCGGCGCGCTGATCGAAGCCCGCAGCCGTCGCCGCCAGGCGGCCACCGGCGGCGAGAGCAAAATCCCCCTGGACCAGGAGACCCAGCGCACCCTGCATGCCGCCGGCTACGACTACAACAGCGTACTGGCCGCCGGGGAGCGGCTGTTTGTACGGCGCACCGCCAACCTGCACACCGGCGGCACTCTGGAAGACGTCACCGGCATCCTTCATCCGACCCTGGCCGACGCCGCCATCCGCGCAGCCCGTGCCCTGGACATTCCCGTGGTGGGCCTGGACCTGATGGTGCCGGCGGCGGATCAGCCCGAGTACGTGTTCATCGAAGCCAACGAACGCGCCGGGTTGGCCAATCACGAACCGCAACCCACCGCCGAACGTTTTGTCGACCTGCTGTTTCCCCACAGCCAACCGGCGCCGTGATCCTTCGCCGGCAAGCCGGCTCCTACCCTCACTGGTAGGAGCCGGCTTGGCAGCGAAGGCGCCCCAGGCCCTCCATCCATGCCCTCATCGAAACCATCGATGGCCGTTTCTCATCAGGAGTTTCCATGACCCGCAAGATTCCCGAACCCGACCTCGCCTACCTGCAGAAAGTCCTCCTGGAAATGCTCGCCATTCCCAGCCCCACCGGCTTTACCGACACCATCGTGCGCTATGTCGCCGAACGCCTTGAAGAACTGGGCATCCCCTTCGAGCTGACCCGTCGCGGCACCATTCGCGCCACCCTCAAGGGCCAGAAGAACAGCCCGGACCGGGCCGTCTCGGCGCACCTGGACACCATTGGCGCCAGCGTGCGCGCGGTGAAGGACAACGGCCGCCTGACCCTGGCCCCGGTGGGCTGCTGGTCCAGCCGCTTTGCCGAGGGCAGCCGGGTCAGCCTGTTCACCGACAACGGCGTGTTGCGCGGCAGCGTCCTGCCGCTGATGGCCTCCGGGCACGCCTTCAACACCGCGGTGGACGAACTGCCCATCAGTTGGGACCACATCGAGCTGCGCCTGGATGCCTACTGCACCACCCGCGCCGACTGCGAATCCCTGGGGATAGGCGTGGGTGACTTTGTTGCCTTCGACCCCTTGCCCGAGTTCACCGAAAGCGGCCATATCAGCGCCCGGCACCTGGACGACAAGGCCGGTGTCGCCGCGCTGCTGGCCGCGCTCAAGGCCATAGTCGACAGCGGCGAGCCGCTGATGATCGACTGCCATCCGCTATTCACCATCACCGAAGAAACCGGCAGTGGTGCGGCAGCGGCCCTGCCCTGGGACGTCAGCGAGTTCGTCGGCATCGACATTGCCCCGGTCGCCCCGGGCCAGCACTCCAGCGAACATGCGGTGAGCGTGGCCATGCAGGACTCCGGTGGCCCCTACGACTATCACTTGTCCCGCCACCTGCTGCGCCTGGCCGGCGAACACGAGTTGCCGGTGCGTCGCGACCTGTTCCGCTACTACTTCAGCGACGCCCATTCGGCGGTCACCGCCGGCCACGACATCCGCACTGCGCTGCTGGCCTTCGGTTGCGACGCCACCCACGGCTATGAGCGCACTCATATCGACAGCCTGGCGGCACTCAGCCGCCTGCTGGGGGCCTACATCCTCAGCCCGCCGGTATTTGCCAGCGACGCGCAACCGGCCCAGGGCTCACTGGACCGCTTCAGCCATCAACTGGAGCACGATGCACAAATGGAAAGCGATACCCGGGTGCCCTCGGTGGACAGCCTGGTGGGGCAGAAATCCTGAACCCGCCCCGGAGTTTGTGCACGCCCTGGCTGGCGGCACGGCCCCGGGCGCAGTAGGATCCCGGATTGTTTGCCGGAGGCCCCCATGCTGATTCCCCACGACCAACTTGAAGTCGACACCCTGACCCGCCTGATCGAGGACTTCGTGACCCGCGAGGGCACCGACAACGGTGATGAAACGCCCCTGGAGACCCGTGTGCTGCGGGTGCGCCAGGCCTTGACCAAGGGCCAGGCGGTAATCGTCTTCGATCCGGACAGCGAACAGTGCCAACTGATGCTCAAGCACGATGTGCCCAAGGAGCTGTTCGACTGACCCTACCCCCGGCCCAGCTTCTCTGGGCCGGGTTATTCAGCCATTGGAAAAGCGCGGGCCGAACAGAATCACACTGGCCCCGATCACGCACAGCGCCAGCCCCAGCCAATCCGAACCCAGGGGCCGTACCCGCTCCACCACTGCCAGCCAGCCAATCGAAGCGACGATATAGATGCCTCCGTAGGCGGCATAGGCGCGCCCGGCGTAGGTGGCCTCGACCTTGGTCAGCAACAGGGCGAACAGGGTCAGGCTGACCAGCGCGGGAATCACCCACAAGGCACTCTTGCCCTGACGCAGCCACATCCAGAACGCATAGCAGCCGGCGATTTCAAACAGCGCGGCGAGGAAGAACCACAGGTAATTGAGCATGCAGGAACTCGTCAGGATTGTCGGATGCCGGCAACCCTAACGACGCCCAGGGGGATTGGGCAAGCTCAACTGGCGCTTTGCTTGGCCTTGGCGCGCATCTTGTCGGCCATCAGGGTCATTTCGTCGTACAGCGCCTGGGGATTTTTCTGCTTCAGGGCCCAGGCCATACGGCCCTGCTCATGGGGCAGGATCATGAACTGGCCGGCATCGACCTGGGCATGGATGTAGTCGGCGATCTCGGCGGCGGTGATCGGCGAGTTTTCCAGCAACTTGCCCACCTGGGCCTTCATGGCCGGGGTCGGCCCCCGGAAGGAGTCCAGCAGGTTGGTCTGGAAGAACGACGGGCAGACCACATGCACGCCGATTTCCTGCTGCGCGAGCTCGATCAACAGGCTCTCGGAAAGCGCCACCACTCCGGCCTTGGCCACGTTGTAGTTGCTCATGGCCGGGCCCTGCATCAAGGCCGCCATGGAAGCGATATTGATGATCTTGCCCTTGCTCTGCTCCAGCAGCGGCAGGAAGGCCTTGCAGCCCTTGACCACCCCCATCAGGTTGATCGCGATCTGCCAGTCCCAATCCTCCAGCGACAGTTCGCTGAAGAACCCGCCAGAGGCCACGCCGGCGTTGTTGACGATGATGTCGATGCCGCCGAACTTCACCTCGCAGGCCTGAGCGAAGGCGGTCAACTGGCTGTAGTCACGCACATCGCAACGCTGCACAAAACCGTCACCACCGGCTGCACGCACCAGTTTCAGGGTTTCCTGCAGGCCCGCCTCGCTGACATCGGACAAGGCCAGCCGCCAGCCCTCGCGGGCCCAGCGCAAAGCGATTTCGCGACCCAGGCCGGAGCCGGCGCCAGTGATCATCATGCGATTTTGCATAAGAGTTGCCTTGTTGTTCCGGGGAAGATGAGCCGCAGTGTAGCGAAGGCCCCTGCGCCACCCACGCACCATCAGGGTGCTGAATGCCCCGGGCAAACCGCCGGCCCGGTGCCCCCGACCTGTCATCCGCCCCCCCTGCTCTGGGCAGGCGCAAAGGAAATAAGACCGAAAGCGGAAAGCTTTAAAAATACTTGGAATTTTCTGGAAGGGCGCAGAGTCGGATTTATTAAGCGGTTCGCTTTATCCCTAAAACGAACTTGTCCTTGAATAACTGCGTTGTTCAACTCTATTCCAATAAGGAAACAGCCATGGGCACCATTCTGATCGTTATTCTGATTCTGCTGCTGATTGGCGGCCTGCCAGTATTCCCGCACTCCAGAAGCTGGGGTTATGGGCCTTCAGGAATCATTGGCGTCGTGCTGGTGGTGCTGTTGGTACTCTTGCTGCTGGGCAGGATATAACGCCCTTATTGCTCGCCCCAGAGTATGTTTGCACGTAAAAAGGCGCCGGTCTTCACCGGCGCCTTTTTATAAGCCTGAATAAAAAACACCCCACTTGTGGGGTGTTTTATTCACGCGGGCAACTTGCGCCAACCCCGCATGACAGGGCCGGCGCTACAGCGTTTAGTCCGGTTTCCCGTTGACCACGCCTGCGGTGTTGTCGAGCAAGCTCTTGGTCGCCGTCTGCAGGAAGGATTCCAGCTTCTGCTTGAGCTGCGCCTCATCGGCAGAATCCGGGATCAGTTCGCCCCCCGGTGCCGAACCCAGTTCGTACTTGTACAGCCGTGGCGGCATTTCCTTGGGCAGTACCAGCACCCGGTCCGCCGTCAGCAGCGCTACGGTCTGGTCACTGCCCGAAGGCTTGATCACGCCGAAGCCCTTGTCGCCTTCCGGCAGGTTGAGCAGGTCGCGCCCCCAGCACTGGTGCAGTACGTCGCCACCCAGGCGGCCCATGATGGTGGGCACGATGTCGATCTGGGTGCCCACGGTGTGGTCACGCTGGCCGAACTTTTCCTGGATGCCCGGAGCGATCATCAGCATGGGCACGTTGAAGCGCCCCAGGTCCATTTCGGTGATCTGCTGCTCGTTGCCGAAGCCATGGTCGCCCACTACCACGAACAGGGTTTCCTTGAAGTAAGGCTCCTTGCGCGCTTTCTCGAAGAACTGGCCCAGGGCCCAGTCGGAGTAGCGCATGGCCGTCAGGTGTTCGTTGAGGCTGCCGCGGTCGGTCACCTTGTCCACCGGCAAAGGCGTGGGCAGGGCATACGGCGTGTGGTTGGACAGGGTCTGCAGCAGGGCATAGAACGGCCCCTTGCCTTCCCGGGCCTTCAACTCTTCCAGGCCGCGGTTGAACATGTCCTGGTCGGACACGCCCCAGGTCGGGTCGGAGAACACCGGATTGACGAAGTCGTTACGGCCGATGAAGTTGGTCATGCCCTGGTTGCTGAAGAACCCCGACTGGTTGTCCCAGGCGAAATCGCCGTTGTAGACATACACGTCATCGTAGTTGCGAGCACTGAGCAATTGCGGCAGGCCGGACAGCTTGTGGCTGCCTTCCGGGGTCTGCATCAGGTATTCGAAGCCAGGCAGGTTGGGGAAGCACGCCATGGTGGCGAACATGCCCTGGTGGGTGTGGGTGCCGTTGGAGAAGAAGCGGTCGAACAGCAGGCCTTCCTTGGACAGTTTGTCGAAGTACGGAGTGATCTCCCCCGGACGTCCCAGGGCGCCCACCGAATGCCCGGCGAAGCTTTCCATCAGGATCACCACGACGTTCTTGATCGGCAGGGTCTTTTCCCCATCCGGCGTGTAGGTGCGGCGTACAGCGGCGATGTCGGCATCCACCAGCTTGTCACTCGGCACCAGCAGCATGTCGCGCACGGTCTGCTGCGCCAGAGGCTGAGGCAAGGTGGCCTTCCAGATATTGGTGCGGTCCTCGGACAGACGATCCTTGGCCGCCGCCATCAGTTGCAGCGTGCCATTGAGGCCCAACTGGTTGGCGAAGTTGGATTCGGTGGTGTAGACGTCCCCCCAACGCATCGGCGGGCCCTGGCGCAGAGTGCCACGGGCTGCAACCACGCAGATCAGCAGACACACCACGAACACCGCAATGCGCGCATACCAGGGGGCAATCTGCCGGGTGCCGACATTGCCGCCGCTGAACGGGCCGCGGGGCCGGGTGGCGCGGTCGGCCCCCTTGAATGCCAGGCTCAGGATCCAGGTGCCCACGGCCCAGGCCAGCAGGTAGCGGACCACCGGGAAGCCGTACCAGAGCATGCTCATCACGGTTTTCGGGTCTTCCTTCACATACTGGAAGACCAGGCCGTTGAGGCGCTGGTGGAACTCTCGGTAGAAGTCCATCTCCATCAGGCCGAGGAACAGCGCGATGCTGGAGGTGACTGTCAGCCAGAAGCGCAACACCCCGCGAGCCGCCATGGCCCGGGCGCTGAACAGCGCCAGCAGCAGCGGTACGCTGAGGTAGACCACCAGCCGCAGGTCAAAACGCAGCCCGTTGGCAAACGCTTCGAGGAAGGTCGAGGCCGGAGTGTCGAGAATCATCTCGCGGTTGTAGATCAGCAGCGCGACGCGCAACAGGGAAAGCATCACCATCATGACCAGGGCGCACAACAGCGTGTAGGCCAGATGGGATTTAACGGTCGGTTGCAGCAGGCGATTCGAGGATCGCTGCTGACTCAGGGCATCCGAGTTTGCCATGTGGTTTTAGGACCCATTGGAAGTTTAAGTTGCAAAGATAAAGCTGCGTTCTGCCCTCTTGTTGCCGCCAGGGCGACGGGGGAATTCGCGGTGCGCAAATGTTGCACGATCACTCAAGGCATTGCCATTGATTAGTGGGCAGCACCGAAAAACCCACTGCCAACGGCTCTGGGACAAGAGATTGCAGAGAGTTATACCGGGGAAAAAGCGCCGGCGAATTGTCTTAGAGCGTTTGTGAAAATTTCGTTCAACGCATGTTTAGTCACACAAAAAAGGGCCTGACGGCCCTTTTCCCTGTGCAACCTGCGTCTCCAGCTTCAGAGCCGCACATTGCCTCGCGGCCCGGCGATCGCCCAGATGATCAGCCCCAGCACCGGCAGGAGAATGATCAAGAGCACCCAGAGGACCTTCATCCCGGTTTCGGCGCCGCTTTTGAGTACGTTGATGATGGCCCAGATATCCAGGGCCAGAATGATCAGGCCAACCAGGCCATTGAAGGTGGAACCCATGGTGTCGCTCCCTAAATGATGGCGTGCCTCTTTAGGATAGCCGTGCTGGATCAGGGTTCCGTTTTATTCCACAGCCGCTCGGGCTTCAGACATGAACGGCGATCTTCAAGGCCTCCAGGGCCGGCGCTGCGGCGATCCCGACCTCGGCGCACAACTCCAGCACCCGCGGCACGTCGTTGCCGTAGACCAGTACCATCTGCAACTCGTCATCCAGCAACTGGCTGAAATTCATCAACACATAGCCGCCGTTTTCCGGGTTCATGCTGCCCATCTGGATCTGGATGCGGTTCAAGGCCGTCAGGGCTTCGATCTTGGCCAACTGCTTGGGCTTGATGTTGAAAGCCACGTCCTTGCCGAACGAGGCGACGATCTGGGCGAACAGGTCGACATAGGTATCGGCCTGAAACAACACGGTTTCCGGCAGACTGCCGACCACCACCCATTCCCCCAGGGGAATGGGGAAGCTGTCGTCGTAGTTGATATCCGGGTTGGCTGCCAGGAATCCCTGAGGGTCGGCGTAGGCCTGGCTCGCCTCCTCGGCGATCTGCTGGATCTCGGCATCGCCCATGCACCCGGAGCTGATCTTGCTAATGAGTTCGATAAGGGCGGTTTTCATGGGCACATCCTGGAAGCGAGGAAATCAAGGGGCGCGAAGGATAGCCTAAAGTGCCCGAGCTATCACGCCAGGCAGTACCTGACGCCCGCGCACCCCGATCATCGCCGCCTCAGGCCAGGAGTTTTTCCAGCTGCGCCGTGGTATCCATGGCGCCCATGGTCTTGGCCGCTTCCAGGGCACTCACGCCATTGCTGTCGCGGGCCTTGGGGTCGGCGCCCTGGCTGATCAGGTAGGTGACGATTTCCGTGCGATTGAACATCGCCGCCATCATCAGCGCGGTACGTCCGTCGAAGGACGAGCCTTCCACCTGGGCGCCCCCCTCCACCAGCGCCTTGACCACCGCCAAGTCGCCCTTGAAGGCAGCCCCGGCAATCGGGCTCTGGCCGTTGTCGTTGCGGATCTCGGGGTCGGCCTGGTGCTTGAGCAGTACCTGCACCGCATCCACATGGCCGTGATAGGCGGCGAGCATCAGCAACGTGTCGCCCTTGTGATTGCGCAGGTTGACCGGCAGGCCACTGGCAGCCAGCTTGTCGAGCATCTGTGCGTCGCCCTGGCGGGCCACGTTGAACACCTGTTCGACAAACTGGGCGGCCTCTTCTTCAGTCATCTGGCGGCTTTTGTCGGTCATCGGAAACTCCAGGTTCGGCAATTCGGAAAGGCGCTAGTTTCCCCAAGCCGGCGCCAGCCTGTCATCCCTTTTTTCCCGAGAGCCACCATAGGCAGAATCAATAACGCAGGCGCCCACCCTGAATGTCCGCGAGAATCTGCGGGGTCAGCCGCACGTAGGTATCCGAGCCCGGCAACCAGGCATACACCGGCTCGTCACCGATTTGCTGCAGATCGAATGCCTGCTCCTTGAGGCGACTCTTCTGGTACTTGAAGGTGCCGGTGGTGTCCATCTTCACTTTGATCCGCAGGAACAGCGGCACTGCGTAGGCCGGCAACTGCTGCCGGGCGAACTGCAGCAACTCGCTGAAATCCAGGGTCGCCAGGGATTCTGCCGGAGTGATCGCCACCATCCCGGCCCGACCGTTGGTGTTGTGGATCTCGACCCCATAGGCCACCACCTCGGCAACCTGCGGGTGCCCCAGCAGGACGTTCTCCACCTCGGTGGTGGAAACGTTCTCGCCCTTCCAGCGATAGGTATCTCCCAGCCGGTCGACGAACTGCACATGGCCAAAGCCGATATCGCGCAGCAGATCGCCGGTGTTGAAGTAGCAGTCGCCCTTCTCGAATACGTCCTTGAGAATCACCTTGAGGTTCTTTTCCGGGTCGGTGTAGCCATCCAGGGGCGCCTTGTCGTCGATCTTCGCCAGCAGCAGCCCCTGGCCACCCTTGGCTACCTTCTGCATGAAGCCCTGGCTGTTGCGTAGTGGCGCACCGGTATCGTGGGCGTATTCCACCAGCGCCCAGGGGATCAGGGAAAAGCCCACTGTATTGTCGAAGTTGAGGATGTTGCTGAAACCGATATTGCCGTCGCTGGCGGCATACAACTCACAGATATGACCGACGCCGAAACGTTGCTTGAACTCGCTCCAGACGCCCGGGCGCAGCCCGTTGCCGATCATCTTCGAGACCCCGTGCTCGGTATCCCGTGCGCAAGCCGGCTGGTCGATCAGGTAGCGGCACAACTCCCCGACATAACCCACGGTCGTGGCCTTGTAGCGGCGCACGTCATCCCAGAACTGGCTGGCGCTGAATTTGCGGCGGATGGCAAAGCCCGAGGCGCCGGTAATCGCCGAACCCCAGCACACGCACAGACCGGTGGCGTGGTACAGCGGCAAGGTGCAATACACCACGTCGCCGGGCTGCATATCCAGGGCGATGGTGCCGAAGCCGGCAGAGGTGCGCATCCAGCGACCATGCTTGAAGATCCCGGCCTTGGGCAACCCCGTGGTGCCGGAGGTGTAGATGTAGAAGCAAGGGTCGTTGAGGAAGATGCGCTGGGTCTGCGCCAGGTTGTCCGATGGGTAACCGGCGCTCTCGGCCATCAGGTTGCGCATTCCCTCGGGGGTCGGCCCGGGGTCGGCAAAGGTGTCCTGATCGGCCACGAACCAGGTGCGCTGCGGATCGATGCCCACCTGCTCGCGTACCGCCGAGTAAGCGGCCTGCAGCTCGCCGCCGAGGATGATCGCCGCCGGTTTCACCAACGCCAGGCTGTGCGCCAGCACGCCCTGGGTCTGCGCGGTGTTGAGCATCGCGCAAATGCCTCCAAGCTTGGCCACCGCCAGCACCGTGACCAGCAATTCCGGGCGGTTCTCGATGAAGATCGCCAGCACATCACCCTTGCCGATGCCCTGCTCCTGCAGGTAGGCAGCAATGCGGTTGGCCCATTGATTGACCTGTGCATAACTGAGCACCCGATCACCGTACAGCAAGGCCGGCCCCTCGGGGTTGCGCAGGGTCGCCTGCTCAAAGCTCCAGCCCAGGCCGCAGGGCTGGTCCGGGTTGTCGATATTGCCCGCCTTCATGCCCCGCACCACCCGCGGCAGTGCCCTGGCAATGGAGGGCACCTTACGCAGCATCATGCCCCAGGTGATCATGTCGCTCTTGTGCTTGTTCATGGTTGCTCCGGTTGCACAGCAAGGATCTGGGCCCGGGCCTGGCCGGCCGGGCGTTGGCAACAGCGGCGCAAGGCTCAACCGGGGGTAGCGATCCAGGGTGCGGCGAGCGGCACGCGGGAGCTGTGGATATCTCTCGCAAAGGGATGAAGGCAGGACAAGCGCAGGGCTGCAAAGAGCACCGGCGATGAGGCGCAGGAAAGGTTCATGGAGAGCGTCCTATGTTCTTATTATTGGTCGGGCGGGATCGCAAGATCGCGCCACAACACATTCCATGTCGCAGAAACGCCGTTCAAGCCGCTTTCGCGGGGCCGCCGAGGCCAGGTTGAACCAACGTGACTGGCTGGAAAATACGTCAGCTCTCGCGACGCTGTACACGGGGTTTTTGCAAACTTTTGTATCTACCCTCGGTCTCCCCACGCAGCGTACTTGTCCCCGCTTCAACGATTGAATTTTCCACCCTGGCCCGCGGTCACAACACTGCCACGGCACACGCCAACACCCCCTGCGGACCTGCAAAATGCAGGATGCACGATGGCCATTCATGCAATTTGCACGAACAGGCGCTTTTTTGATTTTTATAAGTTGTTGTTTTTAAAGGATATTTTAAAAAAACAATACTGGCACAATCGCTGCACCTATCACTCCACGCTTGCCCTTCAAGAGCTAACGGAGCTGATAGACATGAGCCTGATCCAAGAAAAATTTTCTTCCCTGTTCTCCAACTTCGAAGTGACCACCCAGCCACGCCCTGACGGTGGCATCCTGTTGACCCTGCGCAACAGCGAAGGCAAACAGTTCAAGCGTTCGATCTCCTACGCACAGTTGCACGCCGCCGACCAACTGTCGTGGGTCATCAGCGCAATTCGTCGGGACTTGGCCGAACAGGCCAGTGAGTTGCCACAGATCTCCATGCTGCAAAGCCAGAACCGCTTTGCCCTGCCGACTTACCACTCCGCGTAAGCCGCTTGCGCTGCACCTGTCCGGGCCGGCCCCACCTTGCGTGGGTCCAGCCCGTTGACGTTGTGCTCCCCGCTCAATCGTCCAGGCGCGGGAACTGGCTGGCGATCGCGTCGCCGGTCAGGCTGGCGTTCCAGCCCTGGGGGTTGTTGAACATGCGGATGGCCACCAGGTTCGGCCGCTCGCCCATGTCGAACCAATGGGCGGTGCCCGCCGGCACCGAGATCAGGTCATTCCTTTCGCACAGTACGGCGTACACATAGTCATCGATGTGCAGGTTGAACAGGCCCCGGCCCGCAACGAAGAAACGTACTTCATCCTCGCTGTGGCGGTGCTCATCGAGAAAGCTGGCGCGCAGCTCGGCCTTCTGCGGATGGTCTTCATCGAGGCTGATGACATCCACACTGGCGTAGCCACCCTCGGTCATCAGGCGATCGACCTGCTCCTGATAGGCGCTTATCACTTCTTGCTGGCCGGTGCCCGGCGCAACACGCGTGGTGGCAGGCCAGCGATCGAAACGAATCCCCTGCTCGGCCAGGGTTGCAGCGATATCGTCGAAGTGGGTCAGGACCTTGTTCGGCAGATCCGGACTGGATACGTGGTAGACGGACAGGCTGCTCATTACGGCAACTCCTCTTGCATGCGGGTGGCAATGATAACGGCTGCGGCCAAGGCTGCGACGCTGGCAATACTAAAGGTCAATGTGGGGCCCAGGGCATTCCAGCTATAACCCGAATACAGGGCCCCCAGGGCGCCCCCGGTTCCCGCCAGGGCCGCGTACAACGCCTGGCCCTGGCCTTGCTGGCGGGCACCGAAACTGCGCTGCACAAAATGAATGGCGGCGGCGTGGAAACTGCCGAAGGTCGCCGCGTGCAGCACCTGAGCCAACAACAGCACCCCGAGGTGTTCCGCCAGGCTGCCCAGCAGCAACCAGCGCAGAGCTGCCAGCAGGAAGCTCGCCAGCAGCACCCGCCGCACGGAAAAGCGCGCCAGGAGCCAGCTCATCGCCAGAAACATCAACACTTCGGCCACCACACCCAGGGCCCAGAGCATGCCGATCACCCCGCGGGTATAGCCCAGGCGCTCCAGGTGCAGAGTCAGGAAGGTGTAATAGGGGCCGTGGCTCATCTGCATCAGTGCCACGCACAGGTAGAAGGCCAGCACACCGGGGCTGCGCAGTTGCCTGACAAAGCCCTCCCCGGCGTGCCGCGGCCCCTGCACCCGAGGCTGGGCGTTAGGCACCCACAGGCTGCTGAGGACGATGCCCGCCATGATCACCACCAGCGCTACCGGGTAGATGTCCAGGCTCAACCACTCGAACAAACGCCCCAGGACCACCACGGTAAGAATGAAGCCGATGGAGCCCCAGAGGCGGATCTGGCTGTAGCGCGAGGCCTGGCCTTGCAGGTGCGCCAGGGTGATCACTTCGAACTGCGGCAGCACCGCGTGCCAGAAAAAAGCATGCAGGGCCATGACCATGGCCAGCCAGGCATAGCTCTTGTCGACGAAGATCAGGGAGAAACAGACCAGGGTGCAGAACGCACCAAAACGCACGATCGCCAGGCGCCGCCCGGTGTAGTCCCCCAGCCAACCCCAAAGGTTGGGCGCCACGCAGCGCATGAGCATGGGAATGGCCACCAGTTCGCCGATGCGCGCACTGGAGAACCCCAGGTGATCGAAATACAGCGCCAGGAATGGCGCGGTCGAGCCCAGCAGCGCGAAATAGAACAGGTAGAAACTGGAAAGCCGCCAGTAGGGAAGTGCCGCCACGGCCTTCAGACTGTGGCGACTGGCAGGACCGGCATTACAGCTGGCCCAGCACCGGCGTGCTGACGCGCACGTCGGCATTCTGGCCGCGGTGGCGCAGCAGGTGATCCATCAGCACGATGGCCATCATCGCCTCGGCGATCGGCGTGGCGCGAATGCCCACGCACGGGTCGTGGCGCCCCTTGGTGATCACGTCCACCGGGTTGCCGTCGATATCGATGGAGCGCCCGGGGGTGGTAATGCTGGAGGTCGGCTTGAGCGCCAGGTGAGCGACGATCGGCTGCCCCGAGGAGATGCCGCCCAGAATGCCGCCGGCGTTATTGCTGAGGAAACCTTGCGGGGTCAGTTCGTCACGGTGCTCGGTGCCGCGCTGGGCAACGCAGGCGAAACCGGCGCCGATCTCCACGCCCTTGACCGCGTTGATGCTCATCAGCGCATGGGCCAGCTCGGCGTCCAGGCGATCGAAAATCGGCTCGCCCAGGCCCGGCATCACCCCTTCGGCCACCACAGTGATCTTCGCTCCGACCGAATCCTGGTCTCGACGCAACTGGTCCATATAGGCTTCCAGTTCCGCAACCTTGTCCGGATCAGGGCTGAAGAAGGCGTTGTTGTCTACCGAATCCCAGGTCTTGAAGGGAATCTCGATCGGGCCCAGCTGGCTCATGTAGCCGCGAATCACGATGCCCTGGCTGGCCAGGTACTTCTTGGCAATGGCCCCGGCCGCCACGCGCATGGCGGTTTCCCGGGCCGAGCTGCGGCCGCCACCACGGTAGTCGCGGATGCCGTACTTGTGGTGATAGCTGTAGTCGGCGTGAGCCGGGCGGAACAGGTCCTTGATCGCCGAATAGTCCTTGGACTTCTGATCGGTGTTGCGGATCAACAAGCCGATGGAACAGCCGGTGGTCTTGCCTTCGAACACCCCGGAGAGGATCTCGACCTCGTCGGGTTCCTGGCGCTGGGTGGTGTGGCGGCTGGTGCCAGGCTTGCGCCGGTCCAGGTCACGCTGCAGGTCCTCCAGCGTCAGTTCCAGGCCCGGCGGGCAGCCGTCGACAATGGCGACCAACGCCGGACCATGGCTTTCGCCCGCGGTGGTGACAGTGAACAGCTTGCCGTAGGTATTGCCGGACATGCAGGGAGCTCCGTGAAATCAGCCGAAATAACTCAATCTGGATTAGCGCGTGCGCCAGTATACGCAGGCTACCCAACTAGTTCATCCTCGAACCTTCTGCCTGTTACCGAGTCAAACCGGCACCTTATCCATGATGGCGCGATGATGCTGCGAGTTCTTCTCTTGAGCCTTTCCCTGTTCACCGGCCTGGTTCATGCGGCCGTCCTGCAACGCCCCGTGAGCCTGGACACCGGGCACGGTGAGCTGTACGGCTCGCTGCTGCTACCCAAGTCCGAGCAGCCGGTGCCGGTGGTGCTGATCATTTCCGGCTCCGGTCCCACTGACCGCGACGGCAACAACCCCGATGGCGGGCGCAACGACAGCCTCAAGCGCCTGGCCTGGGTACTGGCCAAGCACAACATCGCCAGCGTGCGTTATGACAAGCGCGGCGTGGCCGCCAGCCTCGCCGCGACCCCGGACGAACGCAACCTGACCCTGGACGCCTATGTGGCGGATGCCGTGGCCTGGGGCAACAAGCTCAAGGCCGATCCACGCCTGGGCCAACTGATAGTCCTGGGGCATAGCGAAGGCGCACTGATCGCCACGCTGGCGGCACCGCAACTGAATGCCGCAGGCGTTATCTCGATCTCCGGAACCGCCCGCCCGGTGGACCAGATCCTGCGCCAGCAGTTGAGCTACCGCCTGCCACCGGCGCTGATGCTGCGCAGCAATGAGCTGCTGGACAGCCTCAAGGCCGGCAAGGTCGACCCGGATGTGCCCCCTGCCCTGCAAGTCATCTTTCGCCCCAGCGTGCAGCCTTACCTGATCACCCTGTTTCGCGAAGACCCGGCGGCGGCCTTCGCCCGCCTGAAGATGCCGGCGCTGATCATCCAGGGCAGCAACGACATCCAGGTCAGCGTCGATGACGCCAGGGTCCTCAAGGCCGCCAAACCGGATGCGCAACTGGCCCTGATCGAAGGCATGAACCATGTGATGCGCATCGTGCCCAATGACCTCAAGCGCCAGCTGGCCTCCTACAAGGACCCGCAATTGCCGCTGGCAGCGGAACTGGGCAGCGCGATCATCGATTTTATTGACGGACTTCACACCCGTTAGGCTGTTTTTGCCCTCCAGTCCTGAAAAAAACGGCCGATAAGCCTTTGCCGGCCGTTCAATTGCTGTCGGCGCGCAGCGATTGGACAGGATCTCGCCGTTATGACTGATACCCCGAATTCACCCGCCACCGAGCAGGAAGCCGCCGCCCCGGAAGCGCCGCCGCTGCCGTGGGCCGATGTGCAGGCCGAGCACCACAAGATGCTGCGCCTGGCACCCTTGCAGACCGACCGCGCCACGGGCGGACGGCCTCTGCGCTTTGTCGAGTTCGGTTATGCCGAACGCAACAACAAAGAGCGCAGCCTGCTGCGCATGACCATCAGCCTCCCCGGCCAACGGGTGCGCAAGGAACAGAATCACCTGGATGTGTGGGTCGAGCACGACACTCGCCGGGTGCACTTCGAGCCCGAAGGCGGCCTGCAGGTCGAACCGTTGAACCGCGGAATCGGCCGTTTCCTGCTGGCCCAGGCAGCGCAGTGGGCCCAGAAGAAGTGGCCGCACTACCGGGTCGACGGCTTCGACCTGGCGAACAAGGATGCCCTCAACGAAGACACGCGCCTGCGTCGCGACCACGTGCTGCGCACCCAGGGTTTCGATGTGGTGTATGCCGATGCCCAGCACCTCAAGGGCAGCGTCAAGGATGTCCAGGTGGGTGAACTGCTGGGCCAGTGGAATAGCGAAAAGCTGCAGTTCGTGGAGATTCTGGAAGCGGCGCAGATGCTCCAGCAGGCCGAACAGAATCTTGAAGAACTGGAAGTGAAGCTGCGCAAGCAGGAAGAGAAAGTCACCAAGTACAAGCGCGAGGACACCGGTCTGCGCTTCACCATCACCTGCCTGGTGGCCTTTGCGGTGTTCCAGGCCGGGCTGCTGATCTGGATTGCGACTCATCGCTGAGCCGCAACGCCTGACCGCCAGAGGCCCGCGTTGCGCGGGCCGGCAATCGGCTCAGACCCGGGACGCGAACAACGCCTGATGGTCGCGGCACTGCTCCGCGGTCAGCATGAACACACCGTGGCCACCGCGCTCAAAGTCCAGCCAGGCGAAGTCGACCTCCGGGTACAGCGCCTCGACATGCACCTGGCTGTTGCCCACCTCGACAATCAGCAAGCCCTTCTCGGTCAGGTGGTCCGCCGCCTCGGCCAGCATCCGCCGTACCAGGTTCAGGCCATCCTCGCCACAGGCCAGGCCCAGCTCGGGCTCGTGCTGGTATTCATCCGGCATGTCGGCGAAGTCTTCGGCATCGACATAGGGCGGGTTGGACACAATCAGGTCGAAGCGCTGCCCGGGCAGGCCATCGAAACCGTCGCCCTGGACCGTGAACACCCGCTCATCGACGCCATGGCGCTCGATGTTCTGGTTGGCCACTTCGAGGGCTTCGAAGGACAGGTCCGCCAACACCACCTCGGCATCACGGAATTCATAGGCACAAGCGATACCGATGCAGCCGGAACCGGTACACAGGTCGAGAATCCGTGCCGGCTCGCTGCCCAGCCAGGGCTCGAAACGTTTTTCGATCAGCTCGCCAATCGGCGAACGGGGAATCAGCACGCGCTCATCGACAATGAACGACATGCCGCAGAACCAGGCCTCGCCCAGCAGGTAGGCGGTAGGCACGCGCTCCTGGATACGACGCTTGAGCAGGTGCTGCACATGGACCAGCTCGTCGTCTTCCAACGCGCAATCAAGGTAGCTGTCGGCAATTTCCCAAGGCAGGTGCAAGGCGCCGAGCACCAGTTGACGGGCCTCGTCCCAGGCATTGTCGGTACCATGGCCGAAGAACAGATCCTCCCCATGAAAGCGGCTGACGGCCCAGCGGATATGGTCGCGCAAGGTGCGCAGGCGGGAAGTGATCACGGGACAGACTCCTGACAAAACGACCGGCGATTCTAACAGCCAAAACGCTTGCCGACGACGAATGAAAAACCAGCGACGGGCAAGAGTGTTCAAGCGCTTTTTGCTCGGGAAGGCTGCATACCTTGCCCCACTTGACAAGGCTGCAGGCCAGCAACGGCGCACCTTACGTTAGTAGCGATTCACAGAAGCGCTCCGCCAGAGGACAATGGCGCAAAAGCCCCACTCACAGGAGCCCCAGAATGTCCGTTCCAAAGACGATGTTTCAACTCAGCGGTCGTGGTTATGCAGCGGCCAATTTGAGCCACGCGACCCTTGTGATCATCGACGCCCAGAAAGAATACCTCAGCGGCCCGCTGGCCCTGTCCGGCATGGACGCGGCAGTGGCCAACATCCGCCAACTGCTGGCCGCGGCCCGGGCTGCCGGTCGCCCAGTGGTGCACGTACGCCACCTCGGTACCGTCGGCGGCCTGTTCGACCCACAAGGCGAGCGCGGCGAGTTCATTCCCGGCCTTGAACCCCAAGGCGACGAAACCATCATCGGCAAACTGCTGCCCAGCGCGTTCCACGGCACCGAACTGGAAAAGCGCCTGCAGGACCTCGGTTCCCTGGACCTGATCGTCGCCGGTTTCATGAGCCACTCCAGCGTCAGCACCACCGTGCGCGCGGCCAAGAACCTGGGCTTTCGCTGCACCCTGGTAGAAGACGCCTGCGCCACCCGCGACCTGCCCTACAAGGGTGGCATCCTCAGCGCCGAGCACGTTCAGCAAACCGAAATGGCAATCATGGCCGACAACTTCGCCACCCTCGCCCAGACCGCAAGCCTGATCTGATCAGCCCTGGTGAGCGGCTGGCGGGCCGCTCATCCATAAACCCCTCGCCTTTGCAGCAATTGCCTTAGCCTCAGGAACCACCCGGTCAACTTCCGGTCGAAGGGCCGATACCCATTGAGGAAGGTCGGAATGAAGATATCCGATGGTTTTGACGCACGCCGATTGCGGCCCAAAAGCCCGCGAAACTGGCGGTTGCGCCTGGGTGCGGGATTCTCCGCGCTACTGGCGACATTTGGCGTGCTGCTGGCGATGGCCGGTACTGCGAGCCTGCTGGGCCGTGCCCCGGCGCTGGGGGAAATGAATGCCAGCCCGGCGGGCTCGGCGGTGATCCTGGTGGTCGGCCTGTTGCTGCTGTATGTCGGCGTGCGCTTGTGGCGGCGCTGCCGGCGGCGCATGCGCCAGCCCCTGGCGCTGAACATGGCGCCGCACCTGATGAAAAAACACGACTGACATTCCCGAGGCGCGATTTGCGCGCCTTAAGGTGTTCCGAGTTGGGTAAACTAGCCGCCCTTCGCGGAGGCTGACATGCAAGACGACGATTTTTCCCTGTTCAAAAACGAGATCCGCGGCGTCAAGCCGATCAAGCACGATCGTGCCGATACAGGCAAACCCAAGAGCGACCGGGCGCAGATCGCCAAGTTGCGCCAGGCGGCCACCGTACGCAGCGAGACCACCACGGTGGACGGGCTGTCCGACCAGTTCGTCATCGACGTGGGGCCGGAAGATGAGCTGATGTGGGCCCGCGACGGGGTTCAGGAAAGCCAGATGCGCAAGCTGAAGATCGGCCAGATCCCCTTTGAAGGCAGCCTCGACCTGCATGGCATGACCGTGGAAAAGGCCCGGGAAACCCTCTGGGCCTTTCTCGCTGAAGCCACCCAGTTCGAAATCCGCTGCGTGCGCGTCACCCACGGCAAGGCCGTGCGCCTGGACGGCAAGCGACCGATGATCAAGAGCCACGTCAACACCTGGCTGCGCCAGCATCCGCAGGTGCTGGGCTTCACTTCCTGCCAGGCCAGGCATGGCGGTACCGGGGCGCTGTACGTCATGCTCAAGCGCACCATGATGGAAGGCCGTGACGAATAAAGCCGCTGCATCACGCTTGCAGCGTCGTGTCCGCCACCGTACCCTTGCCCTTTGCGTAAAATCCCACAGGTAGTTTCATGTCCCTGGAACAGAATTACACCGCGATCCTCGGCCAACTGGGCGAGGACGTCTCCCGCGAGGGCCTGCTCGACACGCCCAAGCGTGCCGCCAAAGCCATGCAGTACCTCTGCCGCGGTTATGCCCAAACCCTGGAAGAGGTCACCAACGGTGCCTTGTTCAGCTCCGACAACAGCGAAATGGTCCTGGTCAAGGACATCGAGCTCTATTCGTTGTGCGAACACCACCTGCTGCCGTTCATCGGCAAGGCCCATGTCGCCTACATTCCCAGCGGCAAGGTCCTGGGGCTGTCGAAAGTCGCGCGCATCGTCGATATGTATGCCCGCCGCCTGCAGATCCAGGAAAACCTCAGCCGGCAGATCGCCGACGCCGTCCAACAAGTGACCGGCGCCCTCGGGGTGGCCGTGGTGATCGAGGCCAAGCACATGTGCATGATGATGCGCGGTGTGGAGAAACAGAATTCGTCGATGATCACCTCGGTGATGCTGGGCGAGTTCCGCGAGAATGCCGCGACCCGCAGCGAATTCCTCAGCCTGATCAAGTAACAGGCTGCAGGCGAAAAAACCGGCGTTGATCGCCGGTTTTTTTTCGCCCGGGAAAAATCAGGTAAGCTGCCGCCCCTTCATTCATGGGCAAGAGGCAATAACCGTGATCGTCAAAGCGCTGCGAGTCGGCCTGGGCCAACTCATCATTTTCATCGACTTCATCACCCGCCCACGCAAGCAGCAGCGGGACGCCGCCGCTCAGGCGCAAGTCGTGGAAGCCGCCAAGGGCCTGACCCTGTACCAGTTTCACGCCTGCCCGTTCTGCGTGAAGACCCGCCGTACCCTGCATCGCCTGAATGTGCCGGTGGCCCTGCGCGACGCAAAAAACAACGAGCAGGACCGCCAGGCCCTGTTGGAGCAGGGCGGCAAGATCAAGGTGCCGTGCCTGCGCATCGAAGAGAACGGCCAGACCACCTGGATGTATGAATCCAAGGTGATCATCGATTACCTGAACCAGCGCTTCGCGACCGTCTGACGCCCTCCCCGGGGCTCTTCAGCCCCGAGCCAACTGCAAGTCAAGCAAGGCCGCGCCCAGGCACTTGCCGTGGGCATCCAGCGCCAGGGAGCGGGTCACTCCGCCGCGCAGGATGCCCGGCAAGACAAAGTTCAAGGCCCGCACATTCTCCAGGACATAGCGCTGTACCGGCGCCGCATCGCTCCCCAGCAAGCCGGCGAAATATTGCGCCACGCGCTCGGCGGTAAGCTGCTCGCAAAGAAAGGCAAAGTCCTCGGCGCGGTAGGCAATCACCGAAATATTCGAAGTGTCGCCCTTGTCCCCGGTACGCGAGTGCGCCAAGTCACGCAATTTGACCTCATTCATGCCCGTACCTCCTGATGCAAGGTGACCCTGACGGCCTCCCGGGGCAGTAACAGCGAAGCCACCGCCACCACCTGCCGCAGGCTTTTACTGGCCCCGCCGCCACCAGCGGGCCCATTGGTATAGAGGGTTTCCACCTCATTGCCGACGCGCACCGCTTCGGCCTTGTCCGTGCAGCGAGCCGCCACCCGCAGGCGCACTTCCCAGGGCTCGGCAGGCGCTCGCTGGCCCAGTTCAACACCGTGCAAGGCATCGATGCCGATCAGCTCCGCGCGCACTTCCTGCATCTGTACCCCGGTCAGGGCCAGGCGTTCGAGCACGATGTCCCGGGCCAGCCGCGCCCTGGCCACAGCCCCAGGGCCGCCATAGGAAATCTGCCCTTCGCCGATCCAGCCATCCAGGTAGCCGACGCTGACCTTGAGCCGCTCAGGCCGTGGGCTGCCTGCCGCCCCTTGCAGCCACACCCGGTCCGGTGCCTCCTCGACAAAGCCCACTGCGGAAAAGTCGGCACAGACATCCGGCGTCAGGTAGGCCGCCGGGTCATGCACTTCGTAGATCAACTGCTCGGTACAGGTAGCGCTGCTGACCTGCCCCCCGGAGCCCTTGACCTTGGTGATCAGCGCCGCGCCCTGTGCATCCACTTCGGCCAGGGGGAACCCCAGGCGCGCCAGACCGGCCACATTCTTGACCCCCGGATCGGCAAAGTAGCCGCCGCTGACCTGCCCTGCGCACTCCAGCAGATGCCCCACCAGGGTCCCGCGCCCCAGGCGCAGCCAGTCATCCTCGGCCCAGCCGAACTCGAAGATCTGCGGCGCCAGGAACAACGAGGGGTCGGCCACCCGCCCAGTGATCACTACATCGGCATCGGCCTGCAGCGCCTCGACGATGCCCTGGGCGCCCAGGTAGGCATTGGCGGAAATCAGCCGCTGCCCCAGCGAGCCCAGGGTCTGCCCGTTGTCCAGCACCCACTCCGGCCGGGCCCGCAGAGTCTCGAGCACATCGTCCCCCAGCACCGCGATCACCTTGAGCCCTGGCAAGCCCAGCTCGGCCGCGATCCGTTGCACCTCGGCCACCGCCGCCAACGGATTGGCCGCCCCCATGTTGCTGATGATGCGCAAACGCCGCCCCGAGGCCGTGGCGCCGACAAAGGGCAGTACCCCGCGCATCCGTGCCCCCAGCAACGGGTCGTAGCCGCTGTGCGGGTCGGCCAGGCGCGCCTGCTGCGCCAGGGCGATGGTGCGCTCGGCCAGGCATTCGAACACCAGGTAATCCAGGTCGCCCTGTTGCGCCAACTCGATGGCGGGCTCGATACGGTCACCGGAGTAACCGGCGCCGGAGCCGATACGTAGGCTTTTCATCTTAAAAAACTCCCAGCAGCAGCGCGGTCAGGGTCATCAACACTGACGCAGCGAATAGAAAGGGGATGGTGAAACGCTGGTGGTCGGCCAGTTCGATCTTGCACAGGCCCACCAGCAGGAAGGTCGCCGGGGTCAGCGGGCTTACCGGGAAACCGGTGGTGTGCACGCCGAGCAACGAAGCCTGGGCCACTTGCAGCGGGTCGACACCCAGGGCCTTGCCCACTTCGGCAATCACCGGCATCACCCCGAAGTAGTAGGAGTCGGGGTCAAACAGCATGCTCAGGGGCATGGACAGGAACCCCACCACAGTCGGAATCAGTTTGCCGTGACCGGCAGGAATCTGCGCCACCGCCACTTCGGCAATCGCCTTGAGCATGCCGCTGCCCTGCATGATGCCGGTGAACACACCGGCCGCCAGGAGAATGCTGGCCATGGTCAGGGCCGTCTTGGCATGAGCATCGATGCGTGCCCGCTGGGCCTCGACATCCGGATAGTTGATGCACAGCGCCAGCACCGTGCCGACCATGAACATCACCACCGGATCGACCCAGCCGGCAATCATCACCAGCATCACCAGCACCGTGAGCAGCAGGTTGATCCAGAAGCGCCCGGGACGGCGCAGCGCCTCTTCGGCGGGGCTCAATACCCGGGTCGGGATGCCTGCACCGGCCGTGGCATCGGCACCGAGCCCCAGGCGGCGCTCCTCCCGGCGGCCGAGCCACCAGGCGCTGGCGAAGACGAACAGCAGGCCGACGATCTGCACCGGGATCAGCGGCTGGAACAGATCCGCCACCGGCACATGCAGGGCCGCTGATGAGCGCAGTACCGGGCCGGTCCAGGGCAGGAAATTGACCCCCGCGGCCATCGCCGCGACACAGGCCAGAATCCGTCGATCGATGCCCAGCCGGGTATACAGCGGCAGCATTGCCGGCACCGTCACCAGGAAGGTCACCGCGCCGGAACCGTCCAGGTGCACCAGCAGCGCCAGAAGCGCCGTACCGACCACGATCCGCGTCGGCCGGGTGCCGACGGTACGCAGGATGCGGTCGATGATCGGGTCGAGCATGCCGGCGTCGGTCATGATGCCGAAGAACAGGATAGCGAACACGAACATGCCTACCACGGGGGCGACGTTCTTGATGCCGGTGACGATGAAGGCGCTGGTCTGCAGACCGAAGCCGCCGATCAGCGCGGCGATGATCGGCAGCGCAATCAGCGCGACCAGAGGCGACAGGCGCTTGCTCATGACGGCCGCGAGCAGGCAGAGAATGGTGATGACACCCAGGGTGGCGAGCATGGAGCAACTCCAGTGTGCCGCCTCTTCAAGCCGGGGCCGGAAGGCGGACGGTTATTGTTTTTCTGGAGTATTGAAATCGCGCTAGTCTTTGTAAATTGGAATATTCGGCGCCTTGCATTCGGAAAAACAAAATGAAGAACTCGATCCAGCATATCCAGGCCTTCCTCGCCGTGGCCCGCAGCGGCAACTTCAGCAAAGCCGCCGCCGAGCTGCACCTGTCGCCATCAGCCCTTACCGTGCAGGTCCAGCAACTGGAGGAATGGCTGGGGGTCGCCCTGCTCGATCGCAGCCCGCGCCATGTCAGCCTGACCGCTGCTGGGCTGCAGGCCCGGGGACCGATGGAGAAACTGCTGCTGGACCTGGACAACATCGTCAGTGGCTCCCGGGACCTGGCCGCCCTGCGTCGGGGCGTGGTCACCCTCGCCGCGCTGCCGTCGGTCTGCGCCGGGGTGCTGCCGCCGGCCTTGCGCCAGTTTCGCGAGCAATTTGCCGGAATCGAGGTACGCCTGCAGGACCTGGTGGCTCACCGCATTCATGCCCAGGTCCGGGCCGGCGAGGTGGATTTCGGTATCGGCGGGCGCGCCCGGCTCAGCCACGGGCTGGATTTCCAACCTCTGCTGGAGGATCGCCTGTGCCTGTTCGTGGCCACCGATCATCCCCTGGCCCAGCGCCAGTCAGTGACGCTGAAGGACCTGACCCGCCAGCCGATCATTCTCACCGGCCGCGACAGCAGCGTGCGCGAGCAGGTCGAAGCGCTGTTCGACGACAGCCGACTGTCCCTGCTTCCAGCCATGGAAGCCAACTACATGAGCACGGTGCTGGCGCTGGTACGCCAGGGGCTGGGCATTACCCTGCTGCCGGAATCCGCCGATGACGGCCGTGAGGGCCTGCGCCGGATTGCCATCAAACACCCGGGGGTCAGCCGCGAGATCGGCCTGATCCGCCGCAGTGGCCAGCAACTGAGCCCAGCGGCGCAGCGCTGTTATGAGTTGCTACGCCAGAACCTGGCCGGCAAACATCGTTAGCGGGCCCCACAACGCACTGAACCGGCACAAGGACGGTCCAGTGGGGATAAAAGCACCCTCTCAGTCGAGCATCGGCACGTGTCGCGGATGGCTTTGCACTCGCTGCATCCAGGCCTGGATGCCCGGGTAGCGGCTCAGGTCGAAACCGCCCTCATCGGCCACGTGGGTGTAGGCATAGAGCGCAATATCGGCGATCGAATAGTGCTCGCCCACCAGGTACGGGGTGCGGCTCAATTGTTTCTCCATCACGTCCAGCGCCTTGTAGCCACGCTTGTGCAACTTCAGGTATTCCTCGCGGCGCTCCTCGGGCAGCCCCTCGTAAAGCTGGATGAAACGCGCCACCGCGATGTAGGGCTCATGGCTGTACTGCTCGAAGAACTGCCATTGCAGAACCTGAGTGCGCAAGCGCGGTTCGCTGGGCAGGAACTGACTGCCGTCGGCGAGGAAGTTGAGAATCGCGTTGGACTCCCACAGGCAGGTGCCGTCTTCCAGTTCCAGAACCGGAATCTTGCCGTTGGGGTTCTTTGCCAGGAAGGCCTCGGTCTGGGTATCGCCCCCGAGAATATCCACCGCCTGCCATTCATAAGGCAGCCCCAGCAGATTGAGCATCAGCTTGATCTTGTAGCAGTTGCCCGAACGGTAATCGCCATAAACCTCGTACATGGCCCTCCCCTTAGGCTGCCTGTGCAGCCTGTGCTTGACGTATCACGGTGGCCAGCCGCTTGAGGCCTTCGTCCAGCCGCGCCGGATCGATATGGCTGAAATTCAACCGCAGATGCCCAGCGTTGCGTTCCGGATCGGCAAAGAACGGCTCACCGGGCATGAATGTGACGTCGTGCTCCAACGCCGACTTGAGCAAAGTGCGGGTATCCAGGGGCTGTTTCAAGCTCAGCCAGAAAAACAATCCGCCCTGAGGCACCTGCCAATCCGCCAGATCGGCGAAATGGGTGAGCAAGGCGCCCTGGAATTCATCCCGGCGCTGGCGATAGAAACTGCGCAACTGATCCAGGTGCGCCTGATACTGCTCGCTGCCGATCCACTGCATGGCCTGCCACTGGCCAACCCGATTGGTGTGCAGGTCCGCCGACTGCTTCAGCCGCAGCAGGTGCGGAAACAGGTCCGGGCTGGCAATCAGGTAACCCACCCGCAGGCCCGGCAACAGGGTTTTAGACACGGTGCCGGTGTAGATCCAACTGGCTTTTTCCAGGCGGCCGACAATAGGCGTGGCACTGCCACCATCGAACGTCAGCTCACGGTAGGGCTCGTCCTCGATCAGGGTCACGCCGAACTCGTCCAGCAAAGCCGCCACGGCATCACGCTTGGCTTCGCTGTAGCGCACCGCCGAGGGGTTCTGGAACGTCGGAATCAGGTAGATGAACGCCGGCCGGTGCTGCTCCAGGCGCGCGCGCATCTGCACCAGGTCCGGGCCATCGGCCTGCAGCGGTACGGTCAGGCAGTCGGCGCCGAACAGCTGGAAAATCTGCAGGGCGGCCAGGTAGGTCGGCGCTTCCAGCATGATCTGGGTGCCCTTGTCGATGTACAGCTTGGCTGCCAGATCGAGGGTCTGCTGGGAACCACTGACCACCAGCACCTGGCTCGCCTCGCAAGGCACCCCGAGCTGGCGCGCCTGGGCCGCCAGGGCTTCACGCAATTGCGGCTCGCCTTCGCTCATGCCGTATTGGCCCATGGCCAACGGCATGTCCTGCCATTGCACCTTGGGCAGCATCACTTCGGCCGGCAGGCCCCCGGCGAACGACATCACTTCCGGGCGCTGGGCCGCGGCAAGGATTTCACGGATCAGAGAGCTTTTGAGACGCGATACACGTTCGGAGAAGGCCATGGAGATCACCGCTAGCGAAGGCTGAGGAAAATACGTCAAACTGCTTGACCGAAATTACGCCGACCTTTGCAGATACGTCAATATGCTTGACCTTAAAAACCAGGCTTCGCAGCAAGCGGCCATGGAAGCTTTCTTCTTCGGCTATCAGGCGTTTACCGCCAAGGCCGACGAAATGCTCGAACGCCGGGGCCTGAGCCGGGTGCACCAGCGCATCGTGTTTTTCATCGCCCGCTATCCCGGGCTCAGCGTCAAGGAACTGCTCAATCTGCTGGGGGTGAGCAAGCAGGCATTGAACACACCGTTGCGCCAATTGATGGAAATGCATCTGGTGGACAGCGTCGCCCCGGACAGCGACAAGCGTAAGCGCCTGTTGCAGTTGACCGCCGATGGCACAGGCTTCGAGCAATCCCTGCGCCGCGAGCAGGTCAAACTCCTGCAACGGGCCTTCAGCGAAGCTGGCGAGAGTGCGGTCAATGGCTGGCTGGCAGTGAACCAGGCGCTGGCCGGCAAACCCGTCGAAGACTGAGCCCCTGCGGGCGCCATTCATTGGTGCGCCGGCCCCGGCCTTGCCCCAAACCCTTGCACACCCCGGCGCAACGTCGGGGCCGCGATATAGCCATGTTCGCGGATTTTTCGCACACAACCCCAAAAACATTATTTGCTTTCTTTGTATACAAACGCATAATTCGCCCGACGAGTTCTTGACCCACAGGTCAACAAAACCCGCACGCCTTACCTGCCTCAAAGAGCCGCTGCCCACCCTTGCGTGTCCGGCTCTGGAAAAAACAATAAAACTCTTGAGGAGTACTCGCTGTGGAAAGCCGCAAATCCGAAGCTTCTACGCTCGATCTCTCGCCGTCGCTGAACAGCGGCTGGCTGGAGCGCATCTTCAAACTCAGGTTGCATGGCACCACGGTGAAGACCGAGTTGATTGCCGGTCTGACAACCTTCATCACCATGGCCTACATCATCTTCGTCAACCCCAACATCATGGCCGACGCCGGCATCGATCACGGCGCAGCCTTCGTCGCCACCTGCATCGCCGCCGCCCTGGGCTGCCTGTTGATGGGCCTGTACGCCAACTGGCCGGTGGGCCTCGCACCGGGCATGGGGCTCAACGCCTTCTTCACCTACACCGTGGTCGGCACCATGGGCTACCACTGGGAAACCGCCCTTGGCGCGGTGTTCATTTCCGGTGTGCTGTTCATGATCCTGACCCTGTCGCGGGTACGTGAATGGCTGCTCAACAGCATTCCGGTGAGCCTGCGGTTCGCCATGGGTGCCGGGGTAGGGCTGTTTCTCGGCCTGATCGGCCTGAAGACGGCCAACATCATCGTCGACAGCCCGGCCACCCTGATCAAGCTCGGCAACCTGCGAGACCCCGGCCCACTGCTGGCGGCCGTCTGCTTCTTGATGATCGCAGTGCTCAGCTATCACCGGGTCTTCGGCGCGATTCTCATCAGTATCATCGCCGTGACCCTGGCCGGCTGGGGCCTGGACCTGGTGCACTACAACGGGATCATGTCCACTCCGCCGAGCCTGGCGCCGACCTGGATGGCCATGGACATCGCCGGGGTGTTCAACGTCAGCATGATCAGCGTGGTCCTGGCGTTCCTCTTCGTGCACATGTTCGACACCGCCGGCACCCTGATGGGCGTGGCCCAGCGCGCCGGCCTGGTGAACGCCGATGGCAAGATCGAGAACCTCTCCCGCGCACTCAAGGCGGACAGTGCCTCCAGCGTGTTCGGTGCCGTGGTCGGTGTACCACCAGTCACCAGCTATGTGGAAAGTGCCGCCGGGGTCGCCGCTGGTGGCCGCACCGGGCTGACCGCGGTCACCGTGGGCGTGCTGTTCATTGCCGCAATGTTCTTCGCTCCCCTGGCAGGCATGATCCCCGCCTATGCCACCGCCGGCGCGCTGATCTATGTGGCGATGCTGATGATGGGCGGCATGGCCCACATCAACTGGGACGAGGCCACCGACAGCATTCCGGCCATCGTCACCGCGATCATGATGCCCCTGACCTTTTCCGTCGCCGATGGCATTGCCCTGGGCTTCATCACCTATGTGGTGCTGAAGGCCGGCACCGGCAAGTACAAGGAAATCTCCATCAGCCTGTATGTGCTGTGCGCGATTTTCATCGCCAAGTTCATTTTCCTCTAGGACGCCCTGCTCCACACAGGCCCCATCCCGCTGGATGGGGCTTTTTCGTTGCCGATGATCGGCTGTGGCCAGCAGGTCCGGGGCGGTCACAGGGCCCTTTCGGCGGCGAGCCGGCTCCTGCGGGATCGAGTGGAGCCGACGACCAGTGAAGGCTTTATGCCAGACGAAAAAAAGCCCGCAGTGTGGGCGGGCAAGGACCAAAGAAGCTATTTGCGCAGGATTCTTGGGGGGAAAGTCCTAGCTTCCTCTGTAGGTCGAATAGCTGTAAGGCGAGATCAGTAGCGGTACGTGATAGTGGTCCTGCTCGGCGCTGATGCCGAACCGCAGTACCACCACATCCAGGAACGCCGGCTGCGGCAGTTGCACACCACGGGCACGGTAGTAGTCACCGGCATGGAAGTGCAGCTGGTACACCCCGGAACGGTAGTCATCACCCTGCAGCAGCGGCGCATCGCAACGGCCATCGCTGTTGGTCAGGGTGCTGGCGACCAATTCCAGCTGGGCCCCTTCCACTCGATACAGCTCGACCTTGATAGCGCTGCCAGGGCAGCCATGTGCGGCATCCAAAACGTGTGTAGTCAAACGTCCCATTGATTCTGCGTGCCTGGCGCCTTCAAGCGTTCAGGCCTCGCGCCTCCCGGAGTCAGTAATTGAAGGAGACCGCAGCGTTTCGACCGGTGAAAAGCTGCGGCGAGAGCAAGATTAAGACATTTTTCAAAAAAATTGTACACAATAATAATCGCAAATATTCCCGGCCCCGCGACGCTTCGAATGCATCAGCGGATTTGCCTGAACGCCATAGCGACAGACGACTTGTCATCCATTAGCTGACCATCCAGGCAAGTTTCTTGCAGGTGACAGCCATAGCGATAAAAGCGGAAAAATGCAAAAAATCAGGCTTACAAAGTGAAGACAAACTTGTATACAATCATTCCATCGCAGTGACGCCCACCTGGCTTTCCGGCTTCAGGTTCCGCCACGCCACCGTTATCACGAATAAGAAGGAAGACTGCAGTGAGCGCTGACTACCCTCGCGACCTGATCGGTTACGGCTCCAACCCTCCTCACCCTCACTGGCCGGGCAATGCCCGCGTCGCCCTGTCCTTCGTGCTCAATTACGAAGAGGGCGGCGAGCGCAACATCCTTCATGGCGACAAGGAATCGGAAGCCTTCCTCTCGGAAATGGTCTCGGCGCAACCCCTGCAGGGCGAGCGCAACATGAGCATGGAATCGCTGTACGAGTATGGCAGCCGTGCCGGCGTCTGGCGGATCCTCAAGCTGTTCAAGGAATTCGACATTCCACTGACCATCTTCGCCGTGGCCATGGCCGCCCAGCGTCACCCGGACGTGATCCGCGCCATGGTCGAAGCCGGCCACGAGATCTGCAGCCACGGCTACCGCTGGATCGACTACCAGTACATGGACGAGGCCCAAGAACGCGAGCACATGCTCGAAGCGATCCGCATCCTCACCGAAATCACCGGCGAACGCCCACTGGGCTGGTACACCGGCCGCACCGGCCCGAACACCCGGCGCCTGGTGATGGAGGAAGGCGGCTTCCTCTATGACTGCGACACCTACGACGACGACCTGCCCTACTGGGAACCCAACAACCCCACCGGCAAGCCGCACCTGGTGATCCCCTACACCCTGGACACCAACGACATGCGCTTTACCCAGGTGCAGGGCTTCAACAAGGGCGACGACTTCTTCCAGTACCTGAAGGACGCCTTCGACGTGCTCTACGCCGAAGGTGCCGAAGCGCCGAAGATGCTTTCCATCGGCCTGCACTGCCGCCTGATCGGCCGCCCGGCGCGCCTGGCCTCGCTCAAGCGCTTCCTCGAATACGTCAAGGGTCACGAGCAGGTGTGGTTCAGCCGCCGGGTGGACATCGCCCGTCACTGGCAACAGACCCACCCTTACCAGGGAGCGGCGAAATGACTGCCTTCCAGAGCCTCAAGCCCTCGACCCTGAGCCGCGAAGATTTCGTCAAGGCCTTCGCCGACATCTACGAACACTCGCCGTGGGTTGCCGAAAAGGCCTACGAACTGGGGCTCGACGCCTCCGTCGACCAGATCGAGACCCTGCACCAGCGCATGAGCGACATCCTGTTGAGCGCCGATCACGCCAGCCAGCTGGCACTGATCAACGCTCACCCGGACCTGGCCGGCAAAGCCGCCGTCCAGGGCCAGTTGACCGAAGCCAGTACCAATGAGCAGGCCGGCGCTGGTATTCACCAATGCACCGCCGAAGAGTTCCAGCGCTTCACCGAGCTCAACGACGCCTACAAGGCCAAGTTCAAGTTTCCCTTCATCATGGCGGTGAAGGGCAGCAATCGGCACCAGATCCTCGCCGCATTCGAAACCCGCATCCACAACTCGGTGGACACCGAGTTCAAATGCGCACTGGCAGAAATCAACAAGATCGCCCTGTTCCGCTTGCTGACCCTGTAGCGATTGCCCGCCTGGCCCGAGAAAGCATCTGCACCGGTGCATTTCCCAGGGCCTCGCGAGCACCCCGGCCACTGAATTCAAGGCAGACAAGAAGAATGAAAACCAACGCCGTAGCTTTCGAGAAGTTCGTCAACCTGGCCGATGCCCGGCTGGGGACCAAGATCATCTCGGTCACCGATGACTGGTTCGCCGACGCCAACCGCCTGTTCCAACCGACTCCGGCGGTCTGGAAGGAAGGCGTATTCGATGACAACGGCAAGTGGATGGATGGCTGGGAATCACGCCGCAAGCGCTTCGAAGGCTACGACAGTGCGGTCATCCGCCTCGGCGTGGCCGGTTCGATCAAGGGCGTGGACATCGACACTTCATTCTTCACCGGCAACTTCCCGCCCTCGGCCTCCCTGGAAGCCTGCTTCCTGGCCGCAGGCGAACCGGATGAAAACACCCAGTGGACCGAAGTGCTGTCGGCGGTGGAATTGCAGGGCAACAGCCACCACTACCACGAGATCCACAACCACCAGCCGTTCAGCCACCTGCGCTTCAACATCTATCCCGATGGCGGCGTAGCACGGCTGCGGGTCTACGGCATTCCCTACCGCGACTGGTCGGCCATCGGCGACGACGAACAGGTCGACCTGGCTGCCGCCCTCAACGGCGGCCGCGCCCTGGCCTGCTCCGACGAGCACTTCGGGCGCATGGGCAACCTCCTCAACCCCGGCCGCGGCATCAACATGGGTGACGGTTGGGAAACCGCCCGGCGCCGTACTCCCGGCAACGACTGGGTGATCATCGCCCTGGGCCATGCCGGTGAAATCGAAAAGATCATCGTCGACACCCTGCACTTCAAGGGCAACTACCCGGACAGCTGCTCGATCCAGGGCGCCTTCGTCAAGGGTGGCACCGACAGCCAGATCGAAACCCAGAGCCTGTTCTGGCGTGAACTGCTACCCAGCCAGAAATTGGAAATGCACGCCGAACACAGCTTCGTCGAACAGATCAGGGCACTGGGGGCTATTACCCACGTGCGCCTGAATGTATTCCCGGACGGTGGCGTCAGCCGCCTGCGGCTGCTGGGAAAGGTCAAAAAATAAAGGGTCGCGCAGCGCGCGGGCGACCGGTTTGCCCGCAGTAGCCACGGACCAGACAACAACGAACTCGAGATAAGAAGAACAGCATGCGCACATTAGTGATTGAGCCCCTGAGCAAAGAAGCCTTCGCCCCTTTCGGTGACGTAATCGAGACCGACGGCAGCGATCACTTCATGATCAACAACGGTTCGACCATGCGCTTCCACCGCCTGGCAACGGTCGAGACCGCTCAGCCGGAAGACCAGGCCATCATCAGCATCTTCCGCGCCGACGCGCTGGACATGCCGCTGACCATCCGCATGCTGGAACGCCATCCGCTGGGCAGCCAGGCTTTCATCCCGCTGCTCGGCAATCCCTTTCTGATCGTGGTCGCGCCACTTGGCGATGAACCTGTATCGGGCTTGGTCCGTGCCTTTGTCAGTAATGGCAGGCAGGGCATTAATTACCATCGCGGCGTCTGGCACCACCCGGTGCTGACGATCGAAAAGCGGGATGACTTCCTGGTGGTTGATCGCAGTGGCACTGGCAATAACTGCGATGAGCATTTCTTCAAAGAGGATGAGCGTTTGATCCTCGCCCCCCACCAATAAGAGAAGGTCTGATCACCCGACAACAAGGGTGGCAGGCAAGAGGTAAAGACTGTGGAAGCACATCTGTTGGAATGGCTCAACCTGAGCGTGCGTTGGGTACATATGATCACTGGTGTGGCCTGGATCGGCGCATCGTTCTATTTCGTCTGGCTGGAGAACAACCTCAACCGCGTCAACCCCAAGGACGGCCTGTCCGGCGACCTCTGGGCGATTCACGGCGGTGGTATCTATCACCTGGAAAAATACAAGCTGGCACCGCCCTCGATGCCGGAGAACCTGCACTGGTTCAAATGGGAAGCCTACTTCACCTGGATGTCCGGGATTGCCCTGCTGTGCCTGGTGTTCTACTTCAACCCGATGCTCTACCTGGTTGCCCCCGGCAGCGGCCTGACCGGCCCTGAAGGCGTGGCCATCGGTATCGGTGCGTTGATCGCCGGCTGGTTCGTCTATGACTTCCTCTGCGATTCGCCACTGGGCAAGAAACCCGCCCTGCTCGGCTTCATCCTGTTCCTCCTGCTGATCGGCGCTGCCTATGGCTTCAGCAAGGTGTTCAGTGGCCGTGGCGCGTACCTGCATGTGGGCGCCATCATCGGCACCATCATGGTGGGCAACGTGTTCCGCATCATCATGCCGGCCCAGCGCGCGCTGGTGGCAGCGATCGCGGAAAACCGCACCCCCGACCCGACCCTGCCGGCCAAGGGCCTGCTGCGCTCGCGTCACAACAACTACTTCACCCTGCCCGTGCTGTTCATCATGATCAGCAACCACTTCCCGAGCACCTACGGCAGCCAGTACAACTGGTTGATCCTGGCCGGGATCGCGGTCCTGGCGGTATTGGTGCGTCATTACTTCAACACCCGTCATGACAGCCACAAGTTCGCCTGGACCCTGCCCGTCGCGGCACTGGGCATGATCTGCCTGGCCTACGTGACCGGCCCGACCCCAGCGCCAAGCGCTCCGGAAGTGGCCAAGGCCCAGACCCAGTACCAGCCATTGCCGGAAACCGCCCTGGGCGGCAAGCCGGCAACCTCGGCTGCGACAGAGGCACCGGCACCGGCCGCTCCAGCCGCTGCGGCAACGGCTCCGGCCAGCGCCCCGGCGCAGGCGGCCAATGCCGGCCCGTCCTTCGACAAGGTGCATAGCGTGATCCAGGAGCGTTGCGCGGTCTGCCATTCGGCCAAGCCCACCAGCCCCCTGTTCAGCGCAGCACCTGCCGGGGTGATGTTCGACACTCCTGAGCAGATCCGCCTGCAAGCCGCGCGGATCCAGGCCCAGGCCGTCGCCAGCCAGATCATGCCGCTGGGCAACATCACCCAGATGACCCAGCAGGAACGCGAGCTGGTCGGTGCCTGGATTACCCAGGGAGCCCAGACCAACTGATCAGCCTGGTACCCGGCTGATTCGCGAGCAAGCTCGCTCCTACAGAACCGCAATTGTCTGTAGGAGCGGGCTTTCTTGCCATCAGTCAGAAGATTCGCCTGTTGCAAACACGTTGCGCGTAAAGACGCAGCGGTTAAATCACAAGAATAAAAAGATCCGAGGTGTTGCATGTCCGATTCATCCGAACAGTGCGTCCCCGATGCGCCCGCCATTCAGCGCTTGCCCTTCCTGCAACTGATCCTGGTCGGTCTGCAGCACGTCCTGCTGATGTATGGCGGTGCAATCGCGGTACCGCTGATCATCGGACAGGCCGCTGGCCTGAGTCGTGAAGAAATCGCCTTCCTGATCAATGCCGACCTGCTGGTTGCCGGGATCGCCACCATCGTCCAGTCAATGGGCATCGGCCCCATGGGCATTCGCATGCCGGTGATGATGGGGGCCAGCTTCGCCGCGGTGGGCAGCATGGTGGCCATGGCCGGCATGCCCGGCATCGGCATGCAGGGAATTTTCGGCGCAACCATCGCCGCCGGTTTCTTCGGCATGCTGATCGCGCCGTTCATGTCCAAGGTGGTGCGCTTCTTCCCGCCGCTGGTCACTGGCACGGTCATCACCTCGATCGGTCTCTCGCTGTTTCCCGTGGCGGTGAACTGGGCAGGCGGCGGCAGTAGCGCAGCCCAGTTCGGCTCGCCCATCTACCTGACCATCGCCGCCCTGGTGCTGGGTACCATCCTGCTGATCCACCGCTTCATGCGCGGCTTCTGGGTGAACATCTCGGTACTGATCGGCATGGGCCTGGGCTACATCCTCTGTGGCCTGATCGGTATGGTCGACCTCAGCGGCATGGCCCAGGCGCCCTGGCTGCAGGTGGTCACACCGCTGCACTTCGGCATGCCGCAGTTCCACCTGGCCCCGATCCTCTCCATGTGCCTGGTGGTGGTGATCATCTTCGTCGAGTCCACCGGGATGTTCCTGGCCCTGGGCAAGATCACCGGCCAGGAGGTCACCCCACGCATGCTGCGTCGCGGCTTGCTGTGTGATGCCGGGGCATCGTTCTTCGCTGGCTTCCTCAACACCTTCACCCACTCCTCCTTTGCCCAGAACATCGGCCTGGTGCAGATGACCGGCGTGCGCTGCCGTTCCGTGACCATGGTCGCCGGCGGCCTGCTGATCGTCCTCAGCCTGCTGCCCAAGGCGGCGTTCCTGGTGGCGTCGATTCCACCGGCGGTGCTGGGGGGCGCGGCCATCGCCATGTTCGGCATGGTGGCTGCGACCGGGATCAAGATCCTCCAGGAAGCCGACATCGCCGACCGGCGCAATCAGTTGCTGGTGGCCGTGAGCATCGGCATGGGCCTGATTCCCGTGGTGCGCCCGGAGTTCTTCGCCCACCTGCCCCTGTGGATGAGCCCCATCACCCACAGTGGCATCGCCATGGCGACCTTGAGTGCGCTGGTGCTGAACCTGCTGTTCAACATTCTCGGGGGCAGCGAGCGCGCGGCCAGCAATGCGCATCACGCCCATCAGCACTGAGTCACCAGCAGGGTGCCGGTTCGGCGCCCTGACCTTGCTTCACCGTTCATGCTTGACCGCAGCGCTCGCCTACTCAGGATCGAGCGCTGCCCATTAGACGCTGCGCCTTGAAAATAAGAACAAACAGGGAGCAACACCTATGCAGCCTGCCCAGGCTTTCCTGGCGGTGGCCGCTGGACGGCCATTAGCGCCATGCAATCCCCCTGATGGCCGCCAGTCATTGGCACTCTATTGCCCTTCAATGCGGATGCTTGCCTGAGATGGCCCGCATACCCGCCCCAAAGTGGTTGCAAGTGCGCCGTTGCGGAGCACTTGAGCCCTGCCGTGAGAGCCAGTATTCTCCGCGGCCGCGCAAGTCTGGTCTAAAAAAAAGCCCGGATGAAAAACCTGACCCAAGAGCCAACTTATCCCGGCCTGGACAGGTAACAAGGCGCAAGAAAACATCGCGAAAAACACTCTCGCCCGGCGGTATCGCTACAGCCGGACGGGAGTTTTTTGCTTTTTTTCGGCCTTGGCTCAGCTCTTGCTAACAGCAACAAAGCTGACCGATCGGATGGTTTTTTGCAGCAACGAAAAAAGGCGCCAAACCAGAGCGCCAAGCCAAAAAAACGTGGAACTACCTACTTGGGAGCAACCGAATGAAACCGATGTGCAAGAGCCTGATGTTGGCCGCCAGCTTGCTGGCCGGGGGGCAGGCCGTGGCTGGCGACCTGTTGCAATGGCAGAACAACAGCCTGACTTACTTGTATGGCAAGAACTTCGAAGTTAACCCGCAGATTCAACAGACGGTCACTTTCGAACATGCCGATGCCTGGAAGTACGGGGATAACTTTTTCTTCCTCGACCGCATCTTCTATAACGGCAAGGAAGACGGCAACGTCGGCCCGGACACTTACTACGGCGAGTTCACGCCACGCCTGTCGTTCGGCAAGATCTTCGACCAGAAACTTGAATTCGGCCCGATCAAGGACGTGCTCCTGGCGTTCACCTACGAGTTTGGCGAAGGTGACAACGAGTCCTACCTGATCGGCCCGGGCTTCGACCTGGCAGTCCCTGGCTTCGACTATTTCCAGCTGAACTTCTACCAGCGCCACACCGAGGGCAGCCGCCCGGGCGACAACGTCTGGCAGATCACGCCAGTGTGGTCCTACACCATTCCCGTGGGCCGTTCGGACATCCTGATCGACGGCTACATGGACTGGGTGGTGGACAACGACCAGAACGCCAAGGGTACCTACCACGCCAACCTGCACTTCAACCCGCAGATCAAGTACGACCTGGGCAAGGCGCTGAATTGGGGCGCCAAGCAGCTGTACGTCGGCTTCGAGTACGACTACTGGAAGAACAAGTACGGTATCGAGGACTCGCGCAACTTCGAAACCAACCAGGACACCGCCAGCCTGCTGGTCAAGTACCACTTCTGATGCTTGGCTGATGCCGCCTGCGCCCCTCCATGGAGGGGCGCAGGCGGTATTTGCCATCAGGCAATGCGTGAACCGGAATCCCGCCAGAATGCCGGATCGGCACTCTTGAGCCGCTCCACCGCGTTATGGATGTGGCTCAGCGCCGCTTGCCTCGCCCCTTCGACATCCCGCGCCGCAATCGCCCGATAGACCGCCAGATGCTCGGCACGCACCGTGCGCGCCAGATCCTTGCGCCGTTCCTCATTGGAGCGGGTGATACGAATCGCTTCCTTGATGAATTGCGCAATGAATTCATGCAGGGAGGGGTACAGCGGGTTACCGGTGGCCTGGGAAATCGACAGGTGGAACGCCAGGTCCTGCTCCACCCCATCCTGACCCGCCTGCTCGGCGCTATCGATAGCCAGCAGCGCCTGATGAATCGCCTCTAACTGCGAAGGGGTATGGCGCTGGGCCGCCAGGGCCGCCGCCTCGCCTTCGATACCACGACGCAGTTCAGTGACCCTGAGCACCGCCTCGATCGAGCCACGTACGTCCAGGTCGATAGTGAACGCCTTGATATGGGCGCCCTCGCACACCACGGTGCCGCTGCCTTGGCGCACCTCCACCAGGCCCGCCGACTTCAAGCGCGATATGGCCTCGCGGATGACGGTGCGGCTGACGCCGAAACGCTCGCACAGAACCGGTTCGGTGGGCAGGCGCGCTCCCGGCAGGACTTCGCCATTGGCGATGTGTGCCTTGAGCGCCGCAGTCACCTGGTCCGCCAGCGTGCCCTTGGCCGAATCCTTGAGCGTCGCCAGGGAATCGGCGGCGGGGAAAGCGTTATCAGGCTTGGACATGGGCATCTCGGTAGTCAAATTGGCTAACGGTACTGCATTTCAGGCACGCCGTCCTGCCCGAAGCCCGCCATTGAATTCGTATGATGTATTATGTTATCTAAGCCATGTCAGCAAGTCCGATAAAAACAAAATCACCCAAATACAAGAAACAAGGATGGGTAAAGACATGCCTGAATCACTGTCGCAAACCGCCTCGGCCCCGGTCACCGCCTCCTTCGAGGACCTGGCCTACCGTAAAGTCGCCTGGCGCATCCTGCCGCTACTGTTGCTGTGCTACCTGGTGGCCTACCTTGACCGGGTCAACGTCGGCTTCGCCAAGCTGCAGATGTCCGAAGACCTGCAGTTTTCCGAAGCGGTCTATGGCCTGGGCGCCGGGATCTTCTTCATTGCCTACTTTCTGGTGGAGATCCCCAGCAACCTGATCCTGCATCGAGTCGGCGCGCGGCTGTGGATCGCGCGCATCATGATCAGTTGGGGCCTCATTTCCTCGTGCATGGCCTTCGTCAGCACCCCCACTTCCTTCTATGTCATGCGCTTTCTGCTGGGCATCGCCGAGGCCGGGTTCTACCCGGGGGTGATCCTCTACCTGTCGTACTGGTTCCCCTCCAACCGCCGCGGCAAGATGTACGCACTGTTCGCTACCGCCGTGCCGCTTTCGGGGCTGATCGGCGCACCGCTATCCGGGTGGATCATGAGTGCCCTCAATGGCCATCACGGATTCGCCGGCTGGCAGTGGATGTTCTTTCTCGAAGGCCTGCCCTCGATTCTGGTGGGCGGCCTGGTGATCTACTGCCTCAGCGACCGGATCGCCGACGCCGGCTGGCTGACCCGGGAACAGAAGACCCTGCTGCAGAGCAGGATCGAGGCCGAAACCGACGGCCACCAGGTACACAGCGTGCGCCAAGTGTTCGGGCAGCCGCGGATCTGGCTGCTGACCGCCATCTACTTCTGCATGATCGCCGGCTTCTACACCGTCGGTTTCTGGCTGCCCTCCTTGATTCGCCAGGCAGGCGTCAGCGACGTCTTCCAGGTCGGCATGCTCACCGCGATTCCCTATGCCGCAGCGGCGCTGACCATGGTGCTGATATCCCGCAGTGCCGACCGCCTGCGCGAACGTCGCTGGCACCTGGCGCTGACCGCGGTGCTGGGTGGGGTGGGGCTGATGATTTCCGCCACCTGGAGCGACAACTTCACAGTGTCGATGATCGGCCTGACCCTGGGGGCCATGGGCGCCTTCAGCACCCTGCCACTGTTCTGGAGCCTGCCCACTGCCTTTCTCGGCGGCACCGCAGCGGCAGCCGGGATTGCCCTGATCAACTCCTGGGGCAACCTCGCCGGGTTCGTTTCACCCTACCTGATGGGCTTTCTCAAGGACCTGACCCAGAGCACCACCATCGGCATGTACGTGATGGCCAGTGCGCTGTTCGTCGGAGCCCTGCTGGTCTTCAAGATCCCCGGAAAACTGGTCAATCGCTGATAGTTGGAGTCACTCATGAATATTCTTGTCACCGGCGCCGCCGGGTTTCTCGGACGCCGCCTGATCCAGGCCCTGCTCGAGCGCGGCTCACTCACCGACCGTCACGGCCAGTTGCGCCCCATTCAGCGGATTACCGCGTTCGACCGTGAACCCGTGCAAGGCCTCGACGACCCTCGGGTCCAGGTCAAGGGTGGGGATATCACCGATCCCCAGGTCCTGGCGAACCTGATCGACGCCAACACCCAGAGCATCTTTCACCTGGCCGCAGTGGTCTCCAGCCAGGCAGAAAGCGATTTCGATCTGGGCATGCGCGTCAACTTCAGCGCCACCCAGGGACTGCTGGAACGCGCGCGACAGTTGGGTACTTGCCCGAAGTGGGTGATGACCAGCTCGGTGGCCGTCTTCGGTGGGCAACTGCCGGACACCGTCGGCGATGATCAAGTCTGGTCACCCCAGAGTTCCTATGGCACCCAAAAAGCCATGAACGACCTGCTACTGGCCGACTATAGCCGTCGCGGCTTCGTCGATGGCCGCAGCCTGCGCATGCCCACCATCGTCGTGCGCCCGGGCAAGCCGAATCTGGCGGCATCAAGCTTTGCCAGCGGCATCATCCGTGAGCCCCTCAACGGTCAGGCCAGTGTCTGCCCGGTGCCCTTGAACACCCGGCTATGGCTGATGTCACCGGCACAGGCCATTGCCAACCTGGTTCACGGTCATGAGCTGGCCGCCGAGCGCTTGAACCAGGGCCGAGTGATCAACATGCCCGGTTTGTCACAGACAGTGGAGCAGATGATCGATGCGCTGCGCGAGGTGGCCGGTGACGCAGTGGCCCGGCAGGTTCAATTGCGGCCGGATGCAGCCATCGAACGCATCGTCGGCTCTTGGCCGGGAGCGTTCAGCACACCTTATGCAAACCAACTGGGCTTCACCGCAGACCCGGACTTTGCCAGCGTGATCCGACAGTTCATCAGGGATTATCTGCATCGTTGAACAACGGACCGCCCCCAGGATGGCCTCCTTGAGCTGGAGGCCGTCCTCGCTGGGTTTGCCACAAGACCTGCAAGCACTACCAGCTGTAGCTCAGGTTCAACTGCCCGCCGTAACCGTGCTCGCTGGCGCTTCCCGAATGGCCGAATAGATGACTGGATAGCTCCACATCCCGAGCGACCCGCACCTGAGCTCCTACCTTCAGTTCCAGAGCATCCCGCGATGGCCTGGCATCGAAGCTGTTACTCCCCATCCGTACCGACGGCACCGCCTCGCTATGCAGCCAGTTGGTTTCGACAAAGGGTCGCAGCACCGATTCATCGGCCGCCTGACCAGGCTGCTGGTAGAGCCGCACGCCAATACTGGAACGCCAGGCATCGGCAGTGCCATTGCGCAACCGCGTATCCCGCAAGTCTGCGGCGCTGGCGGTATAACGGCTATAGATCAGCTGCCCGCGAGGCTCCACCACCCAGGCCCGGAAGGGAGAATCAGCGGCAAATGGCGCCAATGCATACCCGGACTCCAGAGAGGCCGACCATAGGTTCGAATCATAATCGGCGGACCCCAGTTCACTGCTCAGCCGGTTGGTATAGCGACCGTACTGCAACCAGGTGTCGACATAGGCGCCCAGCCGGTTCACGTCATCCGCATAGAAAGTGCCATACACGCCCGCCGAATAACCCGAGACCTTGCCATGGGCCTTCGCGCGAACAGCAGTATTGGTGTCGCGGCGCATCAATGTGGAGGTCGAGTCGATGCGCGCGTCGCCATAGCCCGCCATGAGCCCGGCATAGAGCGCACCTTGCGCGCCCACCGGCCGGCGCAGCAACGCCCCGCCCATCTGCACCACATCGCTGCTGGAATCGATATCGACCTTGCCTTCGGCCATGCGCATGCCCTTGTCATGCCGCCCCTGGGCCCGCATCCAGAGTCCCGAATCCTGGCGGTCGGCCCCCAGGCTGCGCTTGCTAGCACGGTCCTGCAGGCCATGGTCGAACATTGTCCTGGTGGCCTGCTGCGTGCCGATATATGCCCCGCCTTCCGGTGCCACCTGGCTGGCTTCTGAGGTCAGGTACCAGTCATTCGTGTTGCCCGAGATGCCACCTTGCAGCAGGCTGTACTCATAGCCATTGATCGAAAGGCTGCCGACGCTCCAACGATAACCGCTGGAGCCCGTGTCCAGGTAGAAGGCGTCGGCTGCGATGGTTCCGCCATTGATCGCCTGCACCAGGGGGATCCCCTCCTGCGTCAGCCCCCCCTTACCGCCAGCGTTGAGCACTCGTACTGCGGTTCGGCCACTGGCCGTTCCACCATCGATGACCAGCCGGTCGCTGGGGGACGTGTCTCCGCCCAGGTGGGTGTTGAATACCATCGTGCCATTACCGATGTAGTCGTTAACGGTCAGGGTCTGGAAACCGGCTGCGCCGAACACCAGCGTACCGTTGTTGGTCAAGGTGCCCAGTGTCGAGTCACTGCGTATGTTCCAGCGGCTGCTGTCATCGAGCAGCAGGCTGTTGATCCGCCCCCCGCTCTCGGCCCGCAGAGCCCCCGTCAATTCCGAGCCGGCGCTGAGGCTCAGGTCCACACTGCCGTTCTGGGCAAGGACATCGCCCACCAGCGTCGAGCCGCTGGCCTCGACACTGACCTGGCCGGTATCGACGGGAACATTGTTCAACATTGCCTGGCGGGTCTGCAGAAAGATGCCCCGGGCCTCCTGCCCATCGGCACGCGCAACAATGCTCGAGTTCATCAGGGTGAACTGATGATCGCCGCCACTGGCCAGCAAGCCTGCGCCATCCTGGGTACTGATCTGACTGCCGGTCAGCGAAAGGCTATTGCTCGCCGTCCCGCTGTTGACATAACTCCAGACGCCAGACGCCAGGTCCCCGTGAGTGGCCAGCCGGGAGTTCTCCAAAGTTGCCACCGCACCATTGCCCAGTGCCAGGGCGGACGCACCGTTGCCGTTGGTGATGACCTCGGTGCTACTGGCGGCCAGACGTACATCGTCCGCCCGCACGTACAGGCCATGGGCCGCTTGCCCATGGGTGACGACCTCAGACTGTGCCAGGCGCAGGTCGGCTCCCGTAGTTTGTGCCAGGGCGCCGAAGGATCCGGCGCCAAAGGTTTCAATCCTGATATTGCTCGCCTCAATGCTGGCATCGCTGTCGAACTGGTTGTACAGGTACAAACCCAGCGAATTCGCACCATGAGTGGTGATGCTGCCGTTGCTCAGCGTCGCCTGGCCGGCCCGGTTATCCAGCCCGTGGGCAAACTGGGCGCCGTAGGTGTCGATGCTGAAGCGATCGGCCACCAGCTTCGTCTCGGGCATGAACATCCATATTCCGCCTGCTTGAGCTCCAGAGGAGCTGATGCGGACGTTATTCAACGTGGCGCTGGCGGCGTCGCCATTGAGGTTGAGCCCATAGCCATTGCTGGAGCTCAGCGTTGCATCGCGAATATCGGCTGACGAGCCAACGCCGTCGAAGTCGTACCCCAGAAATACTGCGTCCTCGTGGGCGGTGAGGCTGCCGCCAAGCATCGAGAATTTGCCACCATAAAGTCGGGCGCCGGAGTAGCTGGCAGAAGTGCCATGGCTGTCGATGAAGGCCAGGCTTGACCCGGCCCCCCTGACATACAGAACCGAAGCGTCCTCGCCCGCCGTATTGATGGTGACCGCCTCCAGCGTCATTGAGGCGCGCTGGGACACCTCGGCGCCATATCCGCTGGCATTACTGGTAGAGATGCTCAGGTTACGAGCGTCCAGAGCCGTTCCCGCACCCGAGGCGACCACGCCATAGCCATAGATGCCGAGGGTGGTAATGCTGCCACCGTCAAGCGTGATACGGCCACCACCGTACGCGTAGGCACCAAATGACTGCCGGGAAGTGAGCGAGGTGCCGGTGGCGACGATTTCACTGCCAGGACCACGGGCCTCGAGCGCGTAAGTGCGGTGGCTCAGTACCTGGCTATCCACCAGAGTCACGTGTCCACCATCGCTGGCGCTGACCCCGACCGTGAAGTTGCCGCCCGGGGAACCGGCCTGGATATCAACCCCTTCGGCATTCAGGTTATTGCCCTTGGCCGAAATGTTGATCGCCGCCCCCGGGCCGTCATAGATCACGGAGTCGCCCGGATGCAGGTTCATCGAATCACCGCCAGCCGGATTGGAGAGATCAATCTGGCCGTACTCAGCAGCTCGCGCCTGGATCGACACAGCCACGAGGGACATCGTAAAAAGGCCCGACAGCGTCGAGCGGACCAATCGTTGCATGAGACTACCTACCACATTTGCGTCGCAGGCTCCTCAAGACAATGTCCACAATTGACAGCAAATGGCCGTAGAAAGCAGGAGGAACCGCGATGATGATCGACATTGATCTCCACCATCATCCAAGCGATCCCGAACCTTTGTAATCAGATTGATCTTAAAAGACTGCACCGGCACTCGGTAGCGCCGGCAATAGAGAGCAGGAAGGGCTACGCGCATTGTTCCGCACGCAGGCGCATGCATGCTCCCAAGCGGATTCAGGCCCGTGGCGCGCGCGCCAGCCCAAGGAAGCGCGCCAGCTCCTCGCGCTTGGCCAGGGCGTCACTGCGTCCCAGCTCGATCAGCTCGTTGCAGTAGGCCGCTTCAAACAGCAGATAGCTCAAGACCCCTGCGCCGCTGGTGCGGGTCGCCCCGGGCCCACGCAGGAATACACGCAACGCTGCCGGCAGCTCATGCCGATGACGAGCGGCAATCTCATCGATGGGCTGGCTGGGGGCAATCACCAGCACTTCCACTGGAGCAATGCCCAGGGCGCGGTCGGCAGCACTGCCGGGCAGCAACCGGCTGAAGTGATTGAGCCGCTCCAGCAATTCGATATCGCTTTCCAGGCTGTCAATGAAGGTGCTGTTGAGCATGTGCCCGCCAATCTGCGCCAGGGTCGGCTCCTGACCGGTATAGGTCCGCTGCCCGGCACTCTCCGGATCGTTGCCCCGCGGGTTGCCGCTGACGCCCACCACCAGCACACGGCTGGCCCCCAGGTGCAGGGCAGGGCTGATGGGCGCCGACTGGCGCACCGCCCCATCGCCGAAATACTCCTGGTCGAGCTTCACCGGCGCGAACAGCAAGGGGATCGCCGAACTGGCCAGCAAGTGATCCACCGTCAGATGGGTGGGAATGCCGATCCGTCGATGCCGCAGCCAGGGATCGATCACCCCGCCCCCTTGATAGAAGGTCACCGCCTGGCCGGATTCGTAGCCGAACGCGGTTACCGCCACAGCGTGCAATTGGCCCTGGGCAATCGCGTCGTTGATGCCCGACAGGTGCATGTGTTCGTTGAGCAGCTCGCGCAGCGGCGAGTTGTTGATCAGCGCCACCGGCACCTGGGCACCCAGCCCCAGCAGGCTGTGGCCGACAAAGCGGCTGGCCTGGCGAATGACCCCGGGCCAGTCGCTGCGCATTACCTGATCACTGCGAAAGTTGCGCCAGAACGCCGTGAGGCGCTGGATCGCCGCAGAAAAGTCCGCGGCGCCACTGGCCAGGCTGACGGCATTGATGGCCCCCGCTGAAGTGCCGACGATCACCGGGAACGGGTTGCGCGCCCCCGGGCCCAGCAACTCGGCAATCGCCGCCAGCACGCCGACTTGATAAGCGGCCCGGGCACCACCGCCGGAAAGAATCAAACCTGTTACCGGTCCAGCACTCATTGCTTCACTCCATCCATGGCGTACCAGGGCCGCTCATCAAGGCCAGAGGGTCAACCGCGCTTCTTATAGAGCTTGGGCTCGCCTGGCGGCCGGCTCTTGAAGCGACGGTGAGCCCAGAGGTACTGCTCGGGGCAGGCGCGCAAGGCGGTTTCCACCCACTGATTGATCCGCAGGCAATCCTCCTCTTCGGTGGCGCCGGGAAAATCCGTCAGGGGAGCATGGATCACCAGACGGTACCCACTGCCATCGGCCAGGCGTTCCTGGGTGAAAGGCACCACCAGCGCCTTGCCCAGGCGGGCGAACTTGCTGGTAGCGGTGACCGTCGCGGCCTGGATACCGAACAGCGGCACGAAAACGCTCTGCTTGGCGCCATAGTCCTGGTCCGGCGCATACCAGATCGCCCGTCCGGACCGCAGCAGCTTGAGCATGCCGCGCACGTCGTCGCGCTCTACCGCCAGGGAATCGAGGTTGTGGCGCTCGCGCCCGCGGCGCTGGATGAAGTCGAACAGTGGGTTCTTGTGTTCGCGGTACATGCCATCGATGGTGTGTTGCTGGCCCAGCAGCGCCGCGCCGATCTCCAGGGTGGTGAAGTGCAGGGCCATGAGAATCACCCCATGACCGTCGCGCTGGGCCTGCTTGAGGTAGTCCAGCCCTTCGACATGGGCCAGCCGAGCCAGCCGCGGCTTGGACCACCACCAGCTCATGGCCATCTCGAAGAAGGCGATCCCGGTGGAGGCGAAGTTCTCCTTGAGCAGGCGTTTGCGTTCCGCGGCGGACTTTTCCGGGAAACACAGTTCCAGGTTGCGCTTGGCAATCCGCCGGCGCTCACCGGCCACCCGGTACATCAGCGCCCCGAGGGCGCGACCGATGTGCAGCAATGCGGCATAGGGCAACTGGACGATCAGCCATAACACACCAAGCCCCAGCCACAGCGGCCAGAAACGTGGAGACAAGAATGCAGCTCGAAAACGCGGGCGATCCATTACAGATTCCGGGACAGACAACAAGGTCGCGCATTCTACATCGGTTCGACCTGGCTTGCGGGGCGCGGGCGATCTCGTTATAAGTCTCGGCACTTTTAGTGACAAGCCGCCTTCTGCAGACCATGAGCCAAACCGAATCGCTAGACCAAGATCCTGTGTTCCAGTTAAAGGGCAGCATGCTCGCCATCACCGTGCTGGAACTGGCCCGCAACGACCTCGAAGGCCTCGATCGCCAACTGGCCGCGAAAGTCGCCCAGGCGCCGAACTTCTTCAGCAACGCCCCGCTGGTACTGGCCCTGGACAAGCTGCCTGCTGGCGAAGGCTCGGTGGATCTGCCCGGGCTGATGCGCGTCTGCCGCCAGCACGGCCTGCGGACCCTAGCGATCCGCGCCAGCCGCATCGAAGACATTGCCGCGGCGATTGCCGTCGACCTGCCGGTGCTGCCGCCTTCCGGCGCCCGGGAGCGGCCGCTGGAGCCACCGGAAAGTGAAATCAAGAAGCCGGAAAAACCGCCGGAACCCACCATCAAACCGACTCGCATCATCACCTCGCCCGTACGCGGTGGGCAGCAGATCTATGCCCAGGGTGGCGATCTGGTGGTGGTGTCCTCGGTCAGCCCCGGTGCGGAACTTCTCGCCGATGGCAATATCCATGTATACGGCCCCATGCGCGGTCGCGCCCTGGCCGGAGTCAAGGGTGACACCAAGGCGCGGATTTTCTGTCAGCAATTGAGCGCTGAACTGATCTCCATCGCAGGCCAGTACAAGGTTTCCGAGGACCTGCGACGCGACCCGCTGTGGGGCTCCGGAGTCCAGGTCAGCCTGTCGGGTGACGTGTTGAACATCACACGTCTTTAACGGATACTGCCGCATTTTCCAAGCATCTCTAAAACGTAGCGAAAACGGCTCAAACGAAGTAGGAAATTGGCAATCAGCAGTGTTTATCGACGATAAACCCTGCCGCTGACCGAGCTCCAGCCAAGGCTGTCCGACTGCAGTAGTTTTCAAGAGATGTTTTTCAGGGGCTAAAAGTCCTTTTTCCTTAGGGGTGAAACACCTTGGCCAAGATTCTCGTGGTTACATCCGGCAAGGGTGGTGTGGGTAAAACCACCACCAGCGCCGCTATCGGTACCGGCCTCGCTCTGCGCGGCCACAAAACAGTGATCGTCGACTTCGACGTCGGCCTGCGTAACCTCGACCTGATCATGGGCTGCGAGCGTCGCGTGGTGTATGACTTCGTCAACGTGGTCAACGGCGAAGCCAACCTGCAGCAAGCCCTGATCAAAGACAAGCGCCTGGAAAACCTCTACGTACTGGCCGCCAGCCAGACCCGCGACAAAGACGCGCTGACCCTGGAAGGCGTGGAAAAGGTCCTGATGGAACTCAAGGAAACCTTCGAGTTCGTGGTCTGCGACTCCCCGGCCGGTATCGAGAAAGGCGCGCACCTGGCCATGTACTTCGCCGACGAAGCGATTGTCGTGACCAACCCTGAAGTGTCTTCGGTGCGTGACTCCGACCGTATGCTCGGCCTGCTGGCCAGCAAATCCCGTCGCGCCGAAAAGGGCGAGGACGCGATCAAGGAACACCTGCTGTTGACCCGCTACAACCCGGAGCGTGTCAGCAATGGCGAAATGCTCGGTGTTGAAGACGTCAAAGAAATTCTGGCAGTGACCCTGCTCGGCGTCATTCCGGAATCCCAGGCAGTGCTCAAGGCTTCCAACCAGGGCGTGCCGGTGATTCTCGACGACCAGAGTGATGCTGGCCAGGCCTACAGCGATGCGGTTGACCGCCTGCTGGGCAAAACCGTGGAGCACCGGTTCCTTGATGTCGAGAAGAAGGGATTCTTCGAGCGCCTGTTTGGAGGTAGATAATGAATCTTTTTGACTTCTTTCGTGCCAGCAAAAAGGTCAGCACCGCGTCGGTAGCGAAAGAGCGTCTACAGATCATCGTGGCGCATGAACGCGGCCAGCGCAGCACCCCTGATTACTTGCCCGCCTTGCAGAAGGAACTGGTGGAAGTGATCCGCAAGTACGTCAATATCGGGTCCGACGACGTGCACGTCGCTCTGGAAAACCAGGGCAGCTGCTCGATCCTGGAACTCAATATCACCCTGCCTGATCGCTGATTGATCCGACGGGAGCCACGGCGGCTCGCGGGCCTCATGCATTGCATCGAGGTCGGCGAGCCGCCGTTGGCGTTTGTTACGAGGCTGTTTCAATGCCGTTGTCGAATATCCACATCCTGCATCAGGACGCCGCCGTCCTGGTGGTGAACAAACCCACCCTGCTGCTCTCCGTCCCCGGCCGCGCCGACGACAACAAGGATTGCCTGATTACCCGCCTGCAGGAAAACGGCTACCCGGAAGCCCGCATCGTCCACCGCCTGGACTGGGAAACCTCGGGGATCATTCTGCTGGCTCGGGACGCAGACACTCATCGCGAACTGTCCCGACAGTTTCATGACCGCGAAACGGAAAAAGCCTACACCGCACTCTGCTGGGGCCAGCCGGAACTGGACAGCGGCAGCATTGACCTGCCCCTGCGCTACGACCCGCCCACCAAGCCCCGGCACGTGGTGGACCACGAATTCGGCAAGCATGCCCTGACCTTCTGGCGCGTCCTGGAACGCTGCGGCGATTGGTGCCGGGTCGAATTGACCCCCATCACCGGCCGCTCCCATCAGTTGCGGGTACACATGCTGTCCATCGGCCACCCGCTGCTGGGCGATGGCCTGTACGCCCATCCCCAGGCGCTGGCGGCCTGGCCACGCCTGTGCCTGCACGCCAGCATGCTCAGCTTCACCCACCCCCAGACCGGCGAGCGCCTGCGCTTCGACTGCCCCGCGCCGTTCTGAGCGCACGCCGCCCAAGCCGGCTTGCGGGCAAAGGCCGCCCCAGCGGCCCTTGTTCGCCGGCAAGCCGGCTCCTACAAGGCACTCCTATACGTTAAACTCGCGCCACTGCTGTCTGGAGCTACTTATGCGCGAAGAGTTGAACCAAGGCCTGATCGACTTTCTCAAGGCCTCCCCTACCCCTTTCCATGCCACTGCCAGCCTCGTTCAACGCCTGGAAGCGGCGGGTTACCAGCGCCTCGACGAGCGCGAGCCATGGACCACCGAAGCCAACGGCCGCTACTACGTCACCCGTAACGACTCCTCCATCGTCGCCTTCAAACTGGGCCGGCATTCGCCACTGCAAGGCGGCATCCGCCTGGTAGGCGCCCACACCGACAGCCCCTGCCTGCGGGTCAAGCCCCAGCCGGAACTGCAACGCCAGGGCTTCTGGCAACTGGGCGTCGAAGTCTATGGCGGCGCATTGCTGGCTCCGTGGTTCGACCGCGACCTGTCCCTGGCCGGCCGCGTGACCTTCCGCCGCGACGGCAAGGTGGAAAGCCAGCTGATCGACTTCAAGGCACCGATCGCGATCATTCCCAACCTGGCCATTCACCTCAACCGTGAAGCCAACCAGGGCTGGGCAATCAACGCGCAGAACGAACTACCACCGATCCTGGCCCAGTTCGCCGGTGACGAGCGGGTGGATTTCCGCGCGGTGCTGACCGACCAACTGGCCCGCGAGCATGGTTTGAACGCCGACGTGGTGCTGGACTACGAACTGAGCTTCTACGACACCCAGAGCGCTGCGGTGATAGGCCTGCACGGTGACTTCATCGCCGGCGCACGCCTGGACAACCTGCTGTCCTGCTACGCCGGGCTGCAGGCCCTGCTCACCGCCGACAGCGATGAAACCTGCGTGCTGGTGTGCAACGACCACGAAGAAGTCGGCTCCTGCTCGGCCTGCGGCGCCGACGGCCCGATGCTCGAACAGACCCTGCGCCGCCTGTTGCCCGAAGGTGACGAATTCGTCCGTACCATTCAGAAGTCGCTGCTGATCTCCGCAGACAACGCCCACGGCGTGCACCCCAACTATGCCGACAAGCACGACGCCAACCACGGGCCGAAGCTCAATGCCGGCCCGGTGATCAAGGTCAACAGCAACCAGCGCTACGCCACCAACAGCGAAACCGCCGGCTTCTTCCGCCACCTGTGCATGGCCGAAGAAGTGCCGGTACAGAGCTTCGTGGTGCGCAGCGACATGGGTTGCGGCTCGACCATAGGCCCGATCACCGCCAGCCATCTGGGGGTACGCACTGTGGACATCGGCCTGCCGACCTTCGCCATGCACTCGATCCGCGAGCTCTGTGGCAGCCATGACCTGGCTCATCTGGTGAAAGTGCTGAGCGCCTTCTACGCTAGCCACGAACTGCCATGAGGCAGAGGGCGGGCGCGTGGACACACGCCCGCCTGTTTCTGATGCACATCAACCCGGGCCGCGACAAAGCGACCTAGACTTACAGTTACTCCTCCTGACAAGGCTGTCGCCATGATCTCGATGTCTTCGTTCCACTCCATGCTCATCCCCATTCTCACGGGCATGATCCTGCTGGCCATCGGCTTCAACTTCCGGGACAAGAACCTCGGTGTGTTCAGCATGTGGATCGGCATGCTGCTGATTCTCGGCACCGTGGTCTACAAGATCCTGGCCAAGCTCGCGGAATAAATGCAGCACTCACCCTCGCATTGAATTTGGCGGCCTCGTACACTCGGTCGATCCATTTTCCCCGAGGTTGACCGCCCAGTGTTCGCTCGTCTTTTTGCCCTGCCCTGCTATGTGCTCGTCTGCCTGCTGACCCTGCTGCCCCTGGGGAGCGCCCAGGCGGTGGGCTTGCCTGGCTTGCTGGGCAACCAGACCAAGGCGCAGCCCCAGGCTGAGGAACCCCTGGGGCAATCCCTGGACGAGGTGATCAAGTCCCTGGAGAACGACCAGCAACGGACCAAGCTGCTGGCGGACCTGAAGAAACTGCGGGATGCCACGAAAAAAGCCCAGCCCACGCCAGAAGAAGGCGTACTGGGCCTGATCGGCGGCACCCTGTCGAACCTGGAAAAGCAATTCTCCGGGGCCGACAGCCCGGTTACCCGCTGGTCCGACGAGTTCGACCTGGCCAAGGAAGAACTCTCGGCACTGATGCTGCCAGCCAGCCAGTGGCTGCCGATCATCTTTGCCTTTGCCCTGATCCTCATGGTCTGGAGCCTGCTGGCAGCAGCGCTGATCTGGCTCAGCCACCGGGTGCGCCTGCGCTTCGGCCTGACCGAAGACCTGCCCCAGCACCCCAAGACCTGGGACCTGCTGCGCTTTGCCCTGCGCAAGCTCGGCCCCTGGCTGATCGCCCTGTTGATCACGGTCTACATGACCTACTCCCTGCCCTCTTCCCTGGGCAAGGACCTGGCCATGGTCCTGGCCTACGCCCTGGTGGTCGGCACCTGTTTCTCGGCGATCTGCGTGGTGGCGTTCTCCGTACTCGATGGCCCGCACCGCCATCGCGCCCTGTACATCCTGCGGCGCCAGGCCTTCCGCCCGCTGTGGTGGATCGGCAGCTTCGCCGCCTTTGGCGAGGCCCTGAGCGACCCACGCATGGTGGCCAGCCTGGGCCAGCACCTGGCCCATACCGCGGCGACCTTCGCCAATGTCATGGCGGCGCTGTCCACCGGCGTGTTCATCCTGCGTTTCCGCCGCCCCATCGCCCACCTGATCCGCAATCAGCCACTGTCACGGCGCCTGACCCGCCGGGCCCTGAGCGACACCATCGAGATCATCGGCACCTTCTGGTACCTGCCGGCCCTGGTGCTGGTAGGTATCTCGCTGTTCGCCACCTTCGTTTCCGCCGGCGACACCAGCACCGCCCTGCGCCAGTCGTTGCTGTGCACGGTACTGCTGGTGCTGTGCATGGTGATCAACGGCCTGGTACGCCGCCATGCCCTCAAGCCCCAGCGCGGGCACAAACGCCATGCGCTGTACTCCGAGCGGCTGAAAAGCTTCTTCTACACCCTGGCTCACCTGGCGGTCTGGCTGGCATTCATCGAGCTCGGCCTGCGGGTCTGGGGCATGTCGCTGATCCGCTTCACCGAAGGCGATGGCCATGAAGTCAGCGTCAAGCTGTTCAGCCTCGGCGGCACCCTGATCTTTGCGTGGCTGATCTGGATTCTCAGCGATACCGCGGTGCATCACGCCCTGACCCGCTCGCGCAAGGGCCTGGCCAACGCGCGCGCGCAAACCATGATGCCGCTGATCCGCAACGTGCTGTTCGTGGCGATCTTCATCATTGCCACCATCGTTGCCCTGGCGAACATGGGCATGAACGTCACGCCGCTGCTGGCCGGTGCCGGTGTCATCGGCCTGGCCATCGGTTTCGGCGCCCAGTCCCTGGTGGCGGACTTGATCACCGGCCTGTTCATCATCATCGAGGACTCCCTGGCCATCGACGACTACGTCGATGTCGGCGGCCACCTGGGCACCGTCGAGGGCCTGACTATCCGTACCGTGCGCCTGCGGGACATCGACGGCATCGTGCACACCATCCCGTTCAGCGAAATCAAGAGCATCAAGAACTACTCCCGGGAGTTCGGCTACGCGATCTTCCGCGTGGCGATCCCGTACAACATGGAAATCGACGACGCAATCAAGCTGATGCGCGATGTCGGCCAGAAGATGCGCACCGACCCCCTGCAGCGCCGCAATATCTGGTCGCCGCTGGAAATCCAGGGGGTGGAGAGTTTCGAGTCCGGCAGCGCCATCCTCCGGGCCCGTTTCAAGACCGCACCGATCAAGCAGTGGGAAGTATCCCGGGCGTTCAACCTGTCCCTCAAGCGTCACCTCGACGAAGCCGGGCTGGACCTGGCTACGCCGCGCATGAGCATCCAGGTGATCACCGCAGGCGGCGGCGCGGAAAAGGAGTGATCCTGTAGGAGCCGGCTTGCCGGCTAACGACACTGGTGCCTAAAGAACGTCAACACCGACATGAATCGCGTCATGGCGCCAGAACTCCAGGTCGCAATCGATCAGCCGCTCGTGCTGGTCATAGTTCACCCGGGCAATCCGCAGCCCCGGGCTGCCCACCGAAACCTTCAAGGCCGCCGCCGCTTCCGGCTGCAGTGAGGTGGGCACGATTTCAAAGCGCACCCGTCCGTAGTGCAGGTCGTAATGCCGGGCATAGAGTTCAGTGATCGACTGGTTCAGGTCCAGATCGAGAATCTTCGGAAAATACTTGGGGTTCAGGTAGTGCTCGACATACAGCACCAGCCGCTCATCGATGCGTCGTGCGCGGCAGATCTGGATCACGCTGGACAGTGCCGGCAATTGCAGCCAGGCGCAGACCGCCGCCGATGCCGGTTGCAGGCGCGCGGAAATCACCTCGGTGGAGGGCACCCGCCCCTGGGCGCTGACCATGGCGTGGAAGTGGCTGCGCTGCATCAGGTTGTAGGCCAGGCGCGGCGGCGAAACAAACCAGCCACGACGCTCTTCACGGTAGATCTGGCCCTGGGCCTCCAGTTGCAGCAGGGCCTCGCGCACAGTGATGCGGGTGGTGGCGAACAGCTCGCTGAGCTTGCGTTCGGCCGGCAGCTTGCTACCGGGCGCCAACAGCCCGTGGGCGATCTGCTCCTGCAGGACCTGGCCGATGGCTGTCACCGCTTTGGTTGCATCAATACGCATCAACGTTACCTATCTGGACTAGACCAGCACTGTTTCAGGGCAGCGCAATGGCCGGGGCAGTGCTCTGCATCCGTGCCCAAAGCCTAGGCAATGCATATGACTGACAGATGACAAAGGCGCTCAGCGGGCCTGTCACCAACTTGCAAATTACCCGCCAGATCCTTGTTCTGCGGGCGTTTGGCCATGGTCTACGCTTATTTCGCAGCCTCGGACCTGCGCCTCAATCCATGCGTCGATCGTTGGCACCGACATCAAAGTGTCATCCAACCCGCCTAAATTGGCTCAGGTATTGCTGACCTAGACCAACCCACCGCAAGACTGTCGATAAAACGCAGCGTTGAACACGCCCAAAGGAGCTTCGGATGAAACAGCTTTTCCTGGCATCACTGTTAGGCTCGACCATTGCCCTGTGCACCGCCGCCATGGCTGCTGATAACGATTTGAAAACCCTGGAAGCCGCTGCGAAAGCAGAAGGCGCGGTCAACAGCGTCGGCATGCCCGATGACTGGGCCAACTGGAAAGGCACCTGGGAAGACCTGGCCAAGACCTACGGCCTCAAGCACATCGATACCGACATGAGCTCGGCCCAGGAGATCGCCAAGTTCGCCGCCGAGAAAGACAATGCCAGCGCCGATATCGGCGACGTTGGCGCAGCCTTCGGCCCGATCGCGGTCAAGCAGGGCGTGGCCCAGCCTTACAAGCCGAGCACCTGGGCCCAGGTCCCGGACTGGGCCAAGGACAAGGACGGCAACTGGGCACTGGCCTACACCGGCACCATCGCCTTCATCATCAACAAGAAGCTGCTGCACGGCTCCGAAGCGCCTAAGAGCTGGGCCGACCTGGAAAAGGGCAAGTACAAGGTTTCCATCGGTGACGTGAGCACCGCCGCCCAGGCCGCCAACGGCGTACTGGCCGCCGCCATTGCCAAGGGTGGTGACGAGAAGAACATCCAGCCGGCGCTGCTGATGTTCGCCGAGATCGCCAAGCAGGGGCGCCTGTCCCTGGCCAACCCGACCATCGCCACCATGGAAAAGGGTGAAGTGGAAGTGGGCGTGGTCTGGGACTTCAACGGCCTAAGCTACCGCAACAAGATGGTCAACAAGGACGACTACATCGTGCTGATCCCGTCGGACGGCTCGGTGATCTCCGGCTACACCACCATCATCAACAAGTACGCCAAGCATCCCAACGCCGCCAAGCTGACCCGCGAGTACATCTTCAGCGACGCCGGCCAGACCAACCTGGCCCGCGGCAATGCGCGGCCGATCCGTGCCGAGCACCTGACCCTGCCAGCGGACGTACAGGCCAACCTGCTGCCCAACGAGCAGTACAAGCACGTAACACCGATCAAGGACGCCGATGCCTGGGAGAAAACCTCCAAGGGCCTGCCGCAGAAGTGGCAGGAAGAAGTGATCATCAACATGCAGTAAGGCTGCATCCCTGTAGGAGCCGGCTTGCCGGCGAATGGCTCAAAGGCGCTGCACAGACAAGCGCACACAGGCCACTCGCCGACAAGCTGGCGCCTGCACACCCGATCCCGGAGCCCTCCACCTCATGAAGCACAACGTCATCCTTGTGGTGCTCGACGGCCTCAACCACGAAGTTGCCCGACACGCCATGGGGCACCTGCAAGCCTACGTCGGTGCTGGCCGCGCCGCCCTGTACAAACTGCAATGCGAACTACCTGCCCTCTCCCGCCCGCTGTACGAATGCATACTCACCGGCGTGCGGCCGATCGACAGCGGTATCGTGCACAACCAGGTCTCGCGCCTGTCCAACCAGCGCAGCCTGTTCCACTACGCCCGCGAGGCCGGCCTGAGCACTGCCGCCGCGGCCTATCACTGGGTCAGCGAGCTGTACAACCGTTCGCCCTTCAACGCCCCGCAAGACCGGCACACCGCAAACCCTGAACTGCCGATCCAGTACGGCCACTTCTACTGGAGCGATCATTACCCCGATTCCCATCTGTTCGCCGACGCCGAGGACCTGCGCCTGCGCCATCAGCCCAACCTGCTGCTGGTGCATCCGATGAACATCGACGACGCCGGACACAAGCATGGCCTGGACAGTTCGCAGTACCGCAACAGCGCGCGCTCGGCGGACATCATTCTCGCCGACTACCTGCAAGGCTGGCTCGACGCCGGCTACCAGGTGCTGGTGACGGCCGACCACGGCATGAACAACGACCGCTCGCACAATGGCCTGCTGGCCGAGGAGCGAGAGGTCCCGCTGTTCGTTCTCGGCGACGCTTTCAGCCTCGACCCCGCTGCCGCGCCGAAACAGACCGAACTGTGCGGCACCGTCTGCCAATTGCTGGGCGCGCCCCATGACAAACCTTTCTGCCGGGAGCTGTTGAAGTGAATTCAGTCACCCGTGGCAAATGGCTGGCGGCCCTGTGCCTGGTGCCCTTCGCCCTGTTCTTCATCGTGTTCCAGATTGCCCCCCTGGTGTGGGTGCTGATCAACAGCCTGCAATCGGAAGAGTTCGGCTGGGGCCTGGCCAACTTCACCAGGATCTTCAGCTCGAAGTTCTACCTGCAGGCCATCCAGTACAGCCTGGAGATCAGTTTCTGGTCCAGCGTGTTCGGCATCATCATCGCGGTGCTGGGCAGCTACTCGCTGCGCCGGGTGGATTCGCGCCTGCGCAACTTCGTCAATGCCTTCGCCAACATGACCAGCAACTTCGCCGGGGTGCCCCTGGCTTTCGCCTTCATCATCCTGCTGGGCTTCAACGGCACCATCACCATCATGCTCAAGCAGTCGGGGATCATTCAGGACTTCAACCTGTACTCCAAGACCGGGTTGATCATTCTCTACACCTACTTCCAGATCCCCCTTGGCGTGCTGCTGCTCTACCCGGCCTTCGACGCCCTGCGCGAGGACTGGCGTGAATCCGCCGCCTTGCTGGGGGCCAACGGCTGGCAGTTCTGGCGGCATATCGGCCTGCCGGTGCTGACCCCGGCGCTGCTGGGCACCTTCGTCATCCTGCTGGCCAACGCCCTGGGCGCCTACGCCACGGTCTACGCGCTGACCACCGGCAACTTCAACGTCCTGCCGATCCGCATCGCCGCCATGGTCTCCGGGGACATCTCCCTGGATCCGAACATGGCCAGCGCCCTGGCCGTGGTGCTGGTGGCGCTGATGACCCTGGTGACCATCGTCCATCAACTGCTGTTGAAGAGGAGCTACCATGTCTCGCGCTGAACCCGGCTCCGCCGCGCTCTACCACCGAGTGATGGTCTACCTGCTGTTTGCCATCCTTCTGCTGCCGCTGCTGGGGACCTTCGTCTACTCGATTGCCAGCAGCTGGTCGGCGACCATCCTGCCCAGCGGCTTCACCTTCAAGTGGTACCTGCAGCTGTGGAGCGACCCACGTTTTCTCAATGCCTTCGGCCAGTCATTGCTGGTCTGCGTGGGTGCGCTGGTGCTTTCAGTGGTGCTGATCCTGCCGCTGCTGTTCGTGGTGCACTACCACTTCCCCAAGCTCGATGCGCTGATGAACATCCTGATCCTGCTGCCCTTCGCGGTGCCGCCGGTGGTGTCCTCGGTGGGCCTGCTGCAACTCTATGGTTCGGGGCCCTTCGCCATGGTCGGCACGCCCTGGATCCTCATCGGCTGCTACTTCACCGTGGCATTGCCGTTCATGTACCGGGCCATCACCAACAACTTGCAGGCGATCAACCTGCGGGACCTGATGGACGCGGCCCAACTGCTGGGCGCCAGTACCTGGCAGGCGGCCTTCCTGGTGGTCCTGCCGAACCTGCGCAAGGGCCTGATGGTGGCGCTGCTGCTGTCCTTCTCGTTCCTGTTCGGCGAGTTCGTGTTCGCCAACATCCTGGTGGGCACCCGCTATGAAACCCTGCAGGTCTACCTGAACAACATGCGTAACAGCAGCGGCCACTTCACCAGCGCCCTGGTGATTTCCTACTTCTTCTTCGTGCTGCTTCTGACCTGGGCCGCCAACATCTTGAACAAGGACAAAAGCCAATGAGCTTCGTCAGCGTCCAACACCTGCAAAAGAACTATGCGGGCACCACGGTATTCAGCGACATCAATTGCGAAATCCGCAAGGGCGAGTTCGTTACCCTGCTCGGCCCTTCCGGCTGCGGCAAGTCGACCCTGCTGCGTTGCATCGCCGGCCTGACCCCGGTGGACGGCGGCAAGATCCTCCTCGACGGCCAGGACATCGTGCCCCTGAGCCCGCAGAAACGCGGGATCGGCATGGTGTTCCAGAGCTACGCGCTGTTTCCCAACATGACCGTGGAACAGAACGTGGCCTTTGGCCTGCGCATGCAGAAGGTCGGCACCGAAGACAGCCGCAAGCGGGTCCAGGAAGCCTTGCAACTGGTGGAGCTCAACGACTTCGCCAGCCGCTACCCGCACCAGCTGTCCGGTGGCCAGTGCCAGCGCGTGGCCCTGGCCCGCTCCCTGGTGACCCGCCCGCGCCTGCTGTTGCTGGACGAACCGCTGTCGGCCCTGGATGCACGGATCCGCAAGCACTTGCGCGAACAGATCCGCAACATCCAGCGGGAACTGGGCCTGACGACGATCTTCGTCACCCACGACCAGGAAGAAGCCCTGACCATGTCCGACCGGATCTTCCTGATGAACCAGGGCAGGATCGTCCAGAGCGGCGATGCCGAAACCCTCTACACCGCCCCGGTGGACGCCTTCGCCGCGGGCTTTATCGGCAACTACAACCTGCTGGATGCCGACAGCGCCAGCAAGCTGCTGCAGCGGCCGGTCAGCGGCCGCATCGCCATCCGCCCGGAAGCCATCGAACTGCGCAAGGAAGGCCCACTGGATGCGCTGGTACGCAGCCACAGCCTGCTGGGCAACGTGATCCGCTATCGGGTCGAGGCCCGAGGCGTGGAGCTGGTGGTGGATGTACTCAACCGCTCGGCCGATGATCTGCACGCCGACGGCCAGCGTCTGGCATTGAGCATCGATCCGACAGCCCTGTGTGAGGTAGCCTGATGGCATTCACGCAATTGATCCTGAAGAGAGAGCGGCACTGATGGCCTTGGCAATTTTTGATCTGGACGAAACCCTGATTCACGGCGACTGCGCCACCCTCTGGAGCGAGCAGATGGGCCGCCTGGGCTGGGTCGACAGCGAGTCGTTCATGCGTCGCAACCATGAGCTGATGGACGCCTACAGCCATGGCAAGCTGGCCATGGAGGAGTTCATGGACTTCAGCCTGGAACCCATGAGCGGACGCACCCCGGAAGAGGTCGCGCACCTGGTCGAACCCTGGGTCGAAGAGGTGATCGAGCCGATCATCTTCAGCGACGCCTGCAAGGCCATTGCCGCCCACCGCCAGGCCGGCGACCGGATCCTGGTGATCTCGGCCTCGGGCACCCACCTGGTGAAACCGATTGCCGCGCGCCTGGGTATCGACGAAGTCCTGGGAATCGAGCTGGAGGTGCAGCATGGGGTCTACAGCGGCCGCACCGTTGGCACCCTGACCTACCGCGAGGGCAAGATCACCCGCCTGCTGCAATGGCTGGATGCCGAGGAAGAAAACCTGGAAGGCGCAACCTTCTACTCCGACTCGCGCAATGACCTGCCGTTGCTGCTGCGCGTGGACCACCCGCAGGTGGTGAACCCGGATCCGGTGCTGCGTGAACATGCGCAGAAGGCCGGCTGGCCGATCCACCACTGGAAGTGACCCGCCCCAGAGATCCCCGGAGCTGGCTTGTGTAGGAGCTGGCTTGCCAGCGAACAGACCGCCAGGCCTGGCGCCCCCTTCGCCGGCAAGCCGGCTCCTGCAGGGCTCAGGTCAGGCTGGGGTCGATCACCAGCACCAGCTTGCCCGAGACCTGATTGGTCGCCAGCTCCGCAAAAGCGGCTTCTGCATCCTGGATCGCAAAGGTCCTGGCCAATTGCGGGCTCAGACGCCCTTCGCTGAACAACGGCCAGACATTATGCCCAAGGTCGCTCAACAGGTCGGCCTTGAACTGGTCATTCCGGCTGCGCAGGGTCGAACCCAGAAACTGGATCCGCTTGCCCAGCACCTGGGCCAGGTCCAGCTGCGCTTCGCGCCCGCCCATCAAGCCGATCAGTACCCAACGTCCATCCAGGGCCAGCAGCTTGAGGTTGTTGGCCACATAATTGGCGCCCACCGGGTCGAGAATCACATCAAAAGGCCCAAAGTCCCGCAGCGCCTCAATGCCATCGGTACGCACCACACCGCCCTGGGCACCGAGGCTCTCGCAGTAGGCCAGGCGATCGGCTGAACCAACGCTCACCCAGCACGGGTTGCCGAACGCCTTGCACAGCTGGATAGCCGCCGAGCCGACGCCACTGGCGCCAGCGTGCAGCAGGACCTTCTCGCCCGGCTTGAGCGCTGCCAGCTGGAACAGATTCAGCCAGGCTGTGCTGTAGACCTCGGGCAGCGCCGCGGCCTCGGCCAGGGACAACCCTTCGGGTACTAGCAGTACATGGCGGGCATCTACCACCACCTCTTCAGCCATGCCTCCGCCCGCCAGCAGGGCACAGACCCGATCACCCACTTGCCAGGACGAACCCGGGCCCACTTCACTGACTACCCCGGAGCATTCCAGGCCAAGGGCCTTGCTGGCTCCGGGAGGCGGGGGATAGAGCCCCGCACGCTGCAACAGGTCGGCCCGATTGAGGCCAGCAGCCGCCACCCGAATGCGAACTTGCCCCACATCACAGGCCGGACTTGGCTCTTCCACCCACTCCACATGACCTTCAACGCCTTGCAATGCTTTCACAGTGCCTCCATAGTGAGTCTGGACTGAGCCCGGAGCGGTAGCACCGGGCTTTTTGCATTATGCGACCGGTCCTTATGGAACCGGCGACTTCAAAGACGGCCTAATATGCGTTATCAATTGCCCCCGCGTCGAATCAGCATGAAGCATTTGTTCCCCAGCACCGCCCTCGCTCTTTTCATTGGTTTCGGCCTTCTGCCGATGTCGACCAATACGTTCGCAGCCAATAGCTGGGATCAACTTCAGCCCGATCGCGATGAGGTAATTGCCAGCCTCAATGTCGTTGAACTGCTCAAACGTCATCACTACAGCAAACCGCCGCTGGATGATGCGCGCTCGGTGATCATCTACGACAGCTACCTGAAGCTGCTGGACCCATCGCGCAGCTACTTCATGGCCAGCGATATCGCGGAGTTCGACAAATGGAAAACCCAGTTTGACGACTTCCTCAAGAGCGGCGACCTGAATGCCGGTTTCACCATCTACAAGCGTTATCTGGACCGGGTCAAAGCGCGTCTGGACTTCGCCTTGGCGGAACTCAACAAAGGCGTCGACAAGATCGACTTCAACACCAAGGAAACCTTGCTGATCGACCGCAAGGACGCCCCTTGGCTCAAGACCACCGCAGAGCTCGACGACCTGTGGCGCAAACGCGTCAAAGACGAAGTGCTGCGGATGAAGATCGCCGGCAAGGAACCCAAGCAGATTCAGGAGACGCTGACCAAGCGTTACAAGAATCAGCTGGCGCGCCTGGACCAGACCCGGGCCGAAGACATCTTCCAGGCCTACATCAACACCTTCGCCATGTCTTACGACCCGCACACCAACTATCTGTCGCCGGATAACGCGGAAAACTTCGACATCAACATGAGCCTGTCGCTGGAAGGCATCGGCGCCGTGCTGCAGAGCGACAACGACCAGGTCAAGGTCGTGCGCCTGGTGCCGGCAGGCCCGGCGGACAAGACCAAGCAGGTAGCGCCCGCAGACAAGATCATCGGTGTCGCCCAGGGCGACAAGGAAATGGTCGACGTGGTGGGCTGGCGCCTGGACGAAGTGGTCAAGCTGATCCGTGGTCCGAAAGGCACCCTGGTACGCCTGGAGGTGATCCCGGCCAGCAATGCGCCAAACGACCAGACCAGCAAGATCGTGCCGATCACCCGCGAAGCGGTGAAGCTCGAAGACCAGGCGGTGAAGAAGTCGGTCCTCAACCTCAAGCAGGACGGCAAGGACTACAAGCTCGGGGTGATCGAGATCCCGGCCTTCTACCTGGACTTCAAGGCCTTCCGCGCTGGTGATCCGGATTACAAGAGCACTACCCGCGACGTGAAGAAACTGCTGACCGAGTTGCAGAAAGACAAGGTCGACGGTGTGGTCATCGACCTGCGCAACAACGGCGGCGGCTCCCTCCAGGAAGCCACCGAGCTGACCAGCCTGTTCATCGACAAGGGGCCTACCGTGCTGGTGCGCAACGCCGACGGCCGGGTGGATGTACTGGAAGATGAAAACCCCGGCGCCTTCTACAAAGGCCCGATGGCACTGCTGGTCAACCGTCTCTCGGCTTCGGCTTCGGAGATCTTCGCCGGCGCCATGCAGGACTACCACCGCGCCTTGATCATCGGCGGCCAGACCTTCGGCAAAGGCACCGTGCAGACCATCCAGCCGCTGAACCACGGCGAGCTGAAGCTGACCCTGGCCAAGTTCTACCGGGTTTCCGGGCAGAGCACCCAGCACCAGGGCGTACTGCCGGATATCGGCTATCCGTCGATCATCGACACCAAGGAAATCGGCGAAAGCGCCCTGCCTGAAGCCATGCCATGGGACACCATCCGCCCGGCCATCAAGCCTGCGGTAGACCCGTTCAAACCGTTCCTGGCTCAGCTCAAGGCCGAACACGAAAGCCGTTCGGCGAAAGATCCGGAGTTCGTGTTCATCCGCGACAAGCTGGCCCTGGCACAGAAACTGATGGCGGAAAAAACCGTCAGCCTCAATGAAGCCGATCGTCGGGCGCAACATGCCGATATCGAAGCCAAGCAACTGGCCCTGGAAAACGCCCGTCGCAAAGCCAAGGGCGAGGAGCCGCTCAAAGAGCTGAAGAAAGAAGACGAAGATGCACTGGCTGCTGCCGAGCCGGACAAGACCAAGCCGGAAGACGACGCCTACCTGAGTGAAACCGGGCGCATCCTGCTGGACTATCTGAAGCTCAACACCTCGGTGGCCAAGCACTGAGGATGATGGCAATTTAATTCGATCGCTCCTCGGATCGTCATTAAACAGTCATCATTCTGTCGTGAAATAAAGGACTGGGCGCCGCTCTCTAGCCAGAGCCGCGCCCGGTCCTTTTTTTATCGACAGAGATCGCCATGACCACGACCGAACAGCTCAGTGCATTGAGTTCAATCCTGGCTCAAAGCGGTTTGCACAGTCTGTTCCAACCGATCATTTCCCTGTCCGAGCGGCGCATCCTGGGTTATGAGGCCCTGAGTCGCGGCCCCTCAAACAGCCCTCTGCACTCCCCTGTCGCGCTGTTCGCCGTCGCGCGCCAGGCCGGGCGCCTGAGCGAGCTGGAGATTGCCTGTCGGCAAAGCGCCTGCAAACGCTTCAGCGAACAACAACTGCCCGGCAAGCTGTTCCTCAACGTCTCGCCGGAATCCCTGCTGGAGGCCGCCCACCAACCAGGGCGTACCTTGCAGCTGCTTGAGGACTTCGGCATCCCCCCCAGCCAGGTGGTGATCGAGCTTACCGAACAGACCCCGATCGACGATTTCCAGTTGCTGCAGAACGCCCTGCACCATTACCGCGACATGGGTTTCTCCATCGCCCTGGACGACCTGGGCGCCGGTTATTCGAGCCTGCGCCTGTGGTCGGAGCTGCGCCCGGACTACGTGAAAATCGACCGGCACTTTATCGACGGCATTCACCAGGATGCCCTCAAGCGCGAGTTCGTCGGCTCGATTCTGCAAATCGCAAAAGCCTCCCGCGCCCAGGTGATCGCCGAAGGGATCGAACTGACCGAAGAACTGGCAGTGCTGACCGAGATGGGCGTCGACCTGGTCCAGGGCTACCTGTTGTGTCGCCCCCAGGAACAGCCGCCGAGGGACGCTCGGGCAATGATGCCCAAGCATGATCACACCAGCGTGGCCCTCAACGATGATGGCAGCGACCTCAGTGCGCTGCTCAACGAGCAACCGGCCGTTGCCCGCAATACGCCCACCGCCAACGTCCTGGAAGCCTTTCGCCGGCAAGCCAACCTCAACTCCCTCGCGGTGCTGGACGAACAGGGGCAGCCTTGCGGCATCGTCCATCGGCACTCGCTCTCCGACGCCCTGCTCAAGCCCTTTGCCACCGACCTGTTCGCCCGCAAGCCCATCAGCCGCCTGATGAACGATGACTTTCTCGCGGTCGAACTCAGCCAGTCCCTGCAGCAGGTCAGCCGCCTGATCACCAGCCGCGCCCGCCAACGCATCGAGGAAGATTTCATCATCACCTTGAATGGCCATTATCTGGGGCTGGGGCGGGTCATCGATGTGCTCAAGCTGATTACGGAGCTGAAGATCCAGCAAGCCCGCTACGCCAACCCGCTGACTCTGCTGCCCGGCAATGTGCCGATCCAGCAGTGCCTGAGCCGCCTGCTGCAGCAAGCACGGGAATCGGTGATCTGCTACGTCGACATCGACAGTTTCAAACCCTTCAACGATATCTATGGCTATGGCCGCGGCGATGAGGTGCTGCTGTGCCTGGCCCAATGCCTGAACGACCGGGTAGACCCGAGCCGCGACTTCGTCGGACATATCGGTGGGGATGACTTTCTGCTGGTGCTGGGGCCGGAGGACTGGCGCCGACGGCTCAACCAGTTGCTGGATGACTTCCACAGCCAGTGCCGGCGCTTCTATCGCAGCGAACACCTGGAAGCCGGCTGTTTTGTCGCCCCCAATCGGCAAGGTATCCGTCAGGAATTTCCCTTGCTGTCACTGTCCATCGGCGTAGTGCACCTGTATCCACAGGCCTGTGGCCAACTGGACTCCAGCCAACTGGCGGAGCTGGCCTCCCAGGCCAAGCATCACGCCAAGAATATCCAGGGCTACAGCATCCATGTGATCGACAGCCTGGAAGCGGCAGCCAGCCTGGGAGCGCAAAACCTCAGTGAGCCGCTGCGGGATCAGTCGGCTGATCGAGCTGCGTCAGTTTGAGCGCCGCAAGAGGATGCCCGGCCTGGGCCGAAAGCGTCCACCAGCGCGCCGCTTCGACAGCGTCGGGAGCCTTGCTGGGCGAGCCGGCCAGGCTGATCACGCCCAACTGATAGGCTGCCTTGCCATCCCCCGCCAGTGCAGCCAGCCGCAGCAGGCGTTGACCTTCTTGACGGGCGCCAAGCCCCTGCCCACGAAAAGTCAGGATGTGCCCATAAAAGCTCAGCGCACCGACATTGCCCAGATTGGCCATGCGCGCAAACTGACCTTCCATCCAACGCCAGACACGGGGTTGGCGGACAAACCACGGCCAATGAAACAAACGGCGCGCCAGCCAATAGCCGAGTCGCGCCTTGAGTGCCAGGAACATTCAAGCCTCCGCTGATTCGGGATACTCGTACTCGAAGACCCGCACCACTTCCGAGGCATGCCAGGAAGCCGCGGCAACACCGTCGGAAGGGCCGGAAAAACGCCCCAGACGCTCCACGCACTCGAAGAAGCCGGTACGCGGCAAGCGGCTGGCCCCCTGGCTGATCACCAGGGAACTGCGCAAAGGCTGTTCGGCCCGTGCATCCAGCGCTGCCAGATGCTCCAGCGCCGCTGTCAGGGTCTGCATGGCCGGGCTGGGCAGTTGCAAGCGCTCCAACAAGGCTCGATAGGTTAAAAGGTGCCGCTGACGACGGGCCTGATCCAGCTCACCCAACAGCCCATCCCAGTGCTGACGACTGATCCTTACACTCACGATTGCTCCCTCCACCCCGGCACCGTCAACTCCCAGGCCAGGCTGCGGCGAATCGCAGCGTCGGGTTGACGCTCGCCACTTTCAATCAGGGCCAGGTAAGACGGACTGATACCAACTTTGCGGGCCAGCGCCTCGATGGCGATGCCCTTCCCTTCGCGCAGACTGCGTAATTGATCCAGGCCCGGAAGATTCTGGGCTGGTGGCGCTGCCTGAGAAGTTGCGGCAGCGTGCGGTGGTTGTTCGGTAAGACCTGCGGCTGACAATAAAGCTTGATACTGAGCCCACGGCAGAACCGCATATTCGGGCTCGCCATCGCGTTCAATAATCTGAATATCCATTACTACCCCGTAGGACAACGACACTTAGCGAGTCGGACTTTTCCCTTGAAGTGTAATCCTAACAGCGGCAATGGTCGCGGGGAGCATGATTGTTGTGGGAGGCGGTGAATACCCTTAGTTTTTCTGCGGTCCTTCCAGCAGCAATTGCTCCGCAGTGTCCGGCAAGCGCTCGACAACCGCGAGTTTTTCCGGCATTTGCCGATTGCGCCAGGTTCGGAAGGCGTTGAGTTCGTCATCCAGGGTTTTCATCAACCAAGCCAGAACGGCGATATCGTCAAGCATGCCGAACACCGGAATAAAGTCAGGAATGGCATCCACCGGGCTGAGGAAATACATCAAGCCTGCCACCACCGACAGCAGCGCCTTGGGGCTGATGGCCCGGTACTCGCCACGCCAGTACGCCAGGCACAGTGCCTGCAACAAGCGCAGGTCCTGTTTGACCTTGCCCAGGCGTCCGCCCTGGCTGGCGCCTTTGCTCGCCACGGCGAACAGCAGCGTGGGCAAACGGCCGCGGCTCAGCAAGCGCCCCGCCAGCGGCAGGAAACGAGCAAAATTCCAGGGTGCTTTCATCATCACTCCCACTGAAATGTTATCCACACAAATTGTGGATAACCTTGTGAACAGAGCTATTTTTCACGGCTGAAAGCCCCGTTTCATAAGGGCTGAGCTCAGATCGGGCGTTTTTTACTCACATAAAAAAACCCATAATTTCATTGACTTGGCAGCCTCCAGCGACTACCTACCGCTCATACCCTGTTCAGACCACCCGCACTGCCGTCGGTTCGGATAATTTGCCAGCAGCAACCTGCAGAAACGACAACGCCCCGTAAGAACGGGGCGTTGCTTCAGGCGCTGACGCAGGTTACTTGGCGGCGTCCTGCTTGGCTGGATCCTTGATACCCAGCAGCTCCAGTTCGAAGACCAGCACCGAGTTGGCTGGAATCGCCGGGCTCGGGCTCTGGGCGCCGTAGGCCAGGTCGCTCGGGATGTACAGCTTGTACTTCTCGCCCACGTGCATCAGTTGCAGGCCTTCGACCCAACCCGGGATCACGCCGCTGACAGGCAGATCAATCGGGCTGCCACGCTCTACCGAGCTGTCGAACACAGTGCCGTTGGTCAGGGTGCCGGTGTAGTGAACAGTCACGACATCAGTCGGCTTGGGCTGAGGACCGTCAGCCTTTTTCAGTACTTCGTACTGCAGACCGGAAGCGGTGGTGGTCACACCGGTTTTCTTGCCGTTCTCTTCGAGGAATTTCTTGCCGGCAGCCGCCGACTCTTCGCTCATCTTGGCCATGCGCTCTTCGGCACGCTTTTGCAGCGCGGCGAAGGCTTCGACCAACTCTTCATCCTTCAGCTTCTGTTCTTTCTTGCCGACGGCATCTTCGATGCCCTGGGCGACCGCTTTGGAATCCAGGTCATCCATGCCTTCCTGAGCCAGACTCTTGCCCATGTTCAGGCCGATACCGTAGGAAGCTTTTTGCGCCGGGGTTTTCAGCTCTACGCTGGTCTGCGAATCACAACCCGCAAGTACCAGGCTAACCAGGGCCACCGCCGCCGCCAACCGATGCTGTTTCATGCTATTTCCTTGTTCATGCGCCTAAAGGGCAATCGAATAAAGCCGCGAGCTTATCAGGCGACCACGACCAATGGCTACCGGCGTAAGAGTAGTAAATGGCCGATAAGTTCACGTCTTTAAACGCGTTTTCATGCTCTGGGGTACACCCTGCCCAGGCCGCTTACCGAGGCGCTTGAACGGGCGCGGATAACCATAGCTCAAGTAATGGCTACTTGCCGCGTCAGATGAGCTCAGGCATAAGGAAACGAAATTCGACAAGGAAGTACATCTTGCGCCTCATCTATCGTGTGTTGCTGTTGATTGCCGTGCTGATCGGCATTGTCCTGGCTGTAGTCCTGTACTACGTGGCCAATCCGAAACTCCCCGACTATGTACCCGTTGAACAGGTGCACTACCTGGACCAATGGGATGCCAAGGATCGCCAGACCTACTATTTCACTCCCCAGGGCACCCAGGTCAAAGGCCTGCGCTATGAATGGTTCAGCGCTCTGGAACTGCCGTTCTCCGAGCAGCCCTTTGCCGCTCCCGAGTACCTGGCCCGCTTCGGCTTCCTGGTGGAGCCGGGGCAGAAAGCCACAGCGCAGAATCCCGGCAACCTGCCCGTGGGCTTCGCCCGCCATCAGAATCCGGGCAGCGCGGAACAATACCTGGACATCACCTGTGCTGCCTGCCACACCGGCGAGCTGCGTTTCAACCATCAAGCCCTGCGCATTGATGGCGGCTCGGCGCAGCACGTGCTGCCGTCCAGCGTACCGACCCTGCGTGGTGGCAGCTTCGGCCAGGCCCTCGTGGCCAGCCTGACCAGCACCTACTACAACCCCTGGAAATTCGAGCGCTTCGCCCGCAAGGTGCTGGGTGCCGACTACGAAGCCAGGCACGAACAACTGCGCAAGGACTTCAAGGTCTCGCTGGATAACTTCCTGCGGGTGGCCTGGAACGATACCCATCGCGGCCTCTATCCAACCGAAGAGGGTCCGGGCCGTACCGACGCCTTTGGCCGCATCGCCAATGCCAGCTTCGGCGACGCCATTTCCCCTGAGAACTATCGGATTGCCAATGCCCCGGTGGACTACCCGCAACTCTGGGATATCTGGACCTTCGACTGGGTCCAGTGGAACGGCTCGGCGCAGCAACCCATGGCGCGCAATATCGGCGAAGCCCTGGGGGTTGGCGCCACCCTGAACCTGTTCGACGCCAACGGCCAACCCCTCACCGGCGAGGCCCGCTACCCTTCCAGCGTACGTGTCCGCGATCTCAACCTGATCGAGGAAACCTTGCAGCGCCTCAAGCCACCGGCCTGGCCGGAAGCCTTGCTGGGCACGATCGACAAGCCGCTGGCCGCCAAGGGCCGCGAGCTGTTCGCCAGCAACTGTGCCGGCTGCCATGTACCCTCGGTCAGCGACAACAACGGCCGCCCCGTACAGCAGTTGAAAATGCTTCCGGTAGCGGTGATTGGCACCGACCCGAATTCGGCGAGCAATATCGCCGACCTGCGCTATGACCTGAGCTCCTTGCAGTGGGATACCGCCGAACTGGCCAGGTCCAACGTCGAGCTGCACCCGACACCCAGCGAACCGCTGGACCTGCGTCAACTCTCGGCTGCCAAGGGCCTGGCCTACATCACGGCCTTTGTCGAAGAGCGCGCCTATCGCGACGCCAAGGTCACCCCCGAGGAGCGCCCGCGGCTGGACGGCTACGGGCTGCCGATCGGCGTACGCGAGTTGCGCGCCTACAAGGCCCGCCCGCTGGCCGGGGTCTGGGCCACACCGCCGTACCTGCACAACGGCTCGGTACCCAACCTCTATCAACTGCTGTCTCCGCAATCGGAGCGCTCGACAACCTTCTACCGCGGCACCTTCGAGTACGATCCCAAGCACCTGGGCTATCGCCCGGAAGCCTTCAAGAACGGTTTTGAATTCGATACCCGCATCAGCGGCAACCACAACAGCGGCCACGAATTCCGCGCCGGCCAGCGTGGCAATGGCGTTATCGGCCCACTGCTGCAGCCAGAAGAACGCTGGGCCTTGCTGGAATACCTGAAAGTGCTGGGCGGACCATTGGAGTCGCAATTGCCATGAAACTCGATCTCGCCAGAAAACGACCGTCCCTGCTGGCCCGACTGTGGCTGCGCCTCGGCGCCTTGCTGGGCAGGACCCTGTTATTGCTATTGGTCATCGGCCTGCTGGGCTGGGCACTGTCCAGTGCCTGGTTCGCCTGGCACCACCGAGGCCCGGTAGCGGTGCAGGAGCAGGTTCCTGCCGATGAGGCAGCCCGCACCCAGGACATCATCCAGACCGCGGTACGCATCGTTGACCAGCACCGCGAAGGCACCCGCTACCTGCGCGATGCCCATGCCAAGGCCCACGGTTGCGTGAAGGCACAGGTCCAGGTCCTCAACGACTTGAGCCCGCCACTGCGCCAGGGAGTATTTGCCACCCCTGGCCAGACCTGGCAGGCCGTCGTACGCCTGTCCAACGGCAACGCCTACCCGCAGTTCGACAGTATTCGCGACGCCCGCGGCATGGCGATCAAGCTACTGGATGTTCCCGGGCAACAACTGATGGCGTCGGAATCACAACGCCGTGAACAGGACTTCGTGATGTTCAATCATCCGAATTTCTTCGTCAGCGACGTAGCCGAATATCAGCAGAACATCGCCGCCCAGGCGGACGGCAAGAAAGTCGGCGCATTCTTCCCCGGGTGGGATCCGCGCACCTGGCAGGTACGGCATCTGTTCATCGCCCTGGCGACCCTGTCACCGGCCCCGGCCAGCCCGACCCAGACCACCTACTACTCGGTCTCGCCCTACAAGTTCGGCAATGCCAACGCCAAATTCCGGGTCATGCCGGACCCCGAGAGTTGCCCGGCCTACAGCCTGCCAGCACAGAACCAGGATCTGCCCAACTTCCTGCGCAGCGCCCTGACCCAGCAACTCTCCACCGATCGGGTTGGCGCCTGTTTCGTACTGCAGGTCCAGCGCCAGGACCCGAACCGTTTCATGCCGATCGAAGACACCAGCATTGAATGGAAAGAAAGTGACGCCCCCTTTGAAACGGTGGCACGGGTGACCCTTCCCGCCCAGGACTTCGATACCCCGGCGCAGAACCTGGCTTGCGACAACCAGTCCTTCAACCCCTGGTTCGGTCTGGAAGCCCATCGCCCCATCGGCGGCATCAACCGTCTGCGCAAGGCGGTGTATGAAGCCGTCAGCGACTACCGGCATAGCCGTAACGCCGAGCAGTAGGCAAAAACGCAAAAAGCGGCCCGAGGGCCGCTTTTTTCATGCGCAGGATTCGAACCGATACAAATCCCAGACAGCAAAAAGCCCGCATTGAGCGGGCTTTGTGTGGCGACCTGGCGTTCAGTGTTCCAGGTTGCCGAATATGGCGCAGCGGACGGGACTCGAACCCGCGACCCCCGGCGTGACAGGCCGGTATTCTAACCGACTGAACTA
>NZ_JBQOIE010000010.1:0-285254 GCF_052665325.1 Pseudomonas sp. 8(2025) | reverse complement strand
CGGGAATAGCTCAGTTGGTAGAGCACGACCTTGCCAAGGTCGGGGTCGCGAGTTCGAGTCTCGTTTCCCGCTCCAAATTCACAAGAACGCCGCTCATTGAGCGGCGTTTTTGTTTGCCTGCGATTCAACACTGCAGCCAGTGCCCAGAAAAAAGGCCCGCCAGTACACCTGTGCGGGCCTTTGTCGTTTGCCTTGTCTACAGCGACAGCAGCAACCGCCCGGCGAACAGCAGCAGGATCAGCCCCATGCAGCGCTCGAACCAGTGCCCCAGGCGCATGAACAGCAAGCGCACCCGAGAGCTGGAGAAGAACAGCGCGACGATCACGAACCACAGCGCATTCACCAGGCACATCCAGGCGCCATATAGGGCCTGGATGCTCAGTGGGGTGGTGGCGCTGACCAGGGTGGTGAAGATCGCCAGGAAAAACAGGGTCGCCTTGGGGTTGGTGGCATTGGTCAGAAACCCCGTGGTAAAGGCTCGCAGCAAGGTCTGTTGGGGCTCATCGGTGGGCGCCTCGCCGGGAAGGCTGGTCTTGGCCTTGCTGCGCAGCAGGCTGATACCCAAGTACAGAATGTAGGCGCCGCCCAGCAGCTTGGCCGCGCTCAGCAACCAGGGCGTAGCGTGCATCAGGGCGCCCACCCCCAGCAGGGTGTAGAGCACGTGCACCGAGATGCCGGCGCCGATGCCCAGGGCGGTACAGACCCCGGTCATGCGGCCAAAGCGCACGCTCTGGCGGATGGTCACGGCAAAATCCGGCCCGGGAGCGACCACCGCGAGAAAGTGAACCAGGGCCAGGGCGAGGAACTCGCCAAGATAGTTGGACAGCATGCGGACTCCGCAAAGCAGGATGATTGAGTGGCAGGCCGTTTTCAGTCGAGGCTATAGCTGACCGAAAGGGTGCCTTTCTTGAGTGAGACCGCGGTGATGAGCACCGCGCCCAGCTGCTGCAGGTGGCTGACGTGGGTGCCGCCGCAACCATAGGCCGGCAGTTGGCCAAAGCTGATCTGGCGCGAACCGTCCGCCATTGTGCTATGCCGTTCCAGGTCGGCCTCTATCCACTGCGCAATCGCGTCCTGCACGCTGGCGCCGTCGATCTCCCGGGGCTGCTCTGCCGGTTTGAACGACACCCGGCCTTCACCTGGCCAGTGATGGGCCTTGATCGGTATCCAGCCCTGGCTTTGCACGAAGTGGCCGATCAGGTGCCCGGCGGAGTGCATGCGGCTGTTGAACAGGCGCGCGGCCTCATCGACCCGGGCCTCGAAAATGCCCGGCTCCAGCGGCTGGTCCAGGTAATGCACGATCTGCTCGCCTTCCTGGGCCACCCGCAGAACGGCGGCCTGGCCGATCCAGCCGGTATCGCTGGGCTGGCCGCCACCCTGGGGGTGGAAGGGCGTGGCGTTGAGGGTGATCGCGAATTGCTGTTCGTGGGGGATGCAGCTCAGGACCTCGACGGAGGTCAGTAACTGGTCATTGTCGTAATACAGGCGCCGCGTCATTTCTCTAACCCTGGAATTCAGTGTTTTTTTATTATGCGGCCTGGGCAATTGCGTGATAATCCGTTCGAAACTCAATGGACTATTGCGTCATGAGCATAAATCTACCCCTGCCTTTGCTGGCAGAAATGGCCATTTTCGTCAGGGTCGTGGAGACCGGCAGCTTCTCCGAGGCGGCACGCCAGCTGGGCTCCTCGCCTTCGGCGGTCAGCCGCAGCATCTCGCGCCTGGAAAAGGCCCTGGCCACCCGGTTGTTGCAGCGCACCACACGCAAGTTGCGCTTGAGCGACGGTGGCGAAGAGGTGTTCAAGCGTTGCAGTGAAATGGTCAGTGCGGCCCGTTCGGTGATGGAGGTCAGCGGCCAGTTCACCCACGAAGCCGAAGGCGTGGTGCGGGTCAGCGTGCCCAAGGCGGTGGGGCGTTTCGTGGTGCACCCGCACATGCCGGAGTTTCTGCGGCGCTATCCCCAGGTCGATGTGGAACTGCTGCATGAGGACCGCGATGTCGACCTGATCGACGACAACGTCGACCTGGCGATCCGCATCACCGATCGCCCGCCGCCCGGGTTGATCGGCCGCCAGCTGTTGCGCATCGATCACCTGCTCTGCGCCACCCCGCAGTACCTGGCCGAGCACGGTACGCCGGCCCATCCCCAGGACCTGCGCCAGCACAGTTGCATCTACCTGGGCGAGACCCCCAGCGATGCGCGCTGGAAGTTCACCCAGGGCAGCAAGGCGGTCACGGTGGGGGTGCGCGGGCGCTATGCGGCCAACCACACCGGGGTGCGCCTGGATGCGGTGCTGCAACACCTGGGGATCGGCAGCCTGCCGTACTTCACCGCGCGCCATGCCCTGGAGCAGGGGCTGATCGTCCAGGTGCTGCCGGAGTGGACCTTCCTGGCCTCCTACCACGGCGGTGCCTGGCTGCTGCATTCACCGACCCGTTACCTGCCGCCCAAGTTGCGGGTTTTCATCGACTACCTGGTGGAGTGCCTGGCCAAGGAGCCGACCCTCAACCGCCCGGGCAAAGCGGAACGCCCGCTGTAGGAGCTGGCTTGCCAGCGAATTCTCTGACAGGCCGGCGCTAAAAGGCGCCCATGAAAAAGGCCCGCCGGGCGAACCGTGCGGGCCTTGGCTGCGCCGGGCGCAGTGATCAGTGCTTGCTGTCCTGGGCAGAAAGCGCCAGCAGCTGCTTTTCCTGGTTCCAGTCGAAGGGCTCGTCGTTCTGCTCGGCTTCGAAACGGCGCTCTTCCAGGGCCTGGTACAGGTCGATTTCTTCATCGGGCATGTAGTGCAGGCAGTCACCGGCGAAGAACCACAGCAGGTCACGAGGCACCAGGTGGGCGATCTGCGGGTAGCGCTGCATGATCTGGCACAGCAGGTCCTGGCCCAGGTACTGGCTTTCGATCGGGTCGATCGGCAGCGAGGCGCGCAGTTCGTCGAAGCGCTCCAGGAACAGCGCGTGGCTTTCCTCGGGCACCTGTTCGGCTTCACCTACGGCGACCAGGATGCTGCGCAGGTGGTCCAGCAGGACGAGATGATCGGCGACGATGTTGGACATGACAGGGTCCTCAAGAGCAAAACGGGCGCGGGAGTATATAGCTCCCGCGCCCGGTTTCATAATCGACCTGCCCCGAAGGCGGCCGTCTAGCGGGTCTTGCCTTCGCTCAGGGTCAGCTCCTCCTTGGCAAAATCATCCACATTGATGACCTTGCGCCGCGCCGCCTCGGCCTCGTGCAGGCTCTGGGCCTCGGCGGCCTGCAGCACGCCGGCTTCCAGCGCCGCGTCGATGGCCGATTCGCCGGCAGCCGGTTTGACCTGGCCGCTTTTCAGCGCTTCGTGGAGCTTCTTGTGCAACGGGTGTACGGCGCTCAGCAGGTTGCTGGCATGTTGCAGGGCGCCCACCGGGTCGTCCTTGGATTGCGGGCGGTAGCAGCCGGCAAGCACCGCTTCCAGGGCCGGATCGCCCTGGGCTCGACCGATGATCGCCGCCACTTCGGCATCCAGCTGGTCCGATGGCCCGGTATGGCGACGGCCGAAGGGGAACACCAGCACCCGCAGCAGGCAACCGAACACCCGGTTGGGGAAGTTGCTGAGCAACTCGTCCAGGGCCCGTTCGGAATGCCCGAGGCTCTCTTCCATGGCCCAGGCCAGCAGGGGGCGCAGGTATTCCGGGGAGTCCAGGTCGTGGTAGCGCTTGAGCGCTGCCGACGCCAGGTACAGGTGGCTGAGCACATCCCCCAGGCGGGCGGAAAGGCGCTCGCGGCGTTTGAGTTCGCCCCCCAGCAGCATCATCGAGAAGTCCGCCAGCAGGGCGAAGGCCGCGGCCTGGAGGTTCAGGGCACGGAAGTAGCCCTGGCTGACCTTGTCTCCCGGAACGTGTTCGAAGTGGCCCAGGCCGAGGTTCAGCACCAGGGTGCTGGCGGCGTTGCTCACGGCGAAACCTATGTGCTTGAGCAGCAGGGCGTCGAACTCCTGCAGCGCCTGGTCGTGGTCTTCGCGACCGGCCAGGGCCATTTCCTTGAGCACGAACGGATGGCAGCGGATTGCCCCCTGGCCGAAGATCATCAGGTTGCGCGAAAGGATGTTGGCGCCTTCCACGGTGATGAAGATCGGCGCTCCTTGCCAGCTGCGGCCCAGGTAGTTGTTGGGGCCCATGATGATGCCCTTGCCGCCGTGCACGTCCATGGCGTGGCTGATGCACTCGCGGCCGCGCTCGGTGAGGTGGTACTTGAGGATCGCCGACAGCACCGAGGGTTTTTCCCCTAGGTCCACGGCGTTGGCAGTGAGCATGCGTGCACTGTCCATCAGCCAGGCATTGCCGCCGAGGCGGGCCAGAGCCTCCTGGATGCCCTCGAAGGCGGCGAGGGGCACGTTGAACTGCTCCCGCACCTGGGCGTACTGGCCGGTCACCAGGCTGGTGAATTTGGCGGCGCCGGTGCCCACCGCGGGCAGGGAGATCGAACGGCCCACGGACAGGCAATTCATCAGCATCATCCAGCCCTTGCCGAGCATTTCCTGGCCGCCGATGAGGAAGTCCAGGGGAATGAACACGTCCTTGCCGGAGTTCGGGCCGTTCATGAAGGCCGCGCCCAGGGGCAGGTGGCGGCGGCCGATATCCACCCCGGGGGTGTCGGTGGGGATCAGTGCCAGGCTGATGCCCAGGTCTTCCTGGTCGCCCAGCAGGTGGTCCGGGTCATGGGCCTTGAAGGCCAGGCCGAGCAGGGTGGCCACCGGGCCCAGGGTGATGTAGCGCTTTTCCCAGTTCAGGCGCAGGCCCAGTGTTTCTTCACCCTGCCATTGGCCTTTGCAGATGATCCCGGTGTCGGGCATGGCCCCGGCATCGGAGCCGGCCAGGGGGCCGGTGAGGGCGAAGCAGGGAATGTCGTCGCCCCGGGCCAGCCGCGGCAGGTAGTGATTGCGCTGTTCGTCGGTGCCGTAGTGCAGCAGCAGTTCGGCCGGGCCCAGGGAGTTGGGCACCATCACGGTGGAGGCCAGGTCGCCGCTGCGGGTGGCCAGCTTCATGGCCACCTGGGAGTGGGCGTAGGCCGAGAAGCCCTTGCCGCCGAACTCCTTGGGAATGATCAGGGCAAAGAAACCGTGCTCCTTGATGTGGGCCCAGGCTTCGGCCGGCAGGTCCATGTGCTGGCCGATCTGCCAGTCGCTGACCATGGCGCACAGCTCCTCGGTCGGGCCGTCGATGAACGCCTGCTCTTCTTCGGTCAACTGGGCCTTGGGGTAGGCCAGCAAGGTATTCCAGTCGGGGCGGCCACTGAACAGCTCGCCGTCCCACCAGACGGTGCCGGCATCGATGGCATCGCGCTCGGTCTGGGACATCGGCGGCAGAACCTTCTGGAACCAGCTGAATAGCGGCGCACTGAAATACTTGCGCCGCAGATCGGGCAGCAGCAGAGGGGCGGCGACCGCTGCCAGCAGCACCCAGAAAATCAGCAGCAGCCAGCCGGGGGCGCGGCTAAAGGCGCCCATGGCCAAGAGGTAGATGGCGACCACGCCCAGGGCGGGCAGGGGGGCGGTACGGCGATGGGCCAGGTAGGCCACTGCGAGCACCAGAACCAGTATCCACAACAACAGCATATTCAATCCTCCGTGAAACCAGGGGTGAAATCACCCTCAGAGCGTAGTCGGCCTTCGACAGCGCGGGTGAGCAGGGCAGTGCGGGTGCAATGCAAGTCTGTATCTTGCGGGCCAGGCCCGGTTGATCGTGGGGGCCATGATCTTTGGCCGATACGTCGTTATCACTGGGGCGGACGCCTCGATAGACTCAGGCTTCCTCTCGGAGGTCATGCCCATGCACGAGTACCTGCGTCCCAGCCGCTTCATCGATAGTGACCACCCGGCGGTGGTGGAGTTCGCCGAAACTCATCGCGGTGCCAGCCGCGATCCCCGACAGCAAGCCGTCAGCCTCTATTACGCGGTGCGCGAGGCCGTACGCTACAACTTCTACAGTTTCAGCCGTGATCCCCAGACCTTGCGCGGCAGCCATGCCCTGGCCACCGGCGAGAGCTATTGCGTGCCCAAGGCCACCTTGCTCGCCGGTTGTGCCCGGCATTGCGGGATACCGGCGCGCATCGGCCTGGCCGATGTGCGCAATCACCTGTCCACACCCAGGCTGCTGGAGCTGCTGCGCAGCGATGTATTCGCCATGCACGGCTACACCGAGTTCTATCTGCAGGGTCGTTGGGTCAAGGCCACGCCGGCGTTCAACCGGCAATTGTGTGAAATGTTCGATGTGGCGCCGCTGGATTTCGACGGCCTGGAGGACAGCGTTTTCCAGCCTTTCAATCGCCAGGGCGAACAGTCGATGGAGTACCTGGTGGACCACGGGCAGTTTGCCGACGTGCCGCAGGAGCTGTTTTTCGGCCACCTGGAAAAATGCTACCCGCACCTGTTCGACGCGCAGCAGCCGCAAGTGCTGGCAGACCTGCGCGGCGATTTGAGTCGCGGCTGATCAGGCGTAGACTGCCCCGGCATTCATTACTGAGGGATGGTCATGCTGAAGATCTGGGGTCGCAAGAACTCGTCGAATGTCAGGAAGGCACTCTGGTGCGCGCAGGAACTGGGGCTCGCCTATGAGTCCCTGGACGCCGGCGGCGCCTTTGGGGTGGTGGACACCCCGGCGTACCGGGCGCTGAACCCCAATGGCCGGATTCCACTGATTGAAGACGGCGACTTCGTGCTCTGGGAGTCCAATACCATCGTGCGCTACCTGGCTGCGCGCTACGCCGCCGATAGCCACTGGTACCCGGCCGACGTGCAACTGCGGGCCAGCGCCGAGAAGTGGATGGACTGGACCACCTCGACCTTCGCTGAACCCTTCCGGCATCTGTTCTGGGGCGTATTGCGCACCCCGGCCGAGCAGCAGGACTGGGCGCAGATCAACGCCGCCAAGGCCACGTGTGCCGAGCTGCTGGCGCGGGTCGATCAGGCCCTGGGCGAGCAGCCTTACCTGTCCGGGCAGGAGATCGGCGTAGGCGACATTCCCCTCGGCAGTTTCATCTACGCTTGGTTCGAGATGCCCATCGAGCGTCCTTCCATGCCCCATCTGCAAGCCTGGTATGAGCGCTTGAAACAGCGCCCGGCCTATCGCCAGGCCGTGATGACCGCGTTGACTTAATACCCACTATCGATACGGGTGACTGTACTTGCACGACGCAGGCACGCAACATGGCGGGCGTCCGGCGTCGTTGCAATCGGCTCGGGCCGCCCTTACTTATAAAATTCCCCCTTCTTGGTGCATGAATCCGATATGAGTTCCGCTCTGTCCATCCGGCAGCTAACCAAAACCTACGGCAACGGTTTCCAGGCCCTGAGTGGTATCGATCTGGATGTCGCCGAAGGTGACTTTTTCGCCCTGCTCGGCCCTAACGGGGCCGGCAAATCCACCACCATCGGCATTCTCTCGACCCTGGTGAACAAGACCAGCGGTACGGTGAGCGTCTTCGGCCACGACCTGGATCGTGAGCCGGCGGCGCTCAAGCGTTGCATCGGCGTGGTGCCGCAGGAATTCAACTTCAACCAGTTCGAGAAAACCTTCGACATCGTCGTGACCCAGGCCGGCTACTACGGCATTCCGGCGAAGATCGCCAAGCAGCGCGCCGAGCAGTACCTGACCCAGCTCGGCCTGTGGGACAAGCGCGATGTGCCTTCGCGTTCCCTGTCCGGTGGCATGAAGCGGCGCCTGATGATCGCCCGCGCGCTAGTGCATGAACCGCGCCTGTTGATCCTTGACGAACCTACCGCCGGGGTCGATATCGAGCTGCGCCGTTCCATGTGGAGCTTTCTCACCGAGCTCAACCAGAAAGGCATCACCATCATCCTCACCACCCACTACCTGGAAGAGGCTGAGCAGCTGTGCCGCAACATCGGCATCATCGACCACGGCACCATCGTCGAGAACACCAGCATGCGCCAGTTGCTCAGCCAGCTGCATGTGGAGACTTTCCTCCTCGACCTGAAGAACGACCTGAGCGTGGCGCCGCAACTGGCCGGCTATCCGACCCGGCTGGTGGACAGCCATACCCTGGAGGTCCAGGTGGACAAGGCCGTGGGCATCACCGCGCTGTTCGGCCAACTGGCCCTGCAGAACATCGAGGTGCTGAGCCTGCGTAACAAAACCAACCGTCTTGAGGAGTTGTTCGTGTCCCTGGTGGAGAAGAATCTGTCGAAGGTGGCGGTATGAGTTCGGAGTTCAAACCCAACCTGGTGGCGCTCAACACCATTGTCTATCGCGAAGTCCGGCGCTTCACCCGGATCTGGCCGCAGACCCTGCTGCCCCCGGCCATCACCATGGTCCTGTACTTCGTCATCTTCGGTAACCTGATCGGCCGGCAGATCGGCGACATGGGTGGTTTCACCTACATGGAGTACATCGTCCCGGGGCTGATCATGATGTCGGTGATCACCAACTCCTACGGCAACGTGGTATCGAGCTTCTTCGGCAGCAAGTTCCAGCGCTCCATCGAGGAGTTGATGGTCTCGCCGTTGTCGCCCCATACCATTCTCATCGGCTACACCTTGGGCGGGGTGCTGCGGGGGCTGATGGTGGGGGTCATCGTGACGCTGCTGTCGCTGTTCTTCACCACGCTGCAGGTGCACCACCTGGGCATCACGGTGCTGGTGGTAGTGCTGACCGCGACCATCTTCTCGCTGCTGGGCTTCATCAACGCAGTCTTTGCACGCAACTTCGACGATATCTCGATCATCCCGACCTTCGTGCTGACGCCCCTGACCTACCTGGGCGGGGTGTTCTACTCGATCAACCTGCTGCCGCCGTTCTGGCAGACGGTGTCCCTGGCCAACCCGGTGCTGCACATGGTCAACGCCTTCCGTTTCGGCATCCTCGGGGTGTCGGACATCAAGATCAGCATCGCCATTACCTTCATGCTGGTGGCCACCCTGGTGCTGTATATCGGTTGCGCACGGCTGCTGGTGAGCGGGCGCGGCATGCGTCAGTAAATGCCTTTAGTGCGTCATGCAAACGGCCTCCCTCGGGAGGCCGTTTTCGTTGGTCACTGCCGTTGCTGCTTGCGCCTGGACCATTGGCGCGCGACCCACCAGCGCCAATAGAGCATGGTCAGGCAATAGGCAGTGGCCCCCAGCACCAGCCCGGCCACCACCGAGCCGAGGAGGAAGGGTTGCCACAGGGTTGCCAGCTGGCTGCTGATCCACTCCCAGGTCAGCTCGTCGGGCAGGGTGCGCGGCGGCACGTTCATCAGCCAGGCCCCCAGTTGGTAGGTGCAGAAGAACACCGGCGGCATGGTGATGGGGTTGGTCAACCAGACCAGGCTGACACTGATGGGCATATTGCCGCGTAGCCAGATGGCCAGTACCGCAGCCAGCAACATCTGCATTGGAATGGGAATAAAGGCGGCAAACAGGCCCACGGCCATGGCCCGGGCCACCGAGTGTCGATTGAGGTGCCAGAGGTTGGCGTCATGCAGCAGGGTGCCGAGAAAGCGTAAGGACTTGTGTTCCCGGATGCTGGTCGGATCTGGCATGTAACGTTTGAATAAGCGCCGGGGCATAAGGCTTCTCGGTCGGGTCAGGCGACGATTATGACCGGATTCTAGTCGGCGAAAATTCAGACATTGTGACAAATGATAAAGCCGCGCTGCCCATCCTCGACTAAGCCAAGAGTATGAACTCCCAAGGAGGGGCGGGCGGATGCGTAGCGCAATGCTGGCGCTGGCTGCGGGGCTGCTGGCGCTGGGTTTCATGCCGGCCTTGCCCCCAGGCTGGCTGCTGCTGTGTATGGCGATACTGGCCTTGATGCTGTTGCCGTTTCGTACACATCCAGTGGCATTTTTCCTGTTCGGTTTCACCTGGGCCTGTGTCTCCGCGCAGTCGGCCCTTGATGATCGCCTGGCGCCGCGCCTGGAGTCACAGACCCGCTGGCTGGAGGGGCGGGTGAGCGGCCTGCCGGAGCAGGCGGGCGGCGTGGTGCGTTTCGAGCTGGAAGATGCCCAGGCCCGCCGTGAGCGGCTGCCCCGGCGCATGCGCCTGGCCTGGCATGAGGGCCCGGCGCTCAAGAGTGGCGAGCGCTGGCGGCTGGCGGTCAAGCTTCGCCAGCCGATGGGTTTGTTGAATCCCCAGGGCTTCGATTACCAGGCCTGGCTGCTGGCGCGCCGTATCGGCGCCACCGGCACGGTCAAGGCCGGGCAGTTGCTGGCACCGGCCCCGGCCCCGCAGGCCTGGCGGCAAGGCTTGCGCCAGCGCTTGCTAGAGGTCGAGGCTCAGGGGCGCGGTGCGGGGTTGGCGGCGCTGGTGATGGGCGACGGTTCCGGCCTGACGCGGCAAGACTGGCAGCTGTTGCAGGACACCGGCACCGTCCACCTGATGGTGATTTCCGGGCAGCACATCAGCCTGCTGGCTGGGGTGATCTATTTCGCGGTGGCCGGGCTGGCCCGCCATGGTCTCTGGCCCGAGCGCTTGCCGTGGTTGCCCTGGGCCTGTGCCCTGGCCTGGCTCGGCGCCCTGGGCTACGGCCTGCTGGCGGGGTTCGATGTGCCAGTGCAGCGCGCCTGTGTGATGGTCGCCCTGGTACTGCTCTGGCGCATGCGCTTTCGCCATCTGCGGGCCGGCTGGCCCCTGCTGCTGGCGTTGAATGCGGTGTTGCTGGCCGAGCCGCTGGCCAGCTTGCAGGCGGGGTTCTGGCTGTCCTTTGCCGCAGTGGCAATCCTGATCTTGATCTTTGCCGGGCGCCTGGGGGCGTGGAGCTGGTGGCAGGGCTGGACCCGGGCCCAATGGTTGATCGCCATTGGCCTGCTGCCGCCGTTGCTGGCTCTGGGGCTGCCTATCAGCCTCAGCGGGCCGCTGGCCAATTTGCTGGCGGTGCCCTGGATCAGCTTTCTGGTGTTGCCGCCGGCTTTGCTCGGCAGCCTGCTGCTGCCGGTGCCTTATGTGGGTGAGGGCCTGTTGTGGCTGGCCGGTGGATTGCTGGGCGGGTTGTTCCGCTTGCTCGGATTGATTGCCGGTGGGTGGCCGGCCTGGGTGCCGCCGCAGATCCCTCTGTGGCTATGGAGCATGAATGCTCTGGGCTGCCTGTTGCTGCTGTTGCCCAGGGGCGTGCCCATGCGGGTTCTGGGTTGGCCGCTGTTGCTCCTGGCGGTCTGGCCACCCCTGGCGCGCGTGCCCGAAGGCGAGGTGGAGGTCTGGCAGCTTGATGTGGGGCAGGGCCTGTCATTCATCCTGCGGACCCGTGATCACGCCCTGCTGTATGACGCTGGCGCGCGGGTCGCCGAGTTCGACCTGGGAGAGCGAGTGGTAGTGCCGACCCTGCACAGGCTCGGCATCCGGCGGCTGGACCTGATGCTGCTCAGCCATGCCGACAACGACCATGCCGGTGGCGCCCAGGCGGTGCAGCGCGCAATGCCCGTGGGCGAGGTCCGCGGAGGCCAGCCCGACGCCTTGCCCGCGGGCCTGCAGGCAAGGCCTTGCGACAGTGGGCTGAGCTGGGTGTGGAATGGCGTGCGCTTTCGCCAGTGGCAATGGGCGGCGGCGACCGACGGCAATCAGGCTTCGTGCGTGCTCCAGGTCGAGGCTGCCGGCGAGCGCCTGCTGCTCACCGGGGACATCGACGCCCGTGCCGAGCGAGCCTTGCTCGACAGCCCGCTGGCGGTGCGGACCCACTGGCTGCAGGCCCCCCATCACGGCAGCCGCACCTCTTCATCCATGGCCTTACTGCAACGGCTGGCCCCCGACGCGGTGCTGATTTCCCGTGGGCGGGGCAATGCCTTCGGCCATCCCCATCCTCAAGTGCTGGCACGCTATCGGCGCCTGGACATGGCAATTTATGACAGTGCCGAACAGGGCGCCCTGAGGCTGCAACTGGGGGCCTTCGGAGCGGCGCATGGCCTTCGCGAGCAGCGGCGATTCTGGCGTGAGCCGCCCGCAATGCCTTAAATAACCGTGGGTTATTAAAGCCTGTGAGCATGCGACATCACGGTCTTCGGTGCGTCCGGCCCCTATGTTAGAGTGGCGCACTTTTTCGAGGGGGCTGTCACTGTGTGGGAATTGGTCAAATCCGGCGGCTGGATGATGTTGCCGATCATTCTGAGTTCCATTGCTGCCGTGGGCATCATTGCCGAGCGTCTGTGGACCCTGCGGGCCAGTCGTGTCACCCCGCCCCACCTGCTGGGGCAGGTCTGGCGCTGGATCAAGGACAAGCAGCTGAACAAGGAAAAGCTCAAGGAACTGCGCGCCGATTCGCCCCTGGGCGAGATTCTGGCGGCGGGCCTGGCCAACTCCAAGCATGGCCGCGAGATCATGAAGGAATGCATCGAAGAGGCTGCCGCCCGGGTCATCCATGAGCTGGAACGCTACCTCAACGCCCTCGGCACCATTGCCGCCATGGCACCGCTGCTGGGGCTGCTGGGCACCGTGCTGGGCATGATCGACATCTTCAGTTCGTTCATGGGCTCGGGCATGACCACCAACGCGCACATCCTCGCAGGCGGTATTTCCAAAGCACTGATCACCACCGCCGCCGGCCTGATGGTGGGCATTCCCTCGGTGTTCTTCCACCGCTTCCTGCAACGCCGGGTCGATGAACTGGTGGTGGGCATGGAGCAGGAGGCGATCAAGCTGGTGGAAGTGATCCAGGGCGACCGCGATGTCGATCTGGCCGAGGGCAAAGCGTGAAATTCCGTCGCAAGCCCCGGGAAACCGTGGACATCAACCTGGCGTCGTTGATCGACGTGGTGTTCATCCTGCTGCTGTTCTTTGTTGTCACCACCACCTTCACCCGGGAAACCGAGCTGCGGGTCGACCTGCCGGAAGCGGTCAGCGGCTCGCCGGCCGAAGACCAGCAGGTCAAGCAACTGGATATCGCCATCAGCGCCGACGGCGTGTTTTCGGTGAACAACCAGGTCCTGCCCAAAAATGACCTGGAGACCTTGATCGAGGCCCTGCAGAAGGAGTCGGCGGGCGACACCAACCTGCCGCTGTCCATCAGCGCCGACGGCAAGACCCAGCATCAAGCGGTGATCACTGCCATGGATGCAGCCGGCAAGCTCGGTTTCAGCCACCTGCGCATGACCACCGTCGAGGCGGACCCGGCACCCTGATGGCACTTTCCGATCGCCTGCTCAATGCCTGGTACAACGGCCACCCCGCGCTGAAACTGCTGCGCCCCCTGGAATGCCTGTATCGCCGAGTGGTGACGGGCAAGCGCCAGCGCTTTCTTGCCGGTGAGGGGGCGATCTATCAACCACCTGTGCCGCTGATCGTGGTGGGCAACATCACCGTCGGCGGCACCGGCAAGACGCCGTTGATCCTGTGGCTGGTGGAGCACTGCCAGCGCCTCGGATTGCGGGTCGGGGTGGTCAGCCGCGGCTACGGTGCCAAGCCGGCGCAACTGCCCTGGCGCGTCAGCGCCGAAGATTGCGCCGCGGTGGCCGGTGATGAGCCGCTGCTGATCGTCCAGCGCTGCGGCGTGCCGCTGATGATCGATCCGGATCGCGGCCGCGCGGTACAGGCCCTGTTGGCCGCCGAGCCGCTGGACCTGATCCTGTCCGACGACGGCCTGCAGCACTACCGCCTTGCCCGTGACCTGGAGCTGGTACTGATCGATGCCGCCCGCGGCCTGGGCAACCGCCGCTGCCTGCCTGCCGGGCCGCTGCGCGAGCCGGCGGAGCGTTTGCAGAGCGTCGACGCGGTGCTCTACAACGGCGCAGTTGATGACCGTGACGACGGGTTCGCCTTTCATCTCAAGCCCTCGGTGCTGGTCAACCTGCGCAGTGGCGAGCGCCGTGCGCTGGAGCATTTCGCCCCCGGCCAGGCGCTGCATGCGGTGGCGGGCATCGGCAATCCCCAGCGTTTCTTCAACACCCTTGAAACGCTACACTGGCGGCCTGTTCCCCATGCATTTGCCGATCACGCTCAATACAGTGCGCAGGCCTTGACCTTCACCCCGTCATTGCCGCTGGTCATGACCGAGAAAGATGCGGTCAAGTGCCGGGCTTTCGCGGCAGACGACTGGTGGTACCTGGCGGTCGATGCCCAGCCTTCGCCGGCCTTCGTCGCCTGGTTCGACACCCAGTTGATGCGCCTGCTGCCTGATCGTCTGCTGCCTTAATTCGCTTTTATCCAGGGAATCCTCATGGACACCAAACTGCTCGACATCCTCGCCTGCCCGATCTGCAAAGGCCCCCTCAAACTCAGCGCCGACAAGACCGAGCTGATCAGCAAGGGCGCGGGCCTTGCCTATCCGATTCGCGATGGCATCCCGGTGATGCTGGAAAGCGAGGCGCGCACCCTGACCACCGAAGAGCGCCTGGACAAATGAGCAGCGCCTTTACCGTTGTCATCCCGGCGCGCTACGCCTCCACTCGCCTGCCAGGCAAGCCGCTGCAACTGATCGCCGGCAAGCCGATGATCCAGTGGGTCTGGGAACAGGCGCGCAAGAGCAGCGCCGAGCGGGTCGTGGTGGCCACCGATGATCAGCGCATCGTCGAGGCCTGCCAGGGCTTTGGCGCCGAGGCGCTGCTGACCCGGGAAGATCACAACTCCGGCACCGACCGGCTGGCGGAAGTCGCCGCCCAGCTGGGCCTGGCCGCGGATGCGATCGTGGTCAACGTACAAGGCGACGAGCCGTTGATCCCGCCGTCGGTGATCGATCAGGTAGCGGCCAACCTGGCAGCCCACACCGAAGCGCGCATGGCCACCCTGGCCGAGCCGATCGAGGATGTGCAGACCCTGTTCAACCCCAATGTGGTCAAGGTGGTCAGCGACCTCAACGGCCTGGCCCTGACCTTCAGCCGCGCCACCTTGCCCTGGGCTCGGGATGCCTTTGCCCAGAGTCGTGAGCAACTGCCCGAAGGCGTGCCTTATCGCCGTCACATCGGCATCTATGCCTACCGCGCCGGCTTTCTTCACGACTTCGTCAGTTGGGGCCCGTGCTGGCTGGAAAACACCGAATCCCTGGAGCAACTGCGTGCCCTGTGGCATGGCGTGCGGATCCACGTGGCCGACGCCCTGGAAGCACCGCCTACCGGCGTCGATACCGCCGAAGACCTTGAGCGCGTTCGGCGCCTGCTGGAGGCCTGATGCGGGTTCTGTTCGTCTGCCTGGGCAATATCTGCCGCTCGCCCACCGCCGAAGGCGTGCTGCGCCGCAAGTTGCACGAGGCCGGCCTGGGTGACCAGGTGCAGGTCGCCTCTGCGGGCACCAGCGACTGGCACATCGGCAAGGCCCCGGACAAGCGCAGCCAGCAGGCTGCCTTGCGGCGCGGCTACGACCTGTCGGCGCAACGGGCGCAGCAGGTCGGCAGCGCCGATTTCGCTGCCTATGACCTGATCTTCGCCATGGACCAGAGCAACCTGCGCAACCTCAAGGCCCTGCAACCGGCCCGGGGCAAGGCCGAGCTGGACCTGTTCCTGCGTCGCTACGAGGCGGCGCTGGATGAAGTGCCGGATCCGTACTACGACGGCGAGCAGGGTTTCGAGCAGGTGCTGGACCTGATCGAGGATGCCTGCGACCGGCTGGTGGTCGAATTGAAGGGGCGGCTATGACCCTGGACATTCAGGCCGATGTGTCCCTCAAGCCGTTCAACAGCTTCGGGGTCGAGGTCAAGGCGAAGTGGTTTGCCCAGGCCCACAGCGACGACGAGGTACGCGAGGCCCTGGCCTATTGCGCTACCCACCAGTTGCCGCTTCTGGTGATCGGCGGCGGCAGCAACCTGCTGCTGACGGCGGATATCCAGGCCCTGGTGCTGCGCATGGCCACTCGTGGCATTCGCCTGCTCAGCGATGACGGGCAGCGGGTGGTGGTCGAAGCCGAGGCCGGGGAAACCTGGCATCCCTTTGTCCAGTGGACCCTGGAGCAGGGCCTGTCCGGGCTGGAGAACCTGAGCCTGATTCCCGGCACCGTCGGCGCCGCACCGATGCAGAACATCGGCGCCTATGGGGTGGAGATCAAGGACGTGTTCGCCGGCCTGACTGCCCTCGATCGGCAGACCGGCGAGCTGCGGGAATTCGACCTGGCGCAGTGTCAGTTCGCGTACCGCGACAGCCTGTTCAAGCATCAGGCCGGTCGCTGGTTGATCCTGCGGGTGCGCTTTGCCCTGAACCGTGTCGATCATCTGCACCTGGAATACGGTCCGGTGCGCCAGCGCCTGAGCGAGCAGGGCATCGAACAGCCGACGGCCAGCGATGTCAGCCGGGCGATCTGCAGCATTCGCAGCGAGAAGCTCCCGGACCCTGCCGTGCTGGGCAATGCCGGCAGCTTCTTCAAGAACCCGGTGGTGCCGGCGGCACTGGCGGCGCAGATCAAGCAGTCGCATCCGGGGCTGGTGGGTTACCCCCAGGCCGATGGGCAGGTGAAGCTGGCGGCCGGTTGGCTGATCGAACAGGCGGGCTGGAAGGGCTTTCGCGAGGCGGATGCCGGGGTCCATCGCTTGCAATCGCTGGTGCTGGTCAACTATGGCGGCGCCAGCGGCCTGCAGTTGCTGGAACTGGCGCGGCGGATCCAGCGCGATATCGCCGAGCGTTTCAGTGTCGAGCTGGAGATGGAGCCCAACCTCTATTAACGAGAGCCGGCTTGCGGTGGATAGCAAAAAGCCTTGCCCGGCTGACGTTCGGGCAAGGCTTTTTTGTTAATTGCGGCTTAACTTAGCAGGCTAAGAATCAGCATTCTGCTGTTCCCAAGGGCCCGGTGAAGCCTGTCTTCACAAGAGAGCCCGATTAGCCTGAGCCGATCTGCGTGCACCGCAGCCGCGGTACTGCACGGCGGATGACTCGACCCCATCACTCAGAAAATGCGGGCGTGCCCATGATTACCCTGAAGCTCAACGGTCAAGATCATCAACTGGACGTCACCGAGGACATGCCGCTGTTGTGGGCTATCCGCGACGTGGCGGGCTACAACGGTACCAAGTTCGGCTGCGGCATGGGCCTGTGCGGCGCCTGTACGATTCATATCGATGGCGACCCGGCGCGCAGTTGCATCACACCGATAGGCTCGGTGCAAGGCAAGAACGTCAGCACCATCGACAACCTGCATACCGACCCGGTCGGGCAGGTGGTGCAGCAGGCCTGGCTGGATACGGCGGTGGCCCAGTGCGGTTACTGCCAGGGCGGGCAGATCATGTCGGCCACTGCCTTGCTCAAGGTCCACCCCAACCCCAGCGACGAGCAGATCGAAGAGGCGATGCTCGGCAATATCTGCCGCTGCGGCACCTACAACCGGATCAAGACCGCGATCCGACAGGCTTCCAGCCATCTGCAGGAGGCCAAGGCATGAACCGCCTACCGCAGGATTTTGCCCTGAGCAACCTCAGCCGCCGGGGCTTTCTCAAAGGTGTGGGGGCCACCGGGGCCCTGGTGCTGGCTGCGAGCTGGGGCTGGCAGGAAGCCTTTGCCGAGGACAAGAAATTCGGTGCCGACGGCATGCCCCACGGCTGGGTCGATGACCCCAAGGTCTACGTGAGCATTGCCAGCGACGGCAGCGTCACGGTGATCTGCAATCGCTCGGAGATGGGCCAGGGCGTGCGCACCAGCCTGAGCATGGTGGTGGCCGATGAACTGGACGCCGACTGGACGCAGGTCAAGGTTCGCCAGGCACCGGGTGACGAGGTGCGTTTCGGCAACCAGGACACCGACGGCTCGCGCAGCATGCGTCATTGGTACGAGCCCATGCGCCGCTGTGGCGCGGCTGCGCGGACCATGCTGGAACAGGCCGCCGCTGCGCAGTGGCAGGTGCCATTGGCGCAGTGTCGGGCGCAGTTGCACAAGGTGGTTCACCAGCCCACCGGGCGTGAGCTGGGCTATGGCGCCCTGGCCGCTGCGGCAGGCGCCCTGGCGGTGCCTGCCCGGGATAGCCTGCGCCTGAAGCAGCCCGGGGAGTTCCGCTACATCGGCAAGGAGGCCACCCGGGCCATCGATGGCCAGGACATCGTCAACGGCCGTGCGGTGTACGGCGCCGATGTGCATTTCGACGGCATGCTGTTCGCGGCGGTGGCGCGGCCCCGGGTGTATGGCGGCAAGGTCAAGTCGGTGGATGACAGCGCAGCCTTGAAGGTACCGGGGGTGATCAAGGTCGTGCCCATCGACAGCCGCCCCTTGCCTTCGGAGTTCCAGCCCCTGGGCGGCGTGGCTGTGGTGGCGAGCAACACCTGGGCGGCGATCAAGGGCCGCGATGCCTTGAGGATCGAGTGGGAGGATGGTGCCAACGCTGGCTACGACTCCATCCAATACCGCAAGCAACTGGAGGCGGCGGCGCGGCAACCGGGCAAGGTGGTGCGCAGTACCGGCAACCTGGATGAGGCCCTGAAGGGCGCCGAGAGCAGCCTGGAGGCCAGCTATTACCTGCCGCACCTGGCCCAGGCGCCGATGGAGCCGATGGTGGCCGTGGCGCGATTCCAGGACGGTCGCTGCGAGGCGTGGGCACCGAGCCAGGCGCCACAGGTGACCCGCGAGCGAATCGCCGAACGCCTGGGGATCGGCTTCGAGCAGGTCTCGGTGAACGTCACGCTGCTGGGCGGCGGCTTCGGGCGCAAGTCCAAGCCCGACTTCATCCTGGAGGCTGCGATCCTGGCCAAGGCCTTTCCCGGCAAGGCGGTGCGGGTGCAGTGGACCCGCGAGGACGATATCCACAACTCCTACTTCCATACCGTGTCGGCGGAATACCTCAAGGCCGGGCTGAACAAGGACGGCCTGCCGGCGGCCTGGCTGCACCGCACCGTGGCGCCGAGCATCACCGCGCTGTTCGCCCCGGGGATGAATCACGAAGGCGCCTTCGAGCTGGGCATGGGCTTTACCAACATGGCCTACGCGATTCCCAACGTGCGCCTGGAAAACCCCGAGGCCGCGGCCCATACCCGGGTCGGCTGGTACCGTTCGGTGTCGAACATTCCCCATGGCTTCGCGATCCAGAGTTTTGTCGACGAACTGGCCCACAAGGCCGGCCAGGATCCGCTGCAGTACCAGCTCAAGCTGCTGGGGCCGGATCGTCAGATCGACCCCCGAACCCTGAGCGAGGAGTGGAACTACGGCGAATCCCCCGAGCGCTACCCCATTGATACCGGGCGCCTGCGCACGGTGCTGGAAACCGCAGCCAAGGCGGCCGGCTGGGGGCGCTCGCTGCCCAAGGGGCGCGGTCTAGGGCTGGCCGTGCACTACAGCTTCGTGACCTATGTGGCGGCGGTGATCGAGGTGGAGGTGAAGGACGATGGCACGCTGATCGTGCATCAGGCCGATATCGCCGTGGATTGCGGCCCGCAGATCAACCCCGAGCGTATCCGCTCGCAATTCGAAGGGGCCTGCGTCATGGGCCTGGGCAATGCGGTGCTGGGGGAGATCAGCTTCAAGGAGGGCAAGGTCCAGCAGGACAATTTCCATATGTACGAAGTGGCGCGCATGTCCCTGGCGCCGAAACAGGTGCAGGTGCACCTGGTGACGCCGCCGGGGGACGTGCCCCTGGGCGGGGTGGGAGAGCCCGGTGTGCCGCCGATTGCGCCGGCCCTGTGCAACGCGATCTTCGCCGCCACCGGCAAGCGCATACGCAACCTGCCGGTGCGCTACCAGTTGCAGGGCTGGCAGCAGGCGAGCGCCTGATGGACAGCGTCGACCTGAATGTCCTGCGCAGTGTCCTGGAATGGCGGCGCGCCGGGCGCGGCGTGCTGCTGTACAGCGTGGTGCAGACCTGGGGCAGCGCGCCGCGGCCACCCGGCGCCATGCTGGCCTTGCGCGACGACGGGGTGGTGATCGGCTCGGTGTCCGGAGGCTGTATCGAGGATGACCTGATCAGCCGCCAGGGCGATGGGCGCCTGTCTCGCCACGGGCCGCCGGTGCAACTGGTGACCTACGGCGTGACCCTGGAGGAAGCGGCGCGATTCGGCCTGCCCTGTGGCGGCACCTTGCGCCTCACCGAAGAGCGGGTTGGCGACCCGGCCTGGGTCGCCGAATTGCTCCAGCGCTGCGAGGCACACCAGATCGTGGCCCGGGAGCTGAACCTGGGCACCGGCCAGGTGCTGCTCAAGACGGCGAACCGCGGCGATGAATTGGCGTTTGACGGGGTCACCCTGCGGGCGATCTACGGACCGCGCTGGCGCTTGCTGCTGATCGGCGCCGGGCAGTTGTCGCGCTATGTGGCGCAGATGGCCCGCTTGCTGGATTTCGAAGTGCTGATCTGCGATCCGCGCCAGGAGTTCGTGCATGGCTGGGAGGGGCAGGATGGACGTTTTGTCGCCGGGATGCCCGACGATGCGGTGCTGAGCATCGAGCCCGACGAGCGCACGGCAGTGGTGGCCCTGACCCATGATCCGCGCCTGGATGACATGGCGCTGCTGACGGCGCTCGACTCCCGGGCATTTTACGTCGGCGCCCTGGGTTCCCGGGCCAACAGCCAGAAACGCCGGGACAATCTGGCGCTGCTGGGTCTTTCGGCGCAGGCCATCGAGCGCTTGCACGGGCCGGTCGGATTGCCCATCGGCAGCCATACGCCGGCGGAGATTGCCTTGTCGTTGCTGGCGGAAATCGTCGCGCTGAAAAATGGCGTCGAACCGCTGCAGAAGAAGCTCCCGGTGCGAGTGGCGGAGACGGTGAGGTGAGCCGCAAGCCTTGCGCGATCATCCTGGCGGCGGGGCAGGGCAGGCGTTTTCGCCAGGTGGCCGGGGCCGGGCAGGACAAGCTGTTGGCGCCCTGCCGCGGGCGTGACGGGGTGCAGCGGCCGGTGCTGGAGCAGGTGCTGGTGAGCCTGCCGGTGGACGTTGCCCAGCGAGTACTGGTGACCACGGCGGATCGACCCCAGGTGGTGGATCTGGCGCGTGCCTACGGTTGTCAGGTACTGGTGCTGGAGTCCGTGGGCATGGGGCATAGCCTGGCCGCGGCAGTGGCTGCCTGCGCCGATGCTCATGGCTGGATGGTCTGGCTGGGGGACATGCCCTTTATCCTGCCCGCCACCGCCAGTCGGGTGATGGAGGCAATGACCGAGGAGGGCATCAGCGTGCCGCGGCTGGGGGATGAGTTGGGTCATCCGGTGGGCTTTGGCCGGTCTTATGGCGCAGCGTTGCAGGGCCTGTCTGGTGATCGGGGAGCCCGGCCGCTGTTCGCTTCGGGGCGGGTGGTGGAAGTTCCGGTGACGGATCCGGGGGTGACCTGGGATGTGGACGTTCCGCAGGCGTTGCTGTTTCCGGATTGTCAGGTGCTCCAGGTATAAAAAAGCCCCGCCCGGTTACCCGGGCGGGGCTTTTTCATGGGCTGCTGGAATCAGACGAGAGGTTTAGGCTCGTGCTGTTCTTCCTCGGCATGCACAGCGTGCTCGACAGCGCGCGGTGCTTGCTCAGCCACAGGGGCCGATTCTTCCACTGCAGGTTCGGCCACTGGCGCCGGTGCAGTCTCTTTGGCTGGCGCAGGGGCGGCCTCGACCACCTCCGGCGCTTCTACCGGAGCCGGCTCGGCGGTCACCACGGCTTCAGCCGGAGCAGCAGCGGCAGCCAGCTCGGCTTCCTTCTGCAGGCGCTCGGCTTCACGCTTGCGGCGACGCACTTCGCGTGGGTCGTTCGGTGCACGGCCATTGCTGGTCAGGGTGCTGACCGGCGCGGCTTCAGCTTCGACAGCGGGTGCAGGCTCTTCGGCCACCACCGGTGCTGCAACCGGAGCCGGCTCTTCAACCTGGGCAGGATGCTGGGCCGCTACAGGCTCTTCAACCACCACTGCTGGCTCGGCAACCGGGGCTGGCGCAGGGGCTTCCTGAACCGGCTCGATGGCCTTTTCTTCAGCCACTGGCGCCTGGGCTACAGGTTCTGCTGCCGGTTGTTCGGCAACCACAGGCTGGGCTTCGGCAGCCACTTCAACCTGAGCCTGCTCTTCAGCCACTGGAGCCACTTCCACTGCAGGAACCACTGGGGCTTCTACCGGCGTGGTGGCTTCAACCACTGGGGCTTCCGGAGCCTTGTCTTCTACAGCGGCAGTCGCACGTTCGGCTTGCTGGTGAGCTTCGGCTTCAGCGTTGGCGCTGATGGCGGTGCTGGCAACCGCGGCAGTTACCGCAAGGCCGGCAGCCAGATCGGCGCTGCTTGGCTCTTCGGCGTTTTCTTCCGAGCCTTCGATCACATTGCCGTTGGCATCACGTTGACGCTCGCGACGGTTGCTGCGACGACGCTGGCCGCGGGAGCGACGACGTGGGCGTTCGCCTTCGGCGTTGTCCTGGCCGTCTTCCTGCAGTTGCTCTTCGTTCGGCAGCGCTTCTTCTTCGCTGGCGGCAGCGGCTTGAGCCTGTTCGGCACGTGGTTGGCGCTCTTCACGTGGCGCACGTGGCTGGCGCTCTTCGCGAGGCTGGCGCGCCGGACGTTCTTCGGCAACAACGGCGGCGGTAGCAGCGGCTGCAGCTGGAGCGGCGTCCAGAGGCTCGCGCAGTTCACGCACGCGTTCTTCACGCTCGCCACGTGGCTTGCGCTCTTCACGCGGGGCGCGTGGCTGGCGTTCTTCGCGCGGTGCACGGGGTGCGCGTTCTTCGCGGGCTACCGCTTGAACTTCTTCACGGGCTTCGCGAACTTCGCGTGGCTGACGCTCTTCCCGTGGTGCGCGTTCTTCTCGCGGAGCACGTTCTTCGCGCGGCTTGCGCTCTTCATCGCGGCGACCGTTACGGTTGCGGCTCTGCTGGCGGCCATTGCGACGCTGTTCTTCGTTGCTGCGAGCAGGGCGCTCGGTCACTGGCTTCTCGACCACGACCGGTGCGGCTGGCTCTTCCTTGGTAGCGAACAGGCTGACCAGGGACTTCACCAGGCCTTTGAACAGGCTTGGTTCGGCCACTGGAGCCGGTGCAGCTACAGGGGCAGCGACGACTTCGGTCGGAACCGGAGCGTTGGCGCGGGCCGGGGCAGTCTTCACTGCCGCTTCCTGGCGAACCAGGGTGCGGGTGGCGGCGGTTGGCTGGACTTCTTCGGCTTCGGCGGCGGCCGCTGCGATTTCGTAGCTGGACTGGTTGGTGTTGGCTTCCGGGCTGTCATCACGCAGGCGCTGAACTTCGAAGTGTGGCGTTTCGAGGTGATCGTTCGGCAGGATGACGATGCGGGCACGGGTGCGCAGTTCGATCTTGGTGATCGAGTTGCGTTTTTCGTTGAGCAGGAAAGCGGCGACCGGAATCGGCACTTGGGCGCGCACTTCGGCGGTGCGGTCTTTCAGGGCTTCTTCTTCGATCAGGCGCAGGATCGCCAGGGACAGCGACTCGACGTCACGGATGATGCCGGTGCCGTTGCAGCGCGGGCAGACGATGCCGCTGCTTTCGCCCAGGGATGGACGCAGGCGCTGACGGGACATTTCCAGCAGGCCGAAGCGCGAGATGCGGCCGATCTGCACGCGGGCGCGGTCGGCTTCCAGGCATTCGCGGACTTTTTCTTCCACGGCACGCTGGTTCTTGGCCGGGGTCATGTCGATGAAGTCGATGACGATCAGGCCGCCGATGTCACGCAGGCGCAGTTGGCGAGCGATTTCTTCCGCTGCTTCCAGGTTGGTCTGCAGGGCGGTTTCTTCGATGTCGCTGCCTTTGGTAGCGCGGGCCGAGTTGATGTCGATGGACACCAGGGCTTCGGTCGGATCGATGACGATGGAGCCGCCGGAAGGCAGTTCGACCACGCGCTGGAAAGCGGTCTCGATCTGGCTTTCGATCTGGAAACGGTTGAACAGCGGCACGCTGTCTTCGTACAGCTTGATCTTGCTGGCGTACTGCGGCATCACCTGGCGAATGAAGGTCAGGGCTTCGTCCTGGGCTTCAACACTGTCGATCAGCACTTCGCCGATGTCCTGGCGCAGGTAGTCGCGGATCGCGCGGATGATCACGTTGCTTTCCTGGTAGATCAGGAATGGCGCGGAACGATCCAGGGACGCTTCCTTGATGGCGGTCCAGAGTTGCAGCAGGTAGTCGAGGTCCCACTGCATCTCTTCGCTGCTGCGGCCCAGGCCGGCAGTGCGCACGATCAGGCCCATGTCGGCGGGTGCCACCAGGCCGTTCAGCGCTTCACGCAGTTCGTTGCGCTCTTCGCCTTCGATGCGGCGGGAGATACCGCCGGCACGCGGGTTGTTCGGCATCAGTACCAGGTAACGGCCGGCGAGGCTGATGAAGGTGGTCAGGGCGGCGCCCTTGTTGCCACGCTCTTCTTTCTCGACCTGGACGATGACTTCCTGGCCTTCGCTCAGGACGTCCTTGATGTTGACGCGGCCTTCGGGGGCTTTCTTGAAGTATTCGCGGGAGATTTCTTTGAGGGGCAGGAAGCCGTGGCGCTCAGAGCCGAAATCGACAAAGGCAGCCTCGAGGCTTGGTTCGATGCGAGTGATGCGGCCTTTATAGATGTTGGCCTTTTTCTGCTCGCGGGCTCCGGACTCGATGTCCAGGTCGTAGAGGCGCTGGCCGTCTACCAGAGCAACACGCAACTCTTCGGGTTGAGTTGCGTTAATCAGCATTCTTTTCATGTAGTACCGTCGGTTTCCGGGCTGCCGGAAACGGCGTTCGGCACACACGACTTCTCACGGTCGGTGTCAGGTGCGTCAGGAGTGGTTGACCACTCGAGTGTCTAGCGAGGTTCGTCCGGGTAACTAAGAACGAAGTCGCGACTTACGCGTCCTGCTTGCTGTGGTGACTAAGGCACCGCTTAAGCAAAAGTCTGTCAGGAGGAGGAATCAACCGGCGACTGTGGACGAGATGAAGCGTCTTGATAAAGCCTAATGCTACACAGTCCGACGGTTGTGCATCTCCACCCTACACGTATCCCTGATAATTCGGGTGCTGCCGCGCGCAGAATCCGCAGCGGGTTGGCATTTACCGTGAACTCCGAAAGGGGAGGTCACGCATCATGGCTAAAGGCGTTGTTTCCGCAACTTTCGCTCGGGATCGTTTGTCGCTGACTGCACTTTGTGAACTGGCCGTTAATCGCTGCGTAAAAGGCGAGTAGTCACTCTGCTTTCTACGGGTTTCAGGCCTCATGTCACCTGCGCTTGTTACAACGCCGAACTCTTCCGTTAGATAGTGAAAACTGCGTAGGACGGCCTTGCGTCCTTATGAATTGCGTTGGTCAGGGCCGGCTGTTTGCCGCTGTTCCTCTGCCCAGCCGCTTTTGGCGGCGTTCGCGACTATAGCAGCAATCATTAAGTGCTTCAAATCCATAAAAAATTGTTATCATTCGCGCCATGACGACTACTGCCCCCTCGACTCCAGGCGTTCAATTGCTTGAGGTCTCGCCGGAATATGCCGGCCAACGTATTGATAACTTCCTTCTCGCCCGGCTCAAAGGCGTGCCCAAGACCTTGATTTACCGCATTTTGCGTAAAGGCGAAGTGCGAGTGAACAAGGGGCGGATCAAGCCCGAGTACAAGCTGCAAGCGGGTGATGTGGTGCGCGTGCCTCCCGTGCGGGTGCCCGAGCGCGATGAGCCGGTGCCGTTGGCTCAAGGGCTGCTGCAGCGCCTGGAAGCCTCGATCGTCTTCGAAGACAAGGCCCTGATTGTGATCAACAAGCCTGCCGGGATTGCCGTGCATGGCGGCAGCGGCTTGAATTTCGGGGTGATCGAAGCCTTTCGTCAGTTGCGCCCGGACGCCAAGGAGCTGGAGCTGGTGCATCGCCTCGATCGGGACACCTCCGGCCTGCTGATGATCGCGAAAAAACGCAGCATGCTGCGTCATCTGCATGCCGCGCTGCGGGGCGATGGCGTGGACAAGCGCTACATGGCGCTGGTCCGTGGCCATTGGGCCACGGCGGTGAAGCAGGTGCGTGCGCCGCTGCTCAAGAGCAACCTGCGCTCCGGCGAGCGCATGGTGGAGGTCAACGAAGAGGGCAAGGAGGCCTTGACCGTGTTCAAGGTGCTGCGCCGCTTCGGTGATTTCGCCACCATGGTCGAGGCCAAGCCGGTGACCGGGCGTACTCACCAGATTCGTGTGCACACCCTGCATGCCGGGCACTGCATTGCCGGTGACAGCAAGTACGGCGATGACGATTTCACTCGCGAGATCCGTGAGCTGGGCGGCAAGCGCCTGTTTCTCCATGCCTATATGTTGACGGTGCCGCTGCCCGATGGCGGCGAGCTGAAATTGCAGGCCCCGGTGGATGAGATGTGGGCCAAGACCGTGGAGCGCCTGAGTGCACCCTGATTACAAACTGCTGATCTTCGACTGGGACGGCACTCTGGCCGATTCCATTGGTCGGATTGTCGAGTCGATGCACGCATCTGCTGATCGTTCCGGCTTTCCTCGCCGCGATGACTACGCCGTCAAGGGCATTATCGGTCTGGGATTGCCAGAGGCGATTCGCACACTGTATCCGGAAATAGATGATGGGCAGTTGGTAGCCTTTCGTCAGCATTATGCGGATCACTACATTGCCCTCGAGGCCGAGCCTTCGCCTCTGTTTGCTGGTGTGGTGCAGTCTCTCGACGCCTTTCGGGATGAGGGATATCAGCTGGCTGTCGCCACCGGCAAGGCCCGGCGAGGGCTGGATCGAGTGTTGAAGGCCCATGGTTGGGAAGGGTATTTCGATATCACCCGGGCGGCCGACGAAACCGCCAGCAAGCCTCATCCGTTGATGCTGGAGGAAATCCTTGCTCATTGCGGGGTTGGGCCGCGGCAGGCTTTGATGGTTGGCGATTCGTCCTTTGATCTGTTGATGGCGCGCAATGCCGGAATGGATTCGGTGGCCGTGAGCTACGGTGCTCAGTCCATCGAGGCCTTGCAGGCATTCGAGCCGCGCTTGTCCATCGACCGTTTTCCTCAATTGCACGCCTGGCTGAGCCAGGGTGCCGATTAAGTTTTTGCTGGGGTAGCAGGCATGACCGACGAATGGAAGGCGCCGAGCAAGGCGGGCGCTGAAGGTGGTGATGATAAAAGCTGGAAACTGCTGGAGAAGACGCTGTTGGCCAGTGTCCAGGAACAGCGTCGCTCGCGGCGCTGGGGCATTTTCTTCAAGCTGTTGACCTTTGTTTATCTGTTCGCGGCGCTGGCGTTGTTCACGCCGCTGATGACCATGGAAAAGAATGCCACTCGTGGCGGTAGCTACACCGCGGTGATCGATGTCACGGGGGTGATTGCCGACAAGGAATCGGCCAGTGCTGACAATATTGTCGGCAGCCTGCGTACTGCGTTCGATGATCCCAAGGTCAAGGGTATTGTGCTGCGTATCAACAGCCCTGGCGGCAGCCCGGTGCAGTCCGGCTACGTCTATGACGAGATCCGTCGTCTGCGGGCTTTGCACAAGGACACCAAGGTCTACGCGGTGATCTCGGATCTCGGGGCGTCGGGTGCTTACTACATCGCCAGCGCTGCTGACGAGATCTATGCGGACAAGGCGAGCCTGGTGGGTTCCATTGGTGTGACGGCGGCCGGCTACGGCTTTGTCGGCACCATGGAGAAGCTGGGGGTTGAGCGTCGCACCTATACCTCGGGCGAGCACAAGTCGTTCCTGGATCCGTTCCAGCCGCAAAAGCCTGAAGAGACCCAGTTCTGGCAGGGCGTGCTGGACACCACTCATCGCCAGTTCATTGCCAGCGTCAAGCAGGGCCGTGGCGATCGCCTGAAGGACAAGGAGCATCCGGAGCTGTTCTCCGGCCTGGTGTGGTCGGGCGAGCAGGCGCTGCAATTGGGGTTGATCGATGGCCTGGGCAATACCAGTTCGGTGGCGCGGGATGTGATTGGCGAGAAAGAGGTGGTGGACTTTACCGTCCAGGAATCGCCATTTGATCGCTTCTCGAAGAAGCTCGGTGCCAGCGTGGCAGAGCAGATCGCCATGTGGATGGGCTTTCAGGGCCCAACCTTGCGCTGATCGGGTGTTGCTCAATAAAAAGCCGGCTTGAGTGCCGGCTTTTTTATGGCGGCTCAGGGTGTCTCTACGCCCTCGGCCAGCAGCATGTCCACGAGGCGGATCAGTGGCAGGCCTATAAGGCTGGTGGCGTCGCTGCCGGCGGTGCTCTGGAACAGGCTGACCCCCAGGCCTTCGGCCTTGAAGCTGCCGGCGCAATCATAGGGCTGTTCGGCGTGCAGGTAGCGTTCGATGCGGGTGCTGTCCAGGGTGCGCATGTTGACCGTGAACGGGACGCAGTCGACCTGGCAGTGGCCGGTCTGGCTGTTGAGCAGGGCCAGGCCGGTGAGGAAGGTCACACTGGCGCCGCTGGCGTCCAGCAGTTGCTGGCGGGCTTTTTCGAAGGTATGGGGTTTGCCGATGATGCGCTCGCCGAGCACCGCGACCTGGTCGGAACCGATGATCAGGTGGGCTGGATGGCTGCTTGCCAGGGCGCGGGCCTTTTCCTCGGCCAGGCGTTTCACCAGGGCCGTGGCAGACTCTCCGGGACGATGGCTTTCGTCGATGTCAGGAGAGCTGCAGGTGAAGGGCAGGCGCAGGCGGGACAGCAATTCCCGGCGGTAGGCCGAGCTTGAGGCGAGTAATAAAGGCAGCATGTGCGTCTCCTGAGGCAGGCCGGGAATTCTAGCGAGGCTTGCAAGTGACGGACAGGGCTGAATTTCCTTTGACATGGCCTGGGGCATCCCTATAATGCTGCGCCTATGTTGAATGACCCGATTCCACCTCACGTTGACCCGCGCAAATTGGCTGACCGTGGCACCACCCTTCAAGGTGAGCTGCTGCTGGCCGATTTGGAGAGACTCTGCGACCCGCTTTCCGACAATGTCGGTACGGTGCAGGCTAAATTCGTTTTCGAGCGTGACGAGCGTAAAGCTGTAGTTATCCACAGCTCCATCGACGTCGAAGTCAAAATGGTTTGCCAGCGTTGTCTTGAGCTGGTCACCCTGCCGATCCACAGTGAGTGCAGTTACGCTGTGGTGAAGGAGGGTGCGAATACCCAGTCGTTGCCGAAAGGTTATGACGTGCTGGAACTGGGCGAAGATCCTTTGGATCTGCAGGCGTTGGTCGAGGAAGAGCTTTTGCTTGCCTTGCCAATCGTGCCTGCTCATCATCCGGAAGAATGCCAGCAGCCGGCGGGGCTCGATGAGCCCGAACCGAGCGAGGACGAGGTAACGCGGTCCAACCCGTTCAGTGTATTGGCGCAGTTAAAGCGTGACCCAAACGTTTAGGAGTTAATCAATTATGGCTGTTCAGCAGAACAAAAAATCCCGCTCTGCCCGTGACATGCGTCGTTCCCACGATGCTCTCGAGGCTAGCACCCTGTCCGTAGAAAAGACCACCGGTGAAGTTCACCTGCGTCACCACGTATCGCCAGAAGGCGTATACCGTGGTCGTAAAGTGATCGACAAGGGCGCTGACGAGTAATCCTTGTCCGCTCAAGTCATCGCGATTGACGCAATGGGCGGGGACTTCGGTCCCCGCAGCATTGTTCAGGCGAGTATTGCTTGTCTGTCTGCTACCCCCTCGCTGCACCTGACCCTGGTTGGTCAACCCTCCCTTCTTGAAGAACTGATTTCCGGTCAAACGGCTGTGGATCGCGCGCGCCTGACGATTACCCCGGCAAGCGAGGTGATCACCATGGACGAAAAGCCTTCCCAGGCCCTGCGGGGCAAGCCGGACTCTTCGATGCGGGTGGCCCTTGAGCTGTTGCGCGATGAGAAGGTCCAGGCCTGCGTCAGTGCCGGTAATACCGGTGCGCTGATGGCGCTGTCGCGTTATGTGCTGAAAACCCTGCCCGGAATCGATCGGCCGGCGATGGTGGCTGCCATCCCTACTCAGCGTGGCTATTGCCAATTGCTGGATCTGGGAGCCAACGTCGATTGCAGTGCCGAGCACCTGTTGCAGTTCGCCATCATGGGCTCGGTTGCGGCGGAAACCCTGGGCATCGTGCGGCCGCGGGTGGCCTTGCTGAATATCGGCACCGAGGACATCAAGGGCAACCAGCAGGTCAAGCTGGCGGCGAGCTTGCTGCAGCAGGCCCGCGGCCTCAACTACATCGGTTTCGTCGAGGGCGATGGGTTGTATCGGGGCGAGGCGGACGTGGTGGTATGCGACGGTTTTGTCGGCAACATCCTGCTCAAGTCCAGCGAGGGGCTGGCGACCATGATCGCCGCTCGTATAGAAGCCTTGTTCAGGCAGAATCTGCTGTCCCGGGCTGTTGGGGCGCTGGCCTTGCCGCTGATGCGCAGGCTGCAGGCGGATCTGGCGCCGGCGCGGCACAACGGTGCGAGTTTCCTCGGCTTGCAGGGGATCGTGGTGAAAAGCCATGGTTCTGCAGGCGTTCAAGGTTTCCAGAGTGCCATTCAGCGGGCGTTGATCGAGATCCAGGAAGACCTGCCGCGCCGCTTGCATGGGCGTCTTGAAGACTTGTTGCTTTAGGCGTTTTCCCTGTGGAGTGCTTAAATGTGACCGCTCAGTTCAATTGGCCATCCAACTGTCAGTTTCTTGCGTCCACCACGGTGTGACGTCAATTCTCCGACGACAAGATCATTAGGGGCTTGTTACATGTCTGCATCCCTCGCATTCGTCTTTCCAGGACAGGGCTCGCAGTCCCTCGGCATGTTGGCCGAGCTGGGCGCGCAGTACCCACTGATCCTCGATACGTTCAAAGAAGCCTCCGATGCTCTGGGCTACGACCTCTGGGCTCTGACCCAGGAAGGTCCTGCAGAGCTGCTCAATCAAACCGACAAGACCCAGCCGGCCATCCTCACCGCGTCCATCGCCCTGTGGCGTGTATGGCTGGCCGAAGGTGGCGCGCGCCCGGCTTTCGTCGCCGGTCACAGCCTGGGTGAATACAGTGCCCTGGTCGCCGCTGGCAGCCTGACCCTGGGTGAAGCGGCCAAGCTGGTCGAGCGTCGTGGCCAGTTGATGCAGGAAGCCGTGCCGGCAGGGCAGGGCGGCATGGCTGCAATTCTCGGCCTGGAAGATGCCGATGTGGTCGCCGCCTGTGCTGAAGCCGCGCAGGGCGAGGTGGTCAGCGCCGTGAACTACAACTCCCCTGGCCAGGTGGTGATCGCCGGGGCCAAGGCGGCTGTGGATCGCGCCATCGAGGGCTGCAAGGCGCGGGGCGCCAAGCGCGCCATGCCGCTGCCGGTCAGCGTGCCTTCCCACTGTGAGCTGATGCGCCCGGCCGCCGAGCGTTTTGCCGAGTCGATCGCTGCGATCAACTGGCAGGCACCGCAGATTCCATTGGTACAGAACGTCAGTGCCGCTGTGGCCGCCGACCTGGACACCCTCAAGCGCGACCTGCTGGAGCAGTTGTACAAGCCGGTGCGTTGGGTCGAGTCGGTCCAGACTCTGGCAGCCAATGGCGCCACCGAGCTGGTCGAGTGCGGCCCGGGCAAGGTCCTGGCCGGCCTCAACAAGCGCTGCGCCGAAGGCGTGTCGACCTCTAACCTGAACACCCCAGATGCTTTCGCTGCCGCCCGTGCAGCGTTGGCCTGAACTAGGAGAAGCTTGCATGAGTCTGCAAGGTAAAGTTGCACTGGTGACCGGCGCCAGCCGTGGTATCGGCCAGGCCATCGCGCTTGAGCTGGGGCGTATGGGCGCCACCGTGGTGGGTACCGCCACGTCCGCTTCGGGTGCCGAGCGCATTGCTGCCACTCTCAAGGAAAATGGCATCCAGGGCACCGGCCTTGAGCTGAACGTTACCAGTGACGAGTCCGTGGCTGCAGTCCTGGCCAGCATCACCGAGCAGTTCGGTGCGCCGGCGATCCTGGTGAACAACGCCGGGATCACTCGCGACAACCTGATGATGCGCATGAAAGATGACGAATGGTACGACGTGGTCGATACCAACCTGAACAGCCTGTATCGCCTGTCCAAGGGCGTTCTGCGTGGCATGACCAAGGCTCGTTGGGGTCGAATTATCAGTATTGGCTCGGTTGTGGGTGCCATGGGCAACGCAGGCCAAGTAAACTACGCGGCCGCCAAGGCCGGTCTCGAAGGTTTCAGCCGTGCCCTGGCCCGTGAAGTGGGTTCGCGGTCTATCACGGTGAACTCGGTTGCTCCAGGTTTTATCGACACCGATATGACCCGCGAACTGCCGGAAGCGCAGCGTGAAGCGCTGCTGACGCAAATTCCGCTGGGTCGTCTGGGCCAGGCTCAAGAGATCGCGCAAGTGGTCGCTTTTCTGGCATCCGACGGTGCGGCATACGTTACTGGGGCTACAATCCCGGTCAACGGCGGGATGTATATGTGAGTCAAATGTGACGGATTGCTTCAAAAAAATGTCATACGAGCTGTCTAAAATCCGTTATAAAGCTGCAATCAATTTATAGGCAGATGGCCAAAGGGTTTGAGGGACAAAGCTTTCAGTTGAAAAGCTGAAAAGCCTTTCTATACACTTACCCACTGGCCAGCTGCCTGAATTTGTCCATTAGGAGTGAAAACAAGGTATGAGCACCATCGAAGAGCGCGTCAAGAAAATCGTTGCTGAGCAACTGGGCGTTAAAGAAGAAGAAGTTGTTAACACCGCTTCCTTCGTTGAAGACCTGGGTGCCGACTCCCTTGACACCGTTGAGCTGGTGATGGCTCTGGAAGAGGAATTCGAGACCGAAATCCCTGACGAAGAAGCTGAAAAGATCACTACCGTTCAAGCAGCTATCGACTACGTTACCAGCCACCAGGCTTAATCGTTTGTAGTCGTCTTTTGCTGTCATGGAAAAACCGCACTGCCGTTACGGCGTGCGGTTTTTTCTTTAGGCCTGATACAAAGTGTCGTCATTAGAAAAAGGAGAGTGCTGTGTCGCGTAGACGCGTCGTAGTCACCGGTATGGGTATGTTGTCGCCACTGGGTACGGATGTGCCAAGCAGCTGGCAGGGCATTCTGGCTGGCCAAAGTGGCATCGGTCTGATCGAACACACCGACCTTTCTGCCTATTCCACCCGTTTTGGCGGCTCGGTAAAGGGCTTCAATGTCGAGGAATACCTGTCGGTCAAAGAGGCCCGCAAACTCGACCTGTTCATTCAATACGGCCTGGCAGCCGGTTTCCAGGCGGTACGCAACGCCGGTCTGGAAGTCACCGATGCCAACCGTGAACGCATCGGCGTGGCCATGGGCTCGGGTATTGGCGGTTTGACCAATATCGAGGAAACCAGCCGCATCCTGCACGATTCCGGCCCACGACGGATTTCTCCGTTCTTCGTGCCTGGCTCGATCATCAACATGATTTCCGGTTTCCTGTCCATCCACTTGGGTGCCCAGGGGCCGAACTACGCCATTTCCACTGCGTGCACCACCGGTACCCACTGCATCGGCATGGCTGCGCGCAACATCGCCTACGGCGAAGCCGACGTGATGATCGCTGGCGGTGCTGAAATGGCTGCCTGTGGCCTGGGCATGGGCGGCTTCGGCGCGTCCCGTGCACTGTCGACCCGCAACGACGAGCCGACCCGCGCCAGCCGTCCCTGGGACAAGGGGCGTGATGGCTTCGTCCTGTCCGACGGCGCCGGCGCCCTGGTTCTGGAAGAGCTGGAGCACGCCAAGGCTCGTGGGGCCACCATCTATGCGGAGCTGATCGGCTTCGGCATGAGCGGTGACGCCTATCACATGACGTCGCCTCCCGCCGATGGTGCCGGTGCTGCGCGCTGCATCGCCAATGCCCTGCGCGACGCCAAGCTCAACGTGGACCAGGTGCAGTACATCAACGCCCATGGTACTTCGACCCCGGCCGGCGACCTGGCCGAGGCCGAAGCGATCAAGAGCGTGTTCGGCGATCACGCCTACAAGCTGGCGGTCAGTTCCACCAAGTCTATGACGGGTCACCTGCTGGGTGCCGCGGGGGCGATCGAGGCGATCTTCAGTGTGCTGGCAATCAACAGCCAGGCCGCGCCGCCCACCATCAACCTGGATGAGCCGGATGAAGGCTGTGACCTCGATTTCGTGCCTCACACCGCGCGCAGCATGGACATCGACGTAGTGCTGTCCAACTCCTTCGGTTTTGGTGGCACCAACGGCTCCCTGGTGTTCCGCCGGTTCTCCGAGTGATGCACAGCTGGGTCGACGGTCAGCCGGCTGACGCACTGTCGCTCAAGGACCGCGGCCTGGCTTACGGTGATGGTCTGTTCGAGACCATTGCCGTCAAATCCGGGCGCCCGCAGCTGCTGGAGCGGCATCTGCAGCGTCTGGCCGAAGGATGCCGGCGCCTGGCGCTGACGGCGGATCAAGCCCTGATCCGCAGTGAGCTGCAGGCTTATGCGGCGGCTTTGGGGGAGGGTGTGCTCAAGCTGATCCTGACCCGGGGCGACAGCCAGCGCGGCTATGCCGCCGATCCTGCAACCGCTGCACGGCGGATTCTCCAGGGCTCCGCATTGCCGGTGTATCCCCTGGCCCATGCCGAGCAAGGCATTCGTCTGTTTCCCTGTACCACGCGCCTGGCCGAGCAGCCGCTGCTGGCCGGTCTCAAGCACCTCAATCGTCTGGAGCAGGTTCTGGCTCGTGCCGAGTGGCGTGATGCCGAGCATGCCGAAGGCTTGATGCGAGATACCTCTGGGCGAGTTATCGAAGGCGTGTTCAGCAACCTGTTCCTGGTCAGCCAGGGGCGGCTGCTGACGGCTGACCTGGGGCGCTGCGGCGTGGCCGGGGTGATGCGCGCTGAAATATTGTTTCAGGCCGAGTCATTGGGCATCCCCGCGCAAGTCGGGGATATCAGTCTCGATCAACTGCAACAGGCTGATGAAGTCTTTGTCTGCAACAGTGTCTATGGCGTCTGGCCAGTGCTTGGCTGTGCCGGGATGAGCTGGTCGGCGGGTGCGCTCACCCGTAAACTGCAGGGCATTACCCGCGCACTACTGGATGCTTGATTCGTGAGACGTAAATTACTGCTCCTGCTGGAAACCGGACTGGTCCTGGCAGGACTGCTGTTGGGTGCGAGTGCCTGGAAACTGTACTCGGCCCTGGAACAACCGCTTAACCTGAGCCAGGAACAGTTGCTCGATGTTCCCGCCGGCTCGACGCCCACCGGCACCTTCAATCGTCTGCAAGCCGAGGGTGTGCTCGATGATGCCTTCTGGCTGCGCCTGTACTGGCGCTTCAATATGGCGGGCCAGCCTCTGCACAGCGGCGAGTACCGCATGACCCCAGGCATGACCGCCGAAGGCCTGATCGGCCTCTGGCAGCGCGGTGAGGTGGTGCAGTACAGCCTGACCCTGGTGGAAGGCTGGAATTTCCGCCAGGTACGCAGCGCCCTGGCCAAGAGCGAAAAATTGCAGCAGACCCTGACGGGGCTCAGCGACAGCCAGGTGATGGAAAAGCTCGGGCATCCCGGGGTTTTCCCTGAAGGGCGTTTCTTCCCTGACACCTATCGTTTCGTTCGGGGCATGACCGACGCCGAGCTCCTGGAAAAAGCCTACGACCGCCTGGACGATGTGCTGGCCAAGGAGTGGAGCAAGCGTGCCGACGATGCGCCTTACAGCGATCCTTATCAGGCGCTGATCATGGCCTCGCTGGTGGAGAAGGAAACCGGCGTACCCCAGGAGCGTGGGCAGATCGCAGGCGTGTTCGTGCGTCGCATGCAGATTGGCATGCTGCTGCAGACCGATCCTACGGTGATCTACGGCCTCGGTGAGCGTTACGCCGGCAAGTTGACCCGGGCTCATCTCAAGGAAGCCACGCCCTATAACACCTACGTGATTGCCGGCCTGCCGCCGACGCCGATCGCCATGGTCGGACGCGAGGCGATCCACGCCGCCCTCAACCCGGTGCCCGGCAAGAGCCTGTATTTTGTCGCGCGGGGCGACGGCAGCCATGTGTTCTCCGATGACCTGGATGCCCACAACAGCGCGGTGCGCGAGTTTCAGCTCAAGCGTCGCGCCGACTACCGTTCCAGCCCGGCCCCAGCCGCCACGCCAGCGGTTCCCGAAGCGGCAGGTCAGGCACCGGAGACGCCTGCATCCCCTGGCCCGGAGACGGCTCCGGCAAGCGCCCCGCAAGCTGCGCCCGAGCCGCCTGCGACTCCTGCCGAGCCTGTGCCCGAGCCCGCGGCGAAAAGCCCGCAATGACATTGATTAAGGACTGCCCGTGACTGGCTTGTTTATTACCCTGGAAGGCCCGGAAGGCGCGGGCAAAAGCACCAATCGCGAGTACCTCGCCGAGCGCCTGCGCGCTGCGGGGATCGAGGTGCTGTTGACCCGTGAGCCTGGTGGCACGCCGCTGGCCGAGCGGATTCGCGATGTACTGCTGACCCCGGTGGAAGAGGTCATGAATGCCGATACCGAGCTGTTGCTGGTGTTCGCCGCGCGTGCCCAGCACCTGGCAACGGTGATTCGCCCGGCCCTGGAGCGCGGTGCGGTGGTGCTGTGCGACCGTTTCACCGACTCCACCTACGCCTACCAGGGCGCGGGCCGCGGCCTGAGCCTTGCGCGCATTGCTGCGCTGGAGGATTTCGTCCAGGGCGAGTTGCGCCCCGACCTGACCCTGGTCTTCGACCTGCCGGTGGATGTCGGCCTGGCGCGAGCCAGTGCCCGTGGCCGGCTGGATCGCTTCGAGCAGGAAGGCCAGGCCTTCTTCCAGAAGGTTCGCGAAGCCTTCCTGGCCCGCGCCGCAGCGGCGCCGCAGCGTTATGTGCTGGTGGATGCGGCGCAGCCCCTGGCCCAGGTCCAGCAGTCCCTGGACAGCTTGTTGCCGCAATTGCTGGAGCGCGCCCGTGGCTGAAGTCTTCCCCTGGCAGGACAGCCTCTGGCAGCAATTGGCGGGGCGTACCCAGCATGCCCATGCCTACCTGTTGCATGGCCCAGCGGGTATCGGCAAGCGGGCCCTGGCCGAGCGGCTGATGGCGCGCTTGCTGTGCCAGCGCCCGGAAGGCCTGGACGCCTGTGGTCAATGCAAGTCCTGCCTGTTGCTGCTGGCCGGCAGCCACCCGGACAACTACGTGCTGGAGCCGGAGGAAGCGGACAAGGCGATCAAGGTCGACCAGGTCCGCGAACTGGTGAGCTTCGTGGTCCAGACCGCCCAGTTGGGGGGGCGCAAGGTGGTGCTGATCGAGCCGGTGGAGTCGATGAATATCAACGCCGCCAACGCCCTGCTCAAGAGTCTCGAGGAGCCTTCCGGCAACACTGTGCTGTTGCTGGTAAGCCACCAGCCCAGCCGGTTGTTGCCCACGATCAAGAGCCGTTGCGTGCAGCAGGCCTGCCCGCTGCCCAGCGAGGCCATGAGCCTTGAGTGGCTGGCCCAGGCCCTGCCTGATTGCTCCGAGGAGGAGCGGGTGGAGCTCTTGACCCTGGCTGCCGGTTCGCCGCTGGCAGCGGTCAGCCTGCAGGCCCAGGGTGTTCGCGAGCAGCGGGCGCAAGTGGTGGAAGGGGTGAAGAAGCTGCTGAAACAGCAGCAGTCGCCCACGCAACTGGCCGAATCCTGGAGTGCCATTCCCTTGTTGCTGCTGTTCGACTGGTTCTGCGAATGGTCGAACCTGGTCCTGCGCTATCAACTGACCCAGGATGAGCAGGGACTGGGCCTGCAGGACATGCGCAAGGTGCTGCAATACCTGGCGCAGAAGTCCGCCCAGGCCAAGGTGCTGAACATCCAGGACTGGATCCTGGCCCAGCGCCAGAAGGTCCTGAGCAAGGCCAACCTCAACCGCGTGCTGTTGCTGGAAGCCTTGCTGGTGCAGTGGGTGGCCCTGCCTACCCAGAATTGACCCGCAGCGCCTAGACTCAGCGTTGTTTCCGCCCGGGCGCCACAACCCGGGCCTTTCATTGATCGGATGTAGTTGTAGCCTCCTATGCTCGTAGATTCCCATTGCCACCTTGACCGCCTCGACCTCGCCGCTCATGACGGCTCCCTGGATGCCGCGCTGGCTGCCGCCCGCCAGCGGGGGGTAGGGCACTTCCTGTGCATCGGTGTCAGCGCCGACAACGCGGCGGACGTCAAGGCCCTGGCCGATCGTTATGACGATGTCGACTGCTCGGTGGGCGTGCATCCGCTGGATGTGCAGCCCGGCGCAGCGCCGGCCCTGGACTGGCTGCTGGATGAACTGAATCACCCCCGGGTAGTGGCCATTGGCGAGACTGGCCTGGACTATCACTACGAGCCGGAAGCCGCCGAGCTGCAGCAGGAATCCTTCCGCCTGCACCTGCAGGCCGCCCAGCAGACCGGCAAGCCGGTGGTGGTGCACACCCGCGGCGCCCGCGCCGACACCCTGACACTGCTGCGCGAGGCGGCATTGCCCAATGCCGGTGTGCTGCATTGCTTCACCGAAGACTGGGAAATGGCCAAGGCGGCCCTGGACCTGGGTTTCTATATTTCCCTCTCGGGGATTGTCACCTTCCGTAATGCCGATGCCCTGCGGGACGTGGCCCGACAGGTGCCGGCCGACCGCCTGCTGGTGGAGACCGATTCGCCTTACCTGGCGCCGATCCCCTATCGCGGCAAGCCCAACCTGCCGCAGTACGTGCGCGAGGTGGCGGAGTTCCTGGCGATGCTGCGGGGCGAAAGCTATGAAGCCTTTGCCCAGCAGACCACGGCCAACTTCAAGCGTCTGTTCCCCTTGGCGCGGGTCAAGGGCTGAGCCTGGGTCGCACGGTGCACTGGCGCTGAATGGCGGGCAAAAAAAACCCGGGTTCTGGGGGGTGAATCCGGGTTAAGACCATTAGGAGTAAAACTAAGGCACGCGGTCCTTCGGTACCTTGATCGGCGTTTCACTTGGGGGAGATGTCCCGCCGACAGTTGAAGTATTGATCACTATTGCATTCAGTCCAGTTGCCCCTGCTCGTTTTTTAAACAAATTTGGAATACGCGCGCTTCGCTTGAGTTCTCATTTGGGTTGCCTGTATCGCAGTTTTCGACGCGATCGCTGAATATCACCTGATTTTTAGCTGATAAGACTAAAAATAGCCGAATTTTCCTGAAAGTTGCCTACATGATCTGTTGCAGTTTGCTGTACCTGCCCGGCTGGCAGTTATCAACGCCATCGATACTTTCGGATTATTCTTCCGCTCTTCTAGGGCTTCTCTGATGCTGTGGGATGGCAGTTGCATTGGCCCCCCGCTGAGCGACGAATCAGCCGGGCAATGATGGAATTGCGACTTATCGAGGCCTTTGCGTCGCACGCAGGGCGTGGGGCAATCCAGGGTGCTGGGTGCGGGAAAAACCAGACTTCGCGGTCTGATCCGGAGCTTGGCGGCTGTGGAAGTTTGCTATTTGAACCCTGGCCCGGCCCCGTATTCACGGGATTTCCCTGGCTTTCGGCGCCTGTCTGGAAGGTTCTGACGGGGCGGCTTTTGCGCCAGAAACACCAGCAACGATGGATGATCCGTGCATTTTGGCGCAAGTTAGGCATAATACGCGGCTTCGATTTTGACCCCGAACAGACCTTTTCTTATGCAGAAAGAACCTCGTAAGGTCCGTGAGTTTCGTCGCCGCGAGCAAGAAATTCTCGATACCGCGCTCAAGCTGTTCCTCGAACAAGGTGAAGACAGTGTCACCGTCGAGATGATTGCGGATGCCGTGGGTATCGGCAAAGGGACCATCTATAAGCATTTCAAGTCCAAGGCGGAGATCTACCTGCGCCTGATGCTCGACTACGAGCGCGACCTGAACGAGCTGCTGCACTCGGCCGACGTCGACAAGGACAAGGAAGCCCTGTCCCGGGCCTACTTCGAATTCCGCATGCGTGACCCGCAGCGCTATCGGTTGTTCGACCGCCTGGAAGAGAAGGTGGTCAAGGGCAACCAGGTGCCGGAGATGGTCGAGGAACTGCACAAGATCCGTGCGTCCAACTTCGAGCGCCTGACCCTGCTGATCAAGGGTCGCATCAGTGAAGGCAAGCTTGAAGACGTGCCGCCGTACTTCCACTACTGTGCCTCGTGGGCGCTGGTGCATGGTGCGGTTGCGCTGTACCACTCGCCGTTCTGGAGCAATGTGCTGGAAGATCAGGAAGGCTTCTTCCAGTTCCTGATGGACATCGGTGTGCGCATGGGCAACAAGCGCAAGCGCGACCCCGACACCTCGAACAGCTAAGGCATTCAGCCGCTGTATTGCGCCATCGACAAACTGTATGGCGCAGTGTCCGAGGAATATACTCAGGCATGGGACTTGCCAAAACCTGATTTTTGGGTCAGGTTTTGCCCGGTTCTCCCTTCCTACGCCGGAGTCATCCATGATCGTTGATCGTCAAGGCAGGCGCTTTCGCAACTTGCGGATCAGTCTGACGTCTGCCTGCAACTACGCCTGTACCTACTGCGTGCCCAACGGCAAGCGGCTGGTGGCTGCCCAGGACGAGTTGTCGGCCGAGGCAATGGCTCGCGGCGTGGCGTACCTGATGGAAGCGGCGGGCATCGAGCGCTTGCGCATCACCGGTGGCGAACCCCTGGTCAGTCCCAAGCTGGAAGCCTTCATGGGCGCGGTGGGGCGCATGGGGCTGGACGACATCAGCCTGACCACCAATGGCCAATTGCTTGCGCGCAAGCTGCCGTTGCTGGTGGAGGCCGGTATCCGCCGGATCAACGTTTCCCTCGATACCCTGGATGCGACGGCTTTTCGCAGCATTGCCCGTGGCGGCGACCTGGCCACGGTGCTCGATGGCATGCAGCAAGCCCGCAGTGCCGGTTTGAAGATCAAGGTCAACATGGTGCCGTTGCGCGGGCAGAACCTGGATCAGGTGATGCCGTTGCTGGATTACTGCCTGGAACGGGGTTACGAGCTGCGTTTCATCGAGCTGATGCGCATGGGCCACCTGGCCAATGATGGCAACGCTTTCCTGCAGCAGTTTGTCAGCCTGCAACAGTTGCTGGACCTGATCGGGCAGCGCTACGAATACCTTCAGGCCGATGCACCGGTGGATGCTACCGCGGTGCGCTACGCCATTCCCGGGCACGGTCATTTCGGCGTGATCGCCAACGAAAGCGTGCCGTTCTGCCGCACCTGCTCGCGTTTGCGGCTGTCCTCCACGGGCTGGCTGCACGGCTGCCTTTCTTCGAGCAATCGTCACTATGTCGGCGACCTGCTGGACAAGCCGCGCCATCAGGCTCTGCCGGCCTTGCAGCGGCTGCTGGTCAAGGCCTTGGGGGACAAGCAGGAGCTGGCCTTTTCCGGCGGAGCCACGGTGATGAAGATCATTGGCGGCTGAGGCGCTTTGCCGACGAATTCCCTTCCTTGGCGGAGCTGGCGCGGAAGCTGCATCCCGTGGCCATTCGCCGGTTTTCCGTCACCGGATTTTGGAGGGTAGGATGCGTAGCCTGGTTTTGCTGCTGGCCTTTTTGGCACTCGGCGGCTGCATGAATGTCAGTGATATGGGCGAAGGGGTGCGCTATCACCTGAGTGATGCGGGGGTGCTCGATCACAGTGATACACGCCGCACCAGCTCGTTCCGCATTCAGCCGGATTCGTTCATTTTCATTGCCCAGGGGCATTTCGTACCGCCGGGTGGCGCTTATCCGCGGCCCAACGTGGTAGCCGAGGAAGCCTTCAACGGCTTTGTCGAGTATTTCCCCATGGTGCGTCGGGCCAAGGCGCCCGAGGGCCTGAATGAAGCCATGGCCGAAGCCCGGGAAGCGGGGGCGCACTATCTGCTCTACGCCCGTTTCGCCAAGGCCGATGACCGTATCGGTAACTCTGACGAGTGGCTGGATCAGGAAGCCGTGGACCGCCTGGGGGTGGATACCAGTACCATCCAGATCATGTTGATCGAAACCAGTACCCAGTACCTGATCGATTCCGCGCGGATTCGCAGCCGTGGCGGTTTACTGACGTTCCACGACAACAAGCCACAGGATCTGCTTGGTCCGCCGTTGCAGCAATACGCGCGCGGCCTGCTGGGCCTGAGCGACTGATTGATTGAGGGAGGAGAGCGGTATGAGTGGTCCAGGCAAGGCCAACGACCTGTTGGCGCAGATTCCCAAGGCTGAAAAAGGCTTGCCGCCGGTCCACCTGTGGAACCCCGACTTCTGCGGCGATATCGATATGCGCATCGCCCGCGACGGCACCTGGTATTACCTGGGTACGCCGATCGGCCGCAAACCCATGGTCAAGCTGTTCTCCACCATCATTCGCCGCGATGGCGATGACTATTTCCTCATCACTCCGGTGGAGAAGGTCGGCATCAAGGTCGATGACGCACCCTTCGTCGCCGTGACCCTGGAGGTCGAAGGGCAGGGCGAGGCTCAGGTACTGCGCTTTTCTACCAATGTCGAGGAGCAGGTGGTCGCCAATGACGAGCACCCGCTGCGGGTGGTGATCGACTCCCTGACCCAGGAACCGGCGCCTTACCTCCTGGTTCGACACAATCTTGAAGCGCTGATCCATCGCAACGTCTTCTACCAACTGGTGGAGCTGGCGCAGACCCGCCAGATCGACGGCCAGAATTGGCTGGGGGTGTGGAGTTGCGGGGTGTTCTTTCCCATTGGTCTTGAACCCTGACGGGCGTTTCAGACGGCTGTAAGAAGATATTTCTTGCTCTGGCTCGGGCCTTTCATGTATCAAGCCGGACATGATCAAACATGTCCGATTCGATAAGAAAACAAGGGTGGTCGACGAGTTGATCCGGCGTATTGAAAGCGGCCTGTTGGAGGACGGCTTTCAACTGCCGGGCGAGCATCAGTTGGCCGAAGAATTCGGTGTCAGCCGTGGCACCTTGCGCGAGGCCCTGGCCGAGCTCAAGCGGCGCAACTACATCGCCACGCAAAGCGGCGTAGGCTCCATCGTCACCTTCGACGGTGTTGCCCTGGATCAGCATCATGGCTGGGCCCAGGCCCTGGCCGACAGCGGTGCGCTGGTCAACACCGAGGTGCTGCGCCTGGAGGCGATCCAGCGCCCGGACCTCAAGCATCGCCTGGGCACCGACCAGTTCATCGCCCTCGATCGCCGGCGCCGCAGCACCGATGGCCGGGTGCTGTCCCTGGAGCGCTCTCTGATCCCGGCTTCCGGCGAGCTGGAAGGCCTGCCTAGGGTCGGCCTGATCGATGATTCCCTGACCATTACCCTGGCCGCCTACGGCTATATCGGCGAGCGCGGCGATCAGTGGATCGGCGCCGAGCCCTTGAATGCTGAAGATGCCCAATTGCTCGGACGTGCTCCGGGCGAAGTCTTCCTCAAGGCCCTGCGTACCACCTACGACCGTCAGGGGCGCTTTATGGAGCAGGTCGAAAGCCTGCTGGACCCGCAGCATTTTCGCATGCACCTGCAGTTCGGAGAGCCGCGGTGAATGCATTGCAGCGCGCCCTGGGCGCCTTCTACGGGCTGGCCCTGGGCGATGCGCTGGGCATGCCGACCCAATCCTTGAGCCGGGAACAGATCCAGCAGCGCTTCGGCGTCATCCGCACCCTGGAGGACGCCGGCCCGGACCAGCCGATTGCCGCGAACATGCCCCGGGGCTCCATTACCGACGATACCGAGCAGGCGATCCTGGTGGCTCGCCTGTTGGTCCGGGGGCAGGGCCGGATCGCTCCGGCGGCCCTGGCCCAGAGCCTGATCGAGTGGGAGGCGCAGATGCAGGCCAAGGGTTCCCAGGATCTGCTGGGGCCTTCCACCAAACGCGCCATTGAAATGATCCTCGCCGGGGAGTCCGTTGAAGAGGCGGGCCGCTATGGCACCACCAATGGCGCCGCCATGCGCATCACGCCGGTGGGCATCGCCGCCGATGTGGCTCGGCCCGAGACCTTTCTGCAGGCGGTGGTCGAGGCCTGCCAGGTGACGCACAACACCAGCCTGGGCATTGCCAGCGCGGCGGCGGTGGCGGCGGTGGTGTCCGCCGGAATCAACGGCCAGCCTCTGGCCGAAGCCTTGGCACTTGGTGTGCAGGTCGCCCGGCAGGCCCAGGCCCAGGGGCACTGGGTAGCGGGTGCCACCATCGGTGCTCGCTTGGACTGGACCAGCACCCTGCGTGTCGACGGCGATCGGGAAGGCTTTGCGCGGATGCTCTACGAGCTGATCGGCACCTCGGTGGCTTCCCAGGAATCGGTGGTGGTGAGTTTCGCCCTGGCCCGACAAGTGGCCCTGGGGCAATTGCCGGCCTTCGAGGCACTGTGCATGGCCGCCGGCCTTGGGGGCGACACCGACACTATCGCGGCGATTCTCGGTGCCATGCTCGGCGCTTGCCTGGGGATGGAGATCTGGCCTGGCGAACTGATCGGGCAGGTGCGAAAGGTCAATGAGCTGGACCTGCAGCCTCTGGTGGAACAGCTGCTGGCGCTGCGTTGAGCCGCCTTTAAGGTACAGGCCGCGGTGTGCGGCCATGTTGCCGATCGCTATGGAAAGCTATGACACGGCCAGGAATGCCGGGATGTTCTGTGACTTCCGAAATTGCCCAATACCCCTAACAACGGCAACAGGAGTTTTATCATGAGTTCATCCACGGCCGGATCAGGCGCCGGGCAACTGGAAACCCGCGGTATCGAGCCGGTTCCCGAGGCAGAGTGCGACGGGCACCCGCTGCAGCTGTTCTGGGTCTGGTTCGCGGCCAACATCAGTATTCTCGGCCTGCCCCTGGGGGCGACTCTGGTGGCGTTTCGCGGTTTGTCGATCTGGCAGGTGCTGCTGGTGGCCATCCTGGGGTCGGTGGGGTCGTTCGCCGTGGTCGGCCTGATCTCGGTAGCCGGCCGGCGCGGGCGGGCGCCGAGCCTGACCCTGTCCCGGGCAATCTTCGGGGTGCGGGGCAATATCGGCCCGACCCTGGTGTCGATGCTTTCACGGGTTGGCTGGGAGACGGTCAATACCACCACGGCGGCCTTCGTCCTGCTGTCCCTGAGCTCGATCCTGTTCCAGACCCCGGCCTCGGCCAAGGATGCGCCGCTGCTGACCCTGCTGTTCATCGGCATCTTCGTGCTGATGACCCTGAGCGTCTCCGGCCTGGGCCACGCCACCTTGCTGGTCATCCAGAAGTGGGCCACCTACGGCTTTGGTGCCCTGAACGTGCTGGTGGGCGGTTTCCTCTGCGCCACCATCGACTGGGCGGCGGTCTTCAATGCCGCGCCGGCCCCCATGAGCGCGATGATCATCGGCGTCGGCACCATGGCCGCCGGGACCGGGATTGGCTGGGCCAGTTCCGGGGCCGATATGTCGCGTTATCAGCACCGTTCGGTAACGGCCGGGCGCCTGGTGGCTTCGGCGGCGTTTGGCGCCGGCATTCCGCTGGTGTTGCTGATTACCCTGGGCGGATTGCTGTCGGTGGGCAACGACCACCTGGCCTCGGCAGTGGACCCGATCATCGCGATCCGCGACATGCTGCCGACCTGGATGGCGGTGCCCTACCTGGTCGCGGCCTTTGGCGGCCTGCTGCTGTCCAACAACCTCTCTGTGTATTCCGCCGGCCTCACCGCGCTGACCCTGGGCCTCAAGGTCAAGCGGGTCTATGCGGTGCTGGTGGATATCGTGGCGATCTTCCTCGGCTCGATCTATTTCATGCTGATTGCCGACAGCTTCTATGGCCCTTTCATCAGCTTCATCTCCCTGCTGGCGGTGCCGATCACCGCCTGGGTGGGGATCTTCGTGGTGGACCTGATCCATCGTCATCACTACAGCGCCGATGATCTGCTCAACGTCGGCCCGAGCAGCGCCTACTGGTACCGGGGCGGCATCGAATGGCGAGCGTTTGGCGCCTGGGTGCTGGCGATTGTGCTGGGCTTCTGTTTCACCACCATCGGCACCACTGCCGAAGACGTCTGGTTCACCGGGCCCCTGGCAGATTCCTGGCTGGGGCATAACGGCCTGGGCTGGATCGTCACCTTCCTGGTGGCCGGCGGCGGTTACGCTCTACTGGGCGGTGCCCGGGACCGGCGCGCGGCCTTTGTCGAGAACGCCAATGCCTAGGTTGCTGCACACCGGCCAGGTGATAGTCGACCTGGTGATGGCGGTAGAGCGCCTGCCGGCCTCCGGAGGCGATGTGCTCGCGCAATCTGCGGGCTTCGAGGCCGGTGGCGGCTTCAACGTGATGGCCGCCGCGGCGCGCAACGGGTTGCCGGTGGTCTACCTCGGGCGCCACGGGCAGGGGCGCTTTGGCGACCTGGCGCGGGCGGCGATGCAGGGCGAAGGCATTCAGATGAGCCTGGAGCCCGGCAGGGGGGCTGATACCGGTCTGTGCGTGGCCCTGACCGAAGCCTCTGCTGAACGCACCTTCATTTCCCATATCGGCGCCGAGGGCGAATTGTCGGCCGAGGATCTGGCCCGGGTCCGGGTGGAGGCGGGGGATTACCTCTATGTCAGCGGCTACAGCCTGTTGCAGGAGTGCAAGGCACGGGCCCTGCTGGACTGGTTGCTGGCGCTGCCTCGTTCGATCCCATTGATGTTCGACCCGGGGCCGTTGGCCGGTTCGGCAGATTCACCCTTGATGGCGGCGCTGTTGCCACGGATCGACATCTGGAGCAGCAACCGCGCCGAGGCATTGCAATTGACCGGTACTTCGCAGATTGCCCAGGCGCTGGCGCAGCTCGAAAGCTGGTTGTCACCTGCGGCGTTGCTGGTGCTGCGTGATGGCCCCCGCGGCTGTTGGGTCAGCCGCCAGGGGCAGGCGGTGCAGGTGCCGGGGTTCAAGGTGGAGGCGGTGGACAGCAACGGTGCCGGTGATGCCCACGCCGGGGTCTTGGTCGCCGGGCTCGCAGCGGGCCTCGAGCCGCTGATGGCGGCTCGTCGGGCCAACGCCGCGGCGGCGATTGCCGTCACCCGGCGTGGCCCGGCCACCGCTCCGGGCAGTGCCGAAGTGGATGCCTTGCTGGCGCGCGGCTGAGTCAGCGGCGAGCAGCTGGCCGTGGGTCAGCCGGCCTTGCTCAAGGCTTCGATCAGCTCCTGCTTGCGCATGCGCGAGCGTCCCGGAATCTTCTTCGCCCGAGCTTCGCGCATCAGGCTGTCCTTGCTCTGGGTGCCCAGGGACGCCGCGCTGTTGCGGGCATGCCCGTGGCGTGTGGCCACCGCGCGCCGGGCCGACTCGCTGCGGGCCCGGGCCTTGTCTGCCGGGCTTTTGTCCCGACCGGAGCCACCCGCCCGTTCACCGCCGCCGGACTGCTTGTTCACCGTGGCCCAGGCCCGTGCTTCGGCCTGCTCCGGCGAGAGCCCGCGTTCTTCGTAGCTGGCTTCGATGGCCGCGGCCTTGCGGCGCTGGGCCAGGGTGTATTTCGCTTTGCTTCCTCGAGTCATGACATCTCTCCTCAAGGCCCTGGCGCACAGGGCCTGCTGGATTGAACCGGCGGTTACTGGCTGCTGCCTTCAGAACCTGAGCCGCCGGTGGTGGTTTTCGAGCCGGTACCGGTCTTGCCACTGTCGGGTGTGCTGGAGTCCATGGTGCCGACACCGCCCTGGCGGCCGTTGTCGTTGCCCTGAATGCGCGGGTCGGTCCCGGTCGCCGGTGGCAATGAGCCTTCGTCCATGGCCGGTGGGTTGATGTTGATCTTCGGCGTGCCCTGGGTGGCCGGGGATTTCGGGCCTTCAACCGGGTTGGTCGGGCCGGTGGCGCCGGCCAGGGCAGCAGTGGACAGCAGCCCGGCCAGGGCCAGGGCGCAGAGTTGGACCTTGATCATGGTGTCGCCTCCATTCGTTAGAGTCGTTACCTGATATTGGTCCGCTGCCGGGGCCGGTTGGTGCCTGATGATCGACGAACGGTGTTATGCACCGGCTGCCATACGCCAGTGGCCCAGGCGCCGCCAGCCCAGGCGGCCAAGGCTGATCAGCCAGTTCAGCAACGCCACGCCGAGCACCGTGAACAGCAGCGCCTGGATGCCGGCTTCGACGATGATCCGCCCGGCCAGCCAGGGAAAACCGAAGACCCCGATGAAGTACGACAGGCTGAACAGCAGCAACGCCTGGGAGGTGCAGCCGGCTGGCGCTTCGTTGGCCGCCAGGCCGTTGATCACCGAGTAGGTCAGGCCATAGCCCACCCCCAGGGTCACGGCAGCCAGCAGGTAGCTGGCGCTGCTGTCGACAGCAAATAAAAAGAGCAGGATCGACACCAGCATCAGCCCCGAGAGCAGGGAGGCAGCACGAAAGGGATCGCGCTTGACCACGATCCCGGCGATCAGCAGGCGGCTGGCGATGGCGGCGCTCATGAAGCCGAGGAAGAACAGCGAGTAGTCGACGCCGCGGGAGGGGCCGTAGCTGGTCTGGAAGCTCGACAGGCCGCCGAATACGCAACCTCCCAGGCCCACCATGAGAATCGGCCAGACGGCGCGGGAGGACAGCACCTGCGCGGTGCCAGCCCAGGTGATGCCAGCCGCCGAGGTGCCCAGGTGGTTGGCCTGCTGGCGCAGCCGGCCGCCCAGCCGCCAGAAGATCAGCACACCCAGCAGGCTGGCGCCGGCGGCGATCAGAAAGGCGCTGGTCAGTGGGTAGCCCAGGGCACTGGCCAGGCGCCCCAGCAAGGGGCCGGAGCCGATGCCGGTCATCATGCTGCCCGACAGCAATGCGAAGTAGCGGGCCCGTTGCGCGGGCTCCACCAGCATCGCCACGATGATCGGTCCCAGGGTATAGAACACCCCCCAGCCCAGGCCCAGGGTCAGGCCGAAGAACAGCAGGCCGGGGCCGACCCCCGGGGTCAGGGCAAAGCCCAGGCTGGCCACCGCCAGCAGGCAGCCGAACACTGCCACCGAGCGCGCGGCGCCGAGGCGGTCCGAGAGGTGCCCGGAGCCGATCACCGCAACAAAGGTGCTGAGCATGGCTGTGGAAATCACCGTGCCGGCATCGTGTTCATTGCCGCCACGGCTGCCGATCAGCAGCGACAGGAGAAAGGTCGAGCCGTAGGACAGCGACAGCAGGTAGCTGCCCAGGCAGAACAGGCCGAATAACGGGGCCGAGACCCGGGACTGCTGCGGGGTGCACGCTGACATGAAAGTGCCTCTTTATGCTTGAAGTCATGTCGGGCTTTCTAACATGGCGCCTCCCGGTGTTTGTTGTGTTCCTGCAGGCCTCAGGGTTAGTCGGCAGCGGAGTAAGTGCCGTGCGCAAGGAACTGGGCCGGGGGGGCTTGGCATAAATGGTCGTGCATGTATTTCTGCCGCCGTTCTAATATGGCCGCCTGATTCCAACAAGAGAGCCGTCGATGACCGTAGAAATCCGTCCTGCACTGCCCAGCGATGCCCCGCAGATTCTTGCGTTCATCACCGAACTTGCCGATTACGAGCGGGCCCGCCATGAAGTGATCGCCAGCGTCGCCGATATCGAACGCAGCCTGTTCAGCGAGGGGGCCACGGCCCATGGCCTGATCTGCCTGCGCGAAGGCGTGCCGATCGGCTTTGCGGTGTTCTTCTTCAGTTATTCCACTTGGCTGGGCAGCAATTGCCTGTACCTGGAGGACCTTTACATCACTCCGGAACAACGGGGCGGCGGGGCGGGCAAGCAACTGTTGCGGCATCTGGCGCAGATCGCCTGTGACAATGATTGCGGGCGCTTCGAATGGAGCGTGCTGGAGTGGAACGAGCCGGCGATCCAGTTCTACAAGTCCCTGGGCGCCCAGCCTCAGGAGGAATGGGTCAAGTACCGCATGGATGGCGAAGTGCTGCGCGCCTTTGCTCGCGGCTGACCTCCGCTGGCTCGTGGAGGAGCCGGCGTGCCGGCGAAGGCGCACGCCATCGGCGCCCCCGGCGACAAGCCATGCTTTGACGGTGTCGAGAATCAGCCTTTCAAGGTTGCCATGTCGATCACGAAGCGGTACTTCACATCACCCTTGATCATGCGCTCATAGGCTTGATTGATCTGGCGGATGTCGAGCATTTCGATATCGCAGGTGATGCCGTGCTCGGCGCAGAAGTCCAGCACTTCCTGGGTCTCGGCAATGCCGCCGATCAGCGAGCCGGCCAGCACCCGGCGGCTCATCACCAGCTTGCCGGCGTGCAGCGCCGGGTCCACCGGTTCGATCAGGCCCACCAGGATATGCACGCCATCGAAGCGCAGGGTGTCGAGGTAGGGGTTGAGGTCGTGGGGCACCGGGATGGTGTCCAGGAGAAAGTCGAAGTGCCCGGCCACCGACTGCATCTGCGCCACGTCGGTGGATACGATCACATGGTCGGCACCCTGGCGGCGGGCTTCTTCGGCCTTGCTCGCGGAGCGGGTGAACAGGGTCACTTCGGCGCCCAGGGCCTTGGCGAACTTGATGCCCATGTGGCCCAGGCCGCCCATGCCGAGAATCCCCACCTTGTCACCGGGCTTGACCCCGTAATGCTTGAGTGGCGAGTAGGTGGTGATGCCGGCGCAGAGGATTGGCGCGGCGCTGGCCAAGTCGAGTTTCTCCGGAATGCGCACCACAAAGTGCTCGCTGACCACGATGCTGTCGGAGTAGCCGCCCATGGTGTTGCTGCCATCGACCCGGTCCGGGGTGGCGTAGGTCATGGTCGGGCCTTGCAGGCAGTATTGCTCCAGGTCGGCGGCGCAGGCCTCGCAGTGGCGGCAGGAATCCACCATGCAACCGACGCCCACCAGGTCGCCGACCTTGTGCTTGCTGACGTTGGCGCCGACGGCTGTGACCTTGCCGACGATCTCGTGGCCCGGCATCAGCGGGTACACGGCGATGCCCCATTCGTTGCGGGCCTGATGGATGTCGGAGTGGCAGACGCCGCAGTAGAGGATCTCGATGGCGACGTCGTCCGCACGCGGACTGCGGCGCTGGAAGCTCATGGGGGCGAGGGGAGTGGTGGCCGATTGGGCGGCATAACCGATGGCGGTGTACATGGTGGACCTCGCAAAAGCATTGACGATTGAGGCGTGGCATTCTCGGCGTCGGGCCCTGGGCCAACCATGGCGATTCCTCGGCATGTCATGCCTATTCCTCCGGCATTGGCGGTTTTCACGCGGCATTGGCGTACAGACCTGCGATGATGTTTTCGTCCCTTTTTCCGTGAAGTTTTCCCCATGCTGCTGACCCGCCATCTGGACGCCAACGCCACCCTGGTCTCGCTGATCCAGCCCCTTGCCAGCCGTGACGGTTTCGTTGCCACCGCCTTGCCCGGGGTCCAGGTGCTGCGGGCCAGTTGCGATGTGGCGCGGGGCCCGCAGATCTATGAGCCGAGCCTGATGATCATTGCCCAGGGCAGCAAGCTGGCCTACCTGGGCACGCGAACCCTGGAGTACGGTGCAGGGCATTACCTGATCCAGGCCCTGTCGGTGCCCTTCGAGTGCGAAACCTTCGCCTTGCCCGATGCGCCGCTGCTGGGGGTTTCCATCGCCATCGACCGGGCGGTATTGAGCGAGCTGGTGCTGGCCATGGGCGTCACCGAAGGCCGGGCGGCTTCGGCGCAGACCCTGGAGTCGATGACCTCGGCTGTGCTCGACGACGCCATGCGTGGTTGCGTGGAACGCCTGTTGCGCTGCCTGCACGATCCTCTGGAGTGCAAGGTCATGGGCCCTTCACGGGTGCGCGAGTTGCTCTTTGCCGCTTTGCGCGGGCCCCAGGCCGATGCGCTGCGGGCGCTGGTGGAGCAGCAGGGGCAGTTCGCCCGGGTTGCGGCTTCGCTCAATCACCTGCACGAGCACTACACCGAGCCGTTGAACGTCGAGACCCTGGCCCGCTGCGCCAACATGAGCACCTCGACCTTCCACGAGCATTTCAAGCGCAGCACCCTGCTGTCGCCGGTGCAGTACCTCAAGCGCCTGCGCCTGCTCAAGGCCCAGCAGTTGCTGCTGGGAGAGGGGCTGGGCGTGGCCCAGGTGGCTCATCGGGTGGGGTATCAAAGCACTTCGCAGTTCAGCCGCGAGTACAAGCGCTACTTCGAACGCAACCCGGGCGAAGAACGCGCCGCTTGAAAACATCGCCCCCCTTGTAGGAGCTGGCTTGCCAGCGAATGCGCCCTTGGGCCGGAGCAAGGCTTGGGGGGCTCTTCGCCGGCAAGCCGGCTCCTACAGGTGGCGGTGTCGCTGAATCCCGGGCATGAAAAAGGCCCCCATAAAGGGGGCCTTCTTTTATCGCACCGGCTTACATGTTCGGGTAAGTCGGGCCGCCGGCGCCTTCCGGAGTGACCCAGGTAATGTTCTGGGCCGGGTCCTTGATGTCGCAAGTCTTGCAGTGCACGCAGTTCTGCGCGTTGATCTGGAAGCGCTTCTCGCCATCTTCCTGGGTGATCACCTCATACACGCCGGCCGGGCAGTAACGCTGGGCAGGTTCGTCGTACAGCGGCAGGTTGCGGCTCAGCGGGATGCTCGGGTCGGTCAGCTTCAGGTGGCAAGGCTGTTCTTCTTCATGGTTGGTGCCGGAGATGAACACCGAGCTCAACTTGTCGAAGCTGAGTTTGCCGTCGGGTTTCGGATAGTCGATCTTCACGCAGTCCTTGGCCAGCTTCAGGCAGGCGTAGTCCGGCTTGGTGTCGTGCAGGGTGAACGGCAGTTTGCCGCCGAAGATATTCTGGTCCATCCAGTTGAAGCCCGCGCCGATGATCGGGCCGAACTTGTGCATGGCCGGGCCGAAGTTACGGCTGGCGAACAGCTCTTCATACAGCCAGCTGGCCTTGAACGAATCGACGTAGCTCTTGAGTTCGTCGGCTCCTTCGGAGCCGGCGAACAGCGAGTCGGCTACCGCATCGGCGGCCAGCATGCCGGACTTCATGGCGGTGTGGCTGCCCTTGATCTTGGCGAAGTTCAGGGTGCCAAGGTCGCAGCCGATCAGCGCGCCACCCTTGAACACCATCTTCGGCAGCGAGTTCAGGCCGCCCTTGCAGATGGCGCGGGCGCCGTAGCTGACGCGCTTGCCGCCTTCCAGGTACTGCTTGAGCACCGGGTGATGCTTGAGGCGCTGGAACTCGTCGAACGGCGACAGGTAAGTGTTGGCGTAGGACAGGTCGACGATCAGGCCCACTACTACCTGGTTGTTTTCCAGGTGATAGAGGAAGGAGCCGCCAGTGTTCTCGTTGCTCATGATATCCAGCGGCCAGCCGGCGGTGTGCACCACCAGGCCAGGCTGGTGCTTGGCCGGGTCGATTTCCCAGATTTCCTTGAGACCGATGCCGTAGTGCTGGGCGTCGGCGTCGCTGTCCAGCTTGAACTGCTTGATCAGTTGCTTGCCGATATGGCCACGGCAGCCTTCGGCGAACAGGGTGTATTTGCCGCGCAGTTCCATGCCGGGGGTGTACATGCCCTCTTTCGGCTGGCCTTCACGGTCGACACCCATGTCGCCGGTAAGAATCCCGCGGACTACGCCGTTTTCGTCGATCAGGGCTTCCTGGGCGGCAAAGCCCGGGTAGATTTCCACGCCCAGGTTCTCGGCCTGCTGGGCCAGCCAGCGGCACAGATTGCCCAGGGAAATGATGTAGTTGCCTTCGTTGTGCATGGTCTTGGGCACAAAGAAGTCTGGAACCTTGGTGGAGGTTTCGCTGCTGCGCAGGACATAGATGTCGTCGCGGGTGACCGGGGTGTTGAGCGGGGCGCCCAGTTCCTTCCAGTCCGGGAACAATTCATTCAGGGCCCGTGGTTCGAACACGGCACCGGAAAGGATGTGAGCACCGACTTCGGAGCCTTTTTCAACCACGCAGACGCTGATTTCCTTCCCGGCTTCAGCGGCCTTCTGCTTAAGGCGGCAAGCGGCGGACAAGCCTGCGGGGCCGGCACCGACGATGACCACGTCGAATTCCATGTATTCGCGTTCCACTAGGCTATCTCCTACTCAAGGCTCAACGGTTTTTTCTAATTGGAGGTTTGGCGTTGCATCCCCGCTTTCTCCCATCGCGCATGGGGGGGAGAAGGGGAGGACGGCCGACCTTTCTCTCTGGGCGGCGCATTATATCTACACCACTCTCAGCGTCCAATACAAACGTTTGTTTGAATTTGCCGCAGCCCAGGTAAATCAAAGAAGCGCGGCTTATAAACGGCTATTTTGCCGTATTGACCGGAAAAGGCGTTCCGGTCAAGATACGGTCGGTTTTGCGCTCGCCGTAGGCTGACTGTTGGTTTCAAGAGCACCTCTAAAGACAGGGCAAAGGCAGTAAAGGTGACGCGCGCGCAGCTTGAAAGTGCGCAGTCTACACGCCGCGATAATGAATGACTCGTCGGTCACCACTGACGAACGGTCATCACCCCGTGAGCAAGGTCAACCTTTTTGTGCGCCAGCGTTTTTGGAGGTGCCCTTGTGCCGATGAGCATCAACCGCCAGGTTCTCGCCTAGGCGACTTTCTTTTCACCGGAGAGTAACGAGGAATCCATGAAGGTTCTTGTAGCTGTCAAACGAGTGGTCGACTATAACGTCAAGGTTCGCGTCAAAGCGGACAACTCCGGCGTCGACCTCGCCAACGTCAAGATGTCGATGAACCCTTTCTGCGAAATCGCAGTGGAAGAAGCCGTACGCCTGAAAGAGAAAGGTGTAGCGACTGAAATCGTCGTCGTCTCCATCGGTCCTGCTACTGCTCAAGAGCAACTGCGTACCGCCCTGGCACTGGGTGCCGATCGCGCGATCCTCGTCGAGTCCGCTGAAGAGTTGAACTCCCTGGCCGTGGCCAAGCTGCTCAAGGCCGTGGTCGACAAGGAACAGCCACAGCTGGTGATCCTCGGCAAACAGGCCATCGATAGCGACAATAACCAGACCGGCCAGATGCTGGCAGCCCTGAGCGGCTACGCTCAAGGCACCTTCGCCTCCAAGGTCGAAGTGTCCGGCGACAAGGTCAACGTCACCCGTGAAATCGACGGCGGCCTGCAGACCGTTGCGCTGAACCTGCCAGCCATCGTCACCACCGACCTGCGTTTGAACGAGCCGCGCTACGCGTCTCTGCCAAACATCATGAAAGCCAAGAAGAAGCCGCTTGAAACGCTGACTCCTGATGCTTTGGGCGTTTCCACCGCCTCCACCAACAAGACCCTGAAAGTCGAAGCGCCGGCTGCACGCAGCGCGGGCATCAAGGTCAAGTCGGTGGCTGAACTGGTCGAGAAACTGAAAAACGAAGCGAAGGTAATCTGATCATGACTATCTTGGTAATCGCCGAACACGATAACAAGGCGCTGGCTCCGGCCACCCTGAACACCGTTGCCGCCGCCGCCAAAATCGGTGGTGACGTGCATGTATTGGTAGCCGGCCAGGGCGTTGGCGCCGTGGCTGAAGCCGCGGCCAAGATCGCTGGCGTGGCCAAAGTGCTGGTGGCCGACAACGCCGCCTACGCTCACCAACTGCCGGAAAACGTTGCGCCGCTGGTGGCCGAACTGGGCGCTGGCTACAGCCACATCCTGGCTGCCGCTACTTCCAACGGCAAAAACATCCTGCCGCGGGTTGCCGCTCAGCTGGACGTCGACCAGATCTCCGAAATCATCTCGGTAGAAAGCGCTGATACCTTCAAGCGTCCGATCTATGCCGGTAACGCCATCGCTACCGTGCAGTCCTCGGCTGCCGTAAAAGTCATCACCGTACGTGCCACCGGTTTCGACGCTGTTGCCGCTGAAGGTGGTTCGGCTGCAGTCGAAACCGTCGGCGCCGCTCACGATGCCGGCAAGTCGAGCTTCGTTGGCGAAGAGCTGGCCAAGTCCGATCGCCCTGAACTGACCGCAGCCAAGATCGTCGTTTCCGGCGGCCGCGGCATGCAGAACGGCGACAACTTCAAGCACCTGTATGCCCTGGCCGACAAGCTGGGCGCTGCTGTCGGCGCGTCCCGCGCTGCGGTGGACGCAGGTTTTGTGCCCAACGACATGCAGGTCGGCCAGACCGGCAAGATCGTTGCGCCACAACTGTACATCGCCGTCGGTATCTCCGGCGCGATCCAGCACCTGGCGGGTATGAAGGACTCCAAAGTGATCGTCGCGATCAACAAGGACGAAGAAGCGCCAATCTTCCAGGTAGCCGACTACGGCCTGGTAGCGGACTTGTTCGAAGCCGTACCTGAGTTGGAGAAGCTGGTCTAATCCGGCGTCTTCACTTATAAAGAGCCCGGCCTTTTGGCCGGGTTTTTTTATGTGTGTTTTTTGCCGGGGGAGGGTTTCGCCATGGATCTGCGCCGCATGAGTGGCTGGCCAGTGCTGTTGGGCCTGACGTTGTTGCCATCGTTGTCGATGGCGGCGGGCAAGTGCGAGCGTCTGGTGGTCACTGGCAGCCCCGATGCACCGCCTTACCTGTGGCGTGACCCTCAGGACCCCAAGCACCTGATGGGTGCCAGCGCCGACCTGCTGCAGCAGGTGGCCGGGGAGCTGGGGCTGAAGGTCGAGGTGCTGTATGCCGGCAAGCGCTCCGAGGCGCTGGACGAGGTACGCACCGGGCGCATGGACCTGCTCGCCGATGCACCGCTGACCCTCAATGAGCTGGAATCGCTGGACTACATCCACCCGGCGCTGGTGCAGAACGACTATCTGGTCTGGACCCGCAAGGATTCGACCCTCAGCTACACCCAGCCGGGAGACCTGGCAGGCCATCCGGGCGCCGTGTCGGAAAAGGCCCGACTGACTCAGCCCTTTGTCGCCATGGCCAAGGAGCATCTGCAACTCAAGCGCCTGCCGAATCTGACCCAGGTCTTCCAGACCTTGCTCCTGGGGGAGGTGGACTATGTGCTGGCGCCTCGCTACGCAGGCATGGCCATGGCCCAGACCCTGGGCATGACGGCGGATCTGGCGGCGTTTCCCCAGCCCATCGACAAACCGGGGCTGTTCCTTGCGCTGTCCCATAACTCCGCCTGCAATGACCCATGGTTGCGCGGACAGTTGGCCAAAAAGATGACAGAATTGCCCGCGTCCGGTCTGACGGAGACCTTGCTGCAGCGCAATCTGGAGCGCTGGAAGGCCCAGTTGCAGCAACCCGTCAGCAGCCCAAAACAGTAGGAATCTTGTGTGACTATTCGACCTCTTTTCGCCGCCATGGCTGTTCTCGCCCTGGCGGGTTGTGCAACCGACCCGGCGCCCATCGAGCAGATGCGCCTCACCGCGCAGACGCTGGAGCAGGCCAAGGCCGTGGGGGCTTCTGCCGAGGACATGCCCGAGTTGAAACTGGCCGAAGACAAGTTCTCCCGGGCACAGGGCAACATGCAGGATGAGTCCTACAAGAAAGCGCGGATGCGCGCCGAACAGGCCGAACTGGATGCGCGCCTGGCCGAAGCCAAGGTCCTGACCCGCAAGAGCCAGGAACAGGTGAATGCACTCAATACCCGCATCACTCGCCTGCGCAAGCAACTGGGAGATGCCCAATGAATCTGTCTACCCGGATCATCGGCAGTGCAGTGCTCCTGGCATGCGCCGGACTCTATGGCTGCGCTGGCCAGCACAGTGAAGAAGCCCTGCAGCAGGCCAGTAACGACTTCCAGAAGGTCAAGGAAGACTCCAACGTGCTGCGTATCGCGCCCAAGGACGTGATCCGTGCCGGGGAGTCCCTGGCACGTGCCGATCGCCTCTCCACCTATTGGGGCAGCGGTGGCGATGTGGAGCATTACGCCTACCTGAGTCGGCGCTACAGCGAAATCGCCCGTGAGCATACCGAACAGGCACTCAATAACGAGCGTGCGGCCAAGCTCGAGCTGGAGCGCCAGCGCCTGCAACTGGCCCTACGCGAAGCCAAGTTGCTCAGCGTGCAGCAGCAGGGCAAATGGCTGGAAGAACAGATCATCAGCCTGGCCACCACCCAGACCGATCGCGGTCTGGTGATGACTCTGGGGGATGTGCTGTTCGATACCGGCGAAGCGGAACTGAAGAACTCGGCGAACCGCACTGTGCTCAAGGTGGTGCAGTTCCTCCAGTTGAACCCCAAGCGCGTGGTGCGCATCGAGGGTTACACCGACAACACCGGCGAGCGCCAGAGCAATCTGCAGCTGTCCAAGGACCGCGCCCAAGCCGTGGCGGATGTGCTGGTGGACCTGGGTATCGATGAAAAACGCATCCAGGTCGAAGGCTATGGCGACGACTATCCGGTGGAGGCCAATGCTTCCGAGCGGGGAAGGGCGCAGAACCGTCGGGTGGAGATCGTGTTCTCCGACGAAAAAGGCCAGTTGGGCGCTTCTCGCTGAAGCTGCGCCAGTGCCACGGAAAAACCCGACGCCTTGCTCGCGTCGGGTTTTTTTATGCCTGCCAAGAGGTTCACAAAAACCCTACAGTTATGCTTTTCACTGCCCCGTGTCCTCGACTATTGTAGAAACTGTCCCAGTACACTTCTAAACTGTGCCGGTATTGTTTCACACAAGAATAAAACGCCGTGAAATCGAGTGCTGCGCCATGACCAATCTCTTGCTCTATCAACGTATCGCTCAGCAACTGGCTGAGGATATTCGCCGTGGTGTCTACCAGCCGGGGGAGCGCGTACCGTCGGTACGCAAGATGAGCTCGCAGCTCAATGTCAGCCACGCCACGGTACTCCAGGCCTATGCCAACCTCGAAGACCAGGGGCTGATTCGCGCGCGCCCGCAGTCGGGCTACTACGTGCACCAGACGCCGGCGCTGACCGCGCCCACGCCGGATATCGCCCGGGTCGAGCGCCCGGGGCTGGTGACCCGCAGCAGCATCATTCAGCAGGTGCTGGTGGAGTCCCGTCGCGAAGGTGTGTTTCCGTTGGGGGCCGCAGTGCCCAGCGTCGACTATCTGCCAGTGCGGGCGCTGCACCAGCAGTTGGCCAAGGTCACCCGGTTCCACAGCCCCCGGGCATTCAGTTACATGTTCAGCCCGGGCTTCGAGCCACTGCGGCGTCAGGTGGCCATTCGCATGCGCGATGCCGGGGTGGTGGTCGACCCGTCGGAAGTGGTGATCACCCACGGCTGCGTCGATGCCCTGCAGATGTCATTGCGGGTACTGACCCGGCCCGGGGACCTGATTGCTGCGGAGTCGCCGACCTACTACGGCCTGCTGCAACTGGCGGACTTGCTGGGGCTCAAGGTCATCGAGATTCCCAGTGATCCGTCCACCGGCATGAGCCTGGAAGCCCTGCAACTGGCGGCCAACCAATGGTCGATCAAGGCCCTGGTGCTGACCACACGCCTGAGCAATCCCCTGGGCGGCACCATGCCCGAGGAGCGGCAGAAGCAGTTGCTGCGCCTGGCATCGGATTTCGATATCCAGGTGGTCGAGGACGATATCTATGGCGAGTTGATGTTCGAGGTGGGGCGTACCAAGGCCCTCAAGGCCTATGACCGCCTGGATCGGGTGATCTACTGTTCGAGCTTCTCCAAGACCCTGTCTCCCGGCGTGCGCATCGGCTGGATGATTGCCGGCAAGTACCAGCAGGAGATCCAGCGCCTGCAGACCTTCAGCACCCATTCTGCGTGCAGCGTCACCCAGATGGGGGTTGCGGCCTACCTGGAAAACGGCGGTTATGACCGGCATTTACGGTACATCCGCCAGGAATACCGGAAGAATCTCAGCGCCTTTCAGCTGGCGGTGCAGCAGTACTTCCCTGAGGGCACGCAGATCACCCGGCCCAACGGGGGCTTCATTCTCTGGGTCAGCCTGCCGGGGCGGGTCAACACCCAGGAGCTTCATGTGCGAGCCTTGCAGCAGGGCATCAGCATCGCCCCGGGGCTGATCTTCAGCAACACCGAGCAGTTCAACCACTGTGTGCGGCTCAACTGCGGTACGCCCTGGAATCGCGAGGCCGAGCGGGCCCTGATGACTTTGGGAATGCTTGCCAGCCAGTTGTGCCAGGAGGCGGCGGGCGGATTTTAATCAGTGTGGCCCTGTGCTTGTCATGGGGCCTGCAACAAGCGAGCATAGAGGACCTTTTGTCGATCTACCTGTCTTTCATGAAAGCCTTTCTACCTGCCCTCTGGTTAAGTGTCTGTCTGTTGGGAACCGCCTTCGTGGCTCCTGTCCAGGCGGCTTCCTCCCAGGACAAGCCGGCTGCCGGGGCGGCCCATGCCACTAAGGCGGCCCCTGCCAAGAAGGCTCCGGCCAGCAAGGCCAAGCCTTCGGCCAGTGCCAGCAAGAGCAAGTCCGCGGCCAAGAAGGCGCCCGCCAAGCCCAAGTCCAAATGGGCCTATCAGGACATCAAGAAGCCGTTGCCCAGCGCCAAGGTGGACTTGAGCCTGCCGCCGGAAATGGTCAAGCACCTGCAGCCGGTGGGCAGTGTGCCGCTACCCAAGCGCGAGCCGCTGCTGCCGCAGATGTTTGGCGAGAAGCCCAAGGAAAGCAGCCCGTTCCAGCTCAACGGCCGCTTGCTCAGCAATGAAATGCAATTGCAGCTGCGCAACGAGGAACGTCGGGATATCGAAGGCGCGGCCCTGGATTTCGAGTTCAAGCAGTAAATTCTTCATCCTCTTCTGTGACGGGTTGGCTCGACACTTTGTCGGAGACTGATCAGTCACGCACGGTTGTGCGTCAAATCCGTTCTTTGAGTAATTTTAAACGGCTGTTTTAGCGGTTACTCTTGGCGGGCGTCATTCAACACTCTGCTTGTCGCAAGGAGCTTTTCCTCATGAACTGCCGTGAAGGTTGTGGCGCCTGCTGCATCGCCCCTTCCATCAGCACCCCGATTCCCGGAATGCCCCAGGGCAAGCCGGCGGGAGAACGTTGCCTGCATCTTTCTGTCGAACACCTGTGCGGGCTGTTCGGCCTGCCGGAGCGGCCGGCGGTGTGTGGGGCGTTCCTGGCGGATCCCGAGGTGTGTGGCGAAAGCCGCGAAGAAGCCATCCGCCTGATTGGCTGGTGGGAACAAGTGACCGCGGCATAGAGTGTTCTCAATGAACGGAACTTCAACAATAAGGAATAAGACAATGGGTTCGCTGCAACGAATGGCTGTGCTCTGTGGTTTAACCGTGCTCTTGTCGGCAACGGCCCACGCCGAAGACTGGCAAACCGCCAAGGATGAAGACGGCATCAAGGTCTCCTTGAGTGAAGTGGCCGGCTCCAAATACAAGGCCTACCGTGGTGTGACCACCATGAAGACCTCCATCGCCAAGCTCCGCGCGCTTCAGGAAGACGTGGCGGGCGCCTGCTCCTGGATCCATGAGTGCAAGACCCAGAAACTGCTCAAGCACGAGGGCGATCAAAGCTGGACCTACACCCAGTTCAACACCCCGTGGCCAGTCACTGCCCGTGATTCGGTATTGCACATCACTACCAGCGAAGCGGCCGACGGCAGCCTGACCCGCAAACTGGAGGGCGTGCCCACCTACATCCCTGAAGAGAAAGGCTTCGTGCGGGTGGCCCAGGTCGAGGGCTACTGGAAGTTCGTACCCAAAGGCGCCGACCAGGTGGAAGTGACTTACCAGGTGCACACCGAGCCGGGTGGTAGCGTGCCGTCCTGGCTGGCCAACAAGTTCGTGGTGGATGCGCCGTTCAACACCCTGAAGGCACTCAAGGCTCGCGCCGAAAAGCCTTGATCGGCTGAGTTTTGCCAGCATTACCAGGGCCGCCTTCGGGCGGCCTTGTCATTGCTGTGTTCCGGCAGCGCGGTGGAACGATTGCCCGTTGCTCAGGGTCGAGATGTTGTCAGCCCACTCATGGGGCTATCGAGGAGGCACTGATGCAAAAGTGGCAAGTCACTTTCGTTGACGATCATGGTGTCCAGTCCGTCGAGCATTTCGACTGCGACCAGCAACCGACGATGGAGCGCGCCGCACAACTGGTGCGGGCCAAGTTGTTGCCAGTGAGTGCCGAACTGGACCTGAACGATCTGGACGGGCGCACCGAGGATCCCACCCTCAAGAGCCTGAAAGAGCAGAACAGCATTCAGATTCTCAGTATCACGCCGATCTAGAGAGGGTAGAGCGCGCTTCGCAGCAATTTCTGGCGACGTCCAGAGCAAGGCGCTAATCTGCAAACGAGATCAGCGAATTCTTCGCTAGGCTCTGATCTTGTCAGCTCCATGCTTGTTTCCTGACGACCCGCCCCGGGTCGTGATGCCGGTCCCTTTGGCCGGCGGTTCGGGAAGCACGGAAAGTCTATCCATCGGTTTGAGGAGGACGTTTCATGAGCACAGCCGTTCAAGAAGACATCAGCAGCAGTGTGCTGCGCCGCATGAAAGAAGGCGGTTTCGACTTTTCACGATTCCATCCCATCGAGTTCTACGCCATTTTTCCGGATGAGGAGCGGGCACGCAGGGCGGCAGGACATTTTCGCGGTGAATCCTTGAATGCCCAGGTCAGCGTGCGTGACGACGGCGCCTGGTACCTGGAACTGAGCAAGGTGATGTACGCCACCTATGGCGGCATCGGGGATTTTGAACAGGACTTCGAGGCGGTGGTCGAGCCCCTGGGCGGCATCATTGAGGGCTGGGGAGTGAAACAGGAGATCCGTGGACGGCTGGTATAGCCTGCGCTAGATATATCGAGACAGACAATTGGCTGGCCCCTGGGCCGGCCAATTGTGTTTTCGGGGCCCGCACAAGGTAAAAAAAAGCCACCCGAGAGGGTGGCTAAAAGGGAAGACCGGTCAGGAGAGGGAACCGGTCGGGAGAGCCCGGACCCGGTTGTCATCGGCGTCATCAAGGTTGCAGCAGCGACTTCATCAGGCTTGGCGAAGTGTTTGCTCGATGGACGCGATTATCCCCAGTGGCCAGCGGGCAGTGAAATCAACTCTGACTATGCTGGTGATAGCCAAGACCGGTGCCAGCCATGGCCGGGGCAGGGCGGTCCGCATGCATCGGTTATGCGGGCATCGGCCTTGGGCTGCAACGGACTGATTTTGGGGCGCTTGTGCCGAAGGCACAGGGCTGGCGAAGCCCGGGTGTGCAGGTGACAGGGAGTACGGCATGAACCACAGCGCTGTTGATGAAATGCATGGGGCCGACGGCCAGGTTCGCGAGCATTACCGCGAGTTCGCCCGCTGGCTGGCCAATACCCCCGACGAACTCCTGGCCCGCCGCCGTCGCGAGGCCGACCTGCTGTTCCACCGTGCCGGCATCACCTTCACCCTGTACGGCGACGAGCAGGGCACCGAGCGGCTGATTCCCTTCGACACCATTCCCCGCATCATCCCGGCACGGGAATGGCGGATCATCGAACAAGGGTGCATTCAGCGGGTACGGGCGCTGAACCTGTTTCTGGCCGATCTCTACCACCAGCAACGAATCATCCGCGCCGGGATCATTCCCGCCGAGCAGGTCCTGGCCAATCAGCAGTACCAGCTGGCCATGCAGGGCCTGGACCTGCACGGTGATGTCTATGCCCATGTCTGCGGAGTTGATCTGGTACGCGACGGCGACGGCCGCTACTGCGTGCTCGAGGACAACCTGCGCACCCCCAGCGGCGTCAGCTACATGCTCGAAGACCGCAAGATGATGATGCGCCTGTTTCCCGAGCTGTTCGCCGCCCAGCGCATCGCCCCCATCGACCATTACCCGAACCTGTTGCTCGATACCCTGAAAAGCTCCAGCCCCCTGGACAATCCGACGGTGGTGGTACTGACCCCGGGGCGCTTCAACAGCGCATTTTTCGAGCATGCGTTCCTGGCGCGGGAGATGGGGGTGGAGCTGGTGGAAGGTGCCGACCTGTTCGTGCGTGACGACCGGGTGTTCATGCGCACCACCGCCGGCCCGCAGGCGGTGGATGTGATCTACCGTCGCCTCGACGATGCCTTCCTCGACCCCCTGGCGTTCAACCCCGATTCCCTGCTCGGCGTGCCCGGCCTGTTGGCGGCCTACCGCTCGGGCACTGTGGTACTGGCCAACGCCATCGGCACCGGGGTGGCCGATGACAAGTCGGTGTACCCCTATGTCATCGAGATGATCCGTTTCTACCTGGACGAAGAGCCGATTCTGCAGAACGTGCCGACCTGGCAGTGCCGCCGGCCCGCCGAGCTGTCCCATGTGCTGGCCAACCTGGCGCAACTGGTGGTCAAGGAAACCCAGGGTTCCGGCGGCTACGGCATGCTGGTGGGGCCGGCGGCCACGGCGGCGCAGATCGAGGAGTTCCGCGTACGGATCAAGGCCCGGCCCGAGGCGTACATCGCCCAACCGACCCTGGCGCTGTCCACCTGCCCGACCTTTGTCGAAAGCGGCATCGCCCCGCGGCATATCGATCTGCGGCCCTTTGTCCTTTCTGGTGGTGAAACCCGTGTGGTGCCCGGTGGTCTTACCCGTGTGGCCCTGCGTGAAGGTTCGTTGGTGGTGAATTCCTCACAGGGCGGCGGGACCAAGGACACTTGGGTGGTCGAGGATTAAGGAAGCCTGCCATGTTGAGTCGAACCGCGTCGGACCTGTACTGGATGTCACGCTACCTGGAGCGCGCGGAAAACCTGGCGCGGATGCTCGATGTCAGCTATTCCCTGTCGCTGATGCCCCAGGACGGGCGCGGCGATGGCCTGCACGAGCTGGCCATGCCACTGCTGATCACCGGCACCCTGGAGGATTACCACGCCCGCCACCAGGCCTTGCACGCCGAGCAGCTATTGCAGTTCTTCGCCCTGGACCCGGCCAACCCCGCCAGTATCTACAGTTGCCTGGGATCGGCCCGGGCCTGCGCCCATGCCGTGCGCGGGCGGATCACCGCCGACATGTGGGAAAACGTCAATGCCACCTGGCTGGACATCCACCAGATCGCCAGCCAGGGCCTCAGTGCCTATGGCATGAACCGCTTCTGCGAATGGATCAAGGAGCGCTCCCATCTGTTTCGTGGCGCCTCCTACGGCACCATCATGCGCAACGACGCCTTTCGCTTTATCCGCCTGGGAACCTTCATCGAGCGCGCCGACAACACCCTGCGCCTGCTGGACGCACGCTACGAGATGGCCGGCGACCAGGCCGATGCGGTGTGCGACGGCACCGCCCATGCCTATTACCAGTGGAGTGCGTTGCTGCGGGCCTTGTCTTCCTTCGAGGCCTACACCGAGGTCTATCGCGAGGCGCCCGGTGCCCGGCATGTGGCCGAGCTGCTGTTGTTGCGCGCCGACGTGCCGCGCTCGCTGCGGGCCTGTACCGAGGAGATCGACCAGATCCTCGCCAGCCTGCCCGGCGACAACGGGCGCCCGGCCCAGCGTCTGGCGGCGCAGATGGATGCACGCCTGCGCTACATCGGTATCGATCAGATTCTCGACGAAGGCCTGCACGCCTGGCTGACCGACTTCATCCCCCTGGTGCGCCAGTTGGGCAACGCGATTCACCGCTCTTATCTGGAGGCGGCATGAGACTGTCCGTGAGCCATGAAACCACCTATCGCTACGCCGATCCGGTAGGCGCCAGCATCCAGTACCTGCGCCTGACACCCCACGACAGCGAGCGCCAGCAAGTGCTCTGCTGGCAGCTGGATCTGCCACGACCGGTGCGTGCGCAGCGGGACCCCTTCGGCAACATCCTGCACGTACTGACCCTGGACGAGCCCCACGAAGCAGTGATCATCGGCGCCCGTGGCCAAGTGGATATCGATGAGCTGCGCGAGGCCGAGCATGAATGCCAGTCGCCCTTGCCGTTCCTGCGTTTCACCAGCCTGACCGAGGCGGATGCTCAACTGCGCGAGTTCGCCGGCCGGCAATGCGCAAGGCGGCGTGATCGCACAGGGTTGATCGACCTGATGCATGGGCTGCACCAGCTCATGGCCTACACGCCTGGGGCAACGGACGTGGCCACCAGCGCGGCGCAGGCTTTCGCCGGGCGCGCCGGGGTCTGCCAGGACCACACCCACGCTTTCCTTGCCTGTGCCCGTAGCCTGGGCGTTCCGGCACGTTTTGTTTCCGGTTATCTGTACCGCGAGGACAGCGGGCAATTACTTGGCCACGCCTGGGCCGAAGCCTGGCTGGAAGGCGCCTGGTACAGCTTCGATGTGACCCACCAACTGGCGCGGCCCGAGCGCCACCTCAAGCTGGCGGTGGGCCTGGACTACCTGGATGCCTGCCCGGTACGCGGCATGCGCCGGGGCGCCGCCGGTGAGCAGATGCACGCCAGGGTGCTCCAGCAGTAACACGCGTTTTCGCTAGGAGTCGGCTTGCCGGCGAAGGCGCCAGAGGTGGCAAAGGCGATGTCGCAAGGCTCAGGGAACCTGCTTGCGCCCCGCCATGTGCCTAAGATACCCCAGCAGCAGGTCCAGCTCCTGATCCGGCAGCACGTTGTTGTTGAACCCGGGCATCTTCGCCTGGGGCCAGCGCCTCATGCTTTGCGGATCGCGGATATAGCGCTTGAGGAAATCGCCGCTGAAATACTCGGTGGGGCTGTAGGGGATATTCAGGTCCGGACCGAACTGTGAATCGCCGGCACCGTTGAGCCGGTGGCAGGCCAGGCAGTTTTTCTGGAACAGGGCAAAGCCCTGGTTGATTGGATCAGTGGCCGCCAACTGCGGATCCGGAAGCAGGGTCGGGAAGCGCTGCGCCACTGGCTCCAGGCGCTGGATGCGCGCCACCTGGAACGGCCATTGCTCCGGGCTGATATGCCCGGCGGCAGGATCGGTCCACACCAGATAGAAAGGCCCGGCGCTGGGTTTGTCGGCAGCCAGCGCAGGCCATGGCCGGCTCGGGTCCTCCACGGCCAGCCAGGCCTGGGCGCCCTGGCGTTCAAGCAGCGGCGCGGCGCTGAGCTCCGCGGCAAAGCCGTCCAGGGCCACGGCTTGAAGATGGTCTTCGGCCTTCAGGCCCTTGAGCAGGGTCGCCATGGGCACGGCGCGGTACTGCATGTCGCGCTTGTAGGACACATCGTCCTTGATGGTAATGGTCTGGGCCTGGGGGTGCCTTAGCAGTTCTTCGGTCTGCCAGGTGTGGCTGGCGGAGCCCAGGTCGATCAGCAGTTGCGCGGCGTGCAGCGGGCTGCTCAGCAGCAGGGCAGCGCCAAGGAGGAATACTTTCAATTGATGGCCGTCGGGTCGTCGTCAGTGGGTTCGTCGCCGGGAAGCACGTCGTCTGGTCGCGACACATGGTCGAACAGGGCGTCCCGGAGCTCTTCGTAGTTGCCGCCGTTCACGATACCGAAATAGCCGTGCTTGACCAGCGTGTCTTCGGCTTCAAGGGCGTGCTGGTTGGTGTCGCTGTAGATCACCACGGTGGCGTTGGGGTCCAGCACCACTTTGCGCAACTGGTAGGCCAGGCCCTCGGCGCTGATGCCGGTGCCGTCCTCCAGTTCGAGATTGACCTGTAGCGAGTTGTGCACATTGCCGGCGGCAAAGTCGCTCTCGTTGCGCAGATCGAGGATCAACGCCCCATCATTGATTTCGTCCACCGCGCGGTTGACGTCGATGATTCCGGCGTGAGCGTGAAAGGCGCTCAGGAGTGTGGCGAGTGCAATCCAATGGCGCATGAGTCTTCCCCTTGGTGTTCCTCAGGAAGACTGGCACACAAGTCCGTGCCCCGGTAGGAACCGGGGCCAATTTTCCGTCTCGTTGATCGAGCAGCCACAGATCAGCCGATCACTTTGGTGAGATTCGGCAAGATCAACAGCAGTGTGGTTGCGAAAAGAATGAGCCCCGCCTGACGTACTTTCGAATGCTTGAACATGGCTGAATGCCTTTTGTTGTTATTCCTGAGCGTCAATGCATGCCGGTGGGTGAACTCCATTACGAGTCACTATGAACCGGCTATGTGTCCTTTTTCTTACTTGCCCCAGTGCAGAATCCGTCTGGAACTTCCTACAGTTTCTACCTTAGGGGCCTTGAATCCTCTGGCTTAGATCCAATTCATATGAATTTATATTTCTGATTTATTAAAAGGCTATATATCGGCCCGGGCGTGCCTTGGCCGCCCTCTGGCTAGACAGCTCGCGACCCTTCATCGGCAGAGCCCTTAGCTGCCTACCGTTCGTCTGAGCGTCGGCGTCAAGGCGGCTGAGCGCATCGGTCATTGAATCCGGCGCTGCCGCGCCTAAGGTGGGAGCTCGACATTTTCCCCTGCACAGCGGTTCGAGGACGTCATGACCCAAGCTTTGATATTCGATGCGTTACGCACGCCCCGCGGCAAAGGCAAGGCCGATGGCGCCTTGCACAGCGTGAAACCGGTGAACCTGGCCGCGGGCCTGTTGCGCGCCCTGCAGCAGCGCTGCGAACTGGACACCAGCCAGGTGGACGACGTGGTCCTGGGCTGTGTGACGCCCATCGGTGATCAGGGCGCCGATATCGCCAAGACCGCGGTCCAGGCTGCGGATTGGGATGTAAGCGTGGCCGGGGTGCAGATCAATCGCTTCTGCGCTTCCGGGTTGGAGGCGGTCAACCTGGGGGCGATGAAGGTGCGTTCCGGGTTCGAGGAACTGGTGGTGGTTGGCGGCGTCGAGTCCATGTCGCGGGTGCCCATGGGCAGCGACGGCGGGGCCTGGGTGCTGGACCCGGAGACCAACCTGCACAGCCATTTCACCCCCCAGGGGATTGGCGCCGACCTGATCGCGACCCTGGAAGGCTTCTCCCGGGAGGACGTCGACCGCTTTGCCCTGCACTCCCAGCAGAAGGCCGCCCGCGCCCGGGCTGGCGGGGCCTTTGCCAAATCCCTGGTGCCGGTGCAGGACCAGAACGGCATCGTGCTGCTGGACCATGACGAGTTCATTCGCGCCGATTCGACCCTGGAGGGCCTGGGCAAGCTCAAGCCGAGTTTCGAGATGATGGGGCAGATGGGCTTCGATGCCACGGCGCTACGGGTCTACAGCCATGTGGAGCGGATCGACCATGTGCACACCCCCGGCAACAGCTCGGGCATCGTCGACGGCGCGGCGCTGATGCTGATCGGCTCCGAAGCCAAGGGCCGCGAGCTGGGGCTCAAGCCCCGGGCGCGGATCGTGGCCACGGCGGTCACCAGCACCGACCCCACCATCATGCTCACCGGCCCGGCGCCGGCCACCCGCAAGGCCCTGGCCAAGGCCGGGCTGCGGGTCGAGGACATCGACCTGTTCGAAGTCAATGAAGCCTTCGCCTCGGTGGTGCTCAAGTTCATCAAGGACATGGCCATCGACCCGGCCAAGGTCAATGTCAACGGCGGCTCCATCGCCATGGGCCACCCGCTGGGGGCCACCGGCTGCGCGATCCTCGGCACCTTGCTCGATGAGCTGGAAACCCGGCGCCAGCGCTATGGCCTGGCGACCCTCTGTGTCGGCGGCGGCATGGGTATCGCCACCATCATCGAACGCCTCTGAGCCCCGACTTCAAGGAATCCCTTTCATGACCGATGCCATCCGTTACGAAAAAGGCCAGGACCAGATCGTCGTCCTGACCATCGATATGCCGGGCCAGAGCGCCAACACCATGAATGCCCTGTACCGCGACGCCATGGCCGGTGCCGTGGCGCGCTTGCAGGCCGAGCAGGAATCGATTGCCGGGGTGATCATCACCTCGGCGAAAAAGACCTTCTTCGCCGGCGGTGACCTCAATGAGCTGATCAAGGTCGGCAGGCCCGAGGCCAAGGCTTTCTACGACATGGTGCTGGCCCTCAAGGGCCAGCTGCGAGCCCTGGAAACCCTGGGCAAGCCGGTGGTCGCTGCAATCAATGGCGCGGCCCTGGGCGGCGGCTGGGAAATCTGCCTGGCCTGCCATCATCGCGTTGCACTGGACGATAAATCGGTACAGGTCGGCCTGCCGGAAGTCACCCTGGGCCTGTTGCCCGGCGGCGGCGGGGTGGTGCGCATGGTGCGCATGCTGGGCCTGGAAAAGGCTCTGCCCTATCTGCTGGAAGGCAAGAAAGTGCGCCCGCAGCAGGCGTTGCAAGCAGGCCTGATCGATGCCCTGGCGACGGACCGCGACGACCTGCTGGCCAAGGCTCGGGCCTGGATCCTCGCCAACCCGGGCGCGCAGCAGCCCTGGGATGTGCGCGGCTACCAGATCCCTGGTGGCACGCCGTCGAACCCGAAGGTTGCGCAGATGCTGGCCATCGCCCCATCGATTCTGCGGACCAAGACCCAGGGTTGCTTCCCCGCGCCGGAAAAGATCCTCTGCGCGGCGGTCGAAGGCGCCCAGGTGGATTTCGACACCGCGCAACTGATCGAGACCCGTTACTTCACCGAGCTGACCACAGGGCAGGTGGCGAAGAACATGATCGGCACCTTCTGGTTCCAGCTCAACCAGATCAATGCCGGCAGCTCACGGCCACAGGGCGTGCCGCCGCAGGTCACGAAAAAGCTCGGGGTGCTTGGCGCCGGCATGATGGGCGCGGGCATTGCCTATGTCAGTGCGGTGGCGGGTATCGAGGTGGTGCTCAAGGACATCAGCCCCGAAGCGGCCGAGAAGGGCAAGGCCCACTCGGCGGCGCTGCTGGAGAAAAAGGTGGCTCGCGGGCAGTTGAGCCGTGAGCAGCGGGACGCCACCCTGGCGCGGATCCGCACCACCGCCGAGGATGCCGACCTGGCCGGATGCGACCTGATCATCGAGGCGGTGTTCGAGGATCGCGAGCTCAAGGCCAAGGTCTCCCGGGCTGCGCAGCAGGTGGTCGGCGGTGACGCGGTGATCGCCTCCAACACTTCGACCCTGCCCATCACCGGTCTGGCTACGGCGGTGCCGAACCCGGACAAGTTCATCGGCCTGCATTTCTTCAGCCCGGTGGAAAAAATGCCCTTGGTGGAAATCGTCAAGGGGGCGAAAACCAGCGATGAAACCTTGGCCCGCGGCTTCGACTTTGTCTTGCAGATCAAGAAGACCCCGATCGTGGTCAATGACAGCCGTGGCTTCTTCACCTCCCGGGTGTTCGGCACTTTCACCAACGAAGGCATCGCCATGCTCGGCGAGGGTATCGCGGCGCCGATGATCGAGACCGAAGCGCGCAAGGCCGGGATGCCGGTGGGGCCGCTGGCGATTTCCGACGAGGTTTCCCTGAGCCTGATGAGCCATATCCGCCAGCAGACCGCCAAGGACCTGCAGGCCGAGGGCAAGCCGGCCATCGAACATCCGGCATTTGCCGTGATCGACCTGCTGCTCAACGAATACAAGCGCCCGGGCAAGGCGGCCGGTGGCGGTTTCTACGATTATCTGGCCAGTGCCCAGAAGCATTTGTGGCCGCAGTTGCGCACGCGCTTCTACAAGGCCGACGGGCAGATCTCGCCCCAGGATGTGCGGGATCGCCTGCTGTTCGTCCAGGCCATCGAGACCGTGCGTTGTGTGGAGGAGGGAGTGTTGCACTCCACGGCGGACGCCAACATCGGCTCGATCTTCGGCATCGGCTTTGCCGCCTGGAGCGGGGGCGCCCTGCAGTTCATCAATCAGTACGGGGTGCAGGATTTCGTCGCCCGTGCGCAGTACCTGGCCGAGCAATATGGCGAACGTTTCCGGCCGCCGACGCTGCTTCTGGAAAAGGCTCGCCTGGGCCAGTTGTTCTGACACCGACAGGCGCTCAATGAGCTGATCCGGGGCTTGCCTTGCCGTGGTATTTCAAGGCAGGCTCTGGACTGTTCATTATTGCCATCGCCTTGTCAGGAATTTTTTATGTCGCTACGCATCTGCATTCTTGAAACCGATATCCTGCGTCCCGAACTGGTCGATCAATATCAGGGTTACGGGCAGATGTTCCAGCGCCTGTTTTCCCAGCAGCCCATCGCTGCCCAATTCAGCGTCTACAACGTGGTCCAGGGGGAGTACCCCAGCGATGACCTGGAATTCGACGCCTATCTGGTGACGGGCAGCAAGGCCGATTCGTTCGGCACCGATCCCTGGATCCAGACCCTCAAGACCTACCTGCTGGGGCGCTACGAGCGTGGCGACAAGCTGTTGGGCATCTGCTTCGGCCATCAGTTGCTGGCCTTGCTGCTGGGGGGCAAGAGCGAGCGCGCGAGCCAGGGCTGGGGTGTCGGTACCCACAGCTACAAGCTGGCGGCCAAGGCGCCGTGGATGAGCCCGGTGGTGGAGGAGCTGACGCTGCTGATCAGCCATCAGGACCAGGTTACTGCCTTGCCGGAGAATGCCACGGTGATCGCCTCCAGCGATTTCTGCCCGTTCGCGGCCTACCATATCAATGATCAGGTGCTGTGCTTCCAGGGCCACCCCGAGTTCATCCACGACTATTCCCGCGCCTTGCTGGACCTGCGCCAGGAGTTTCTCGGCGAGCAGATCTACCAGAAGGGCGTGGCCAGCCTTGAGCACGACCATCACGGCACCACTGTGGCGGAGTGGATGATGCGTTTCGTCGCTCACAAGCCCGAGGCTGCCTGAACCCGGCCATGGCCCTGCCGCAAGGCGCAGGGCCGTCGCTCCCTCAGAGCCAGCCGGAACGCTTGAAGCTGGCCCAGAGGCCGACACAACCCACGCTGATAAAACCCAGGACGCCAAAGTAGCCGTAGTGCCAACTCAGCTCCGGCATGTTCTGGAAGTTCATCCCGTAGATTCCCGCCACCGCCGTCGGAAACGCCAGGATCGCGGCCCAGGCGGCGAACTTGCGTTGCACGATGCTTTGCCGTGAAGCCTCCAGCAGTACGCCGATCTCGATGGTCTGGCTGGCGATATCGCGCAGGGTCGAGAGGTCTTCCATCTGCCGGGTGACGTGAATCTGCACATCCCGGAAGTACGGCCGCATGTTCTTGTCGATAAAGGGAAAGCTGAGCTTCTGCAGCTCTTCGCTGATCTCCACCATGGGCGCTACATGCCGGCGCAGGCGCAGCACGTCGCGGCGCAGGCCGTGCAGGTGCTGGATGTCCCGTTCGTTCAGCGAGTCGCAGAGGACGTTGCGTTCCAGCTCGTCGATTTCCGCGTGGATGGCTTCGCTGACCGGCTGGTAGTTCTCGGTAACGAAGTCCAGCAGGGCATAGAGCACGAAGTCTTCACCGTGCTCCAGCAGCAGCGGGCGCGCCTCGCAGCGCTGGCGCACGTAGCCATAGGAGGCCGAGTGGCCGTTGCGCGCGGTGATGATGTAGCCGTTGCCGGCAAAGATGTGGGTTTCGATGAACTCCAGCTTGCCCTGCTCGCGCACCGGCGAATAGGTGACGATGAACAGCGCGTCGCCGAAGGTTTCCAGCTTCGGCCGGCTGTGCTTTTCCAGGGCATCCTCGATAGCCAGTTCATGCAGGTTGAACTGGCGCTGCAGGTTGGCCAGCTCGTGGGCGTTGGGTTCCTCCAGGCCGATCCAGACGAAGTGGCCGGGCTTGGCGGCCCAGGCGGCCCCTTCGTCGAGGCTGATATCCGTGACTTTTTTTCCGCCGCTGTAGACGGCGGCAGCAACAACTCTACCCATGGTTCCGGTTCACTTCTTCTTATCAAGGGGGCGGTGACAGATAAGGTGCAGCTTAGCCTGCAATGCTCCATCAGAGTCACTGGCCGCGAGGGAGTTCGCGGACAAATAAAAGCCCGCGCAAGGCGGGCTTTTTGTGGCGCCGGGGTCAGGCGGCCTGCAGCTGGCGGTCCATGCTGGCGATGCATTCGCGCATCTGTTCGCGGCACTGGGCGATCAGCAGGGGCATGTCGTCCAGGGTCAGCCCGGCCGTGGGGATGGCCGGCAGCGAGCGGATCAGGATTTTGCCGCTGTTCCAGCGATCCAGGCGCATGTGCTTGATGTAGCTGCTGACGCACACCGGGACTATGGGCACGCCTGCGGCGATGGCCATCTGGAATGCACCTTTCTTGAAGGGCAGCAGCTCTTCCCCGAGGTTGCGGGTGCCTTCCGGGAAGACCCAGATCGAGGTGTCCTTGTGCTGCAAGGTGTGGGTGGTGGTGAGCATCGAGCGCCGGGCCTTGTGCGGGTTGCCACGGTCGATCAGCACGTTGCCTGCCAGCCAGAACAGCTGGCCGAACAGCGGCACCCATTTCAGGCTCTTCTTGCCGATGCACACGGTCCTTCGCGGCACCACGTTGCCGAATACGAACAGGTCGTAGTTGGACTGGTGGTTGGCGATGATCACGCAGCCCTGGGGTTTGTCCATCAGCGGGCCGACCTCGGCCTTGACCCGCAAGCGCAGGATGCACATCGCCGGCCAGGCGTAGAGGCGGGCGCACAGTCGGCTGTTGTCCGGGTTGAATGGGCGGCACAGGCCGAGCAGCAGGCCCAGGCTGCCTGCCAGGATAAAGTGCAAGCCCATCAACGACATACGAAGCAGATACAGCATCTAAACGGCCCACCCGGGGACAAAAGGTGGCGCAGTGTACGGATGTGCACTGTTTTCGGCAATTGCCGTTCTCAGCCGGGAGATGGGCGATGTTTAAGTACATGTTTCCAGCAATGGCTGGCGATGGTGATCTAGAGCGGTCGCGGCTTGTTGGCAAGGCATGCAGTAAAAAGCCCGGCGCGAAGGCCGGGCTGGTTCAGGTAGCAAATCCGCGGGTTTCAGCCCAGGTGCTCCTGGTCCTGGATGATCGCGTTGTCCAGGGCATCCAGCAGTGCCTTGCGCACCTTCAGCTTGGTGTTCTTGTGCGCCACCATGTTGATCTTCTTCAACTGGCGTGCAGCGGCCAGGGCGGCGCCTTGCAGTTCATCGGGCGCTACCACCTTGTCGAGGAAGCCGGCATCTACCGCGCTTTGCGGGTCGAACATCTCGCCATTGATTACCGAGCGATGCAAAGCCGAGCGACGCAGGCGGTCACGGGCCAGCTCGATACCCGCGTGGTGCATGGTCATGCCGATCTGCACTTCATTGAGGCCGATGCTGAAGGGGCCTTCGACACCGATGCGATAGTCCGCCGACAGCAGCAGGAACGCGCCCTTGGCCACCGCGTGCCCCGGGCAAGCGACGATCACCGGGTAGGGGTGGGAAAGCAGGCGGCGGGCCAGGGTCGAACCCAGGGTTACCAGAGCCACGGCCTCCTTGGGGCCGGCTGTCATGACCTTGAGGTCGTAGCCGCCAGAGAGAATCCCCGGCTGGCCGGTGATGATCACCACCGCGCGATCGGCGGTAGCCTGATCCAGCGCCGCATTAAAGGCGGCAATCACGTCCGGGGAGATGGCATTGACCTTGCCATTGCTCAAGGTCAGGGTCGCGATACCGTCTTCGAGATGGTAGGAAATCAACTCACTCATGACGCAATTCCTTGTATTGAAGTGCTGCAGAAGTTACCCACCACGGTAGCTGCGGTAAAGCGCCATGACTGACTGGTGAGTCAGCCCCGAGGCCGCCAAGGGCCCTGCATCACACAGCGGGTAACGCATGGTTTCTTCTATAGGGTTGTGGGCAAGGCTGAAGAATGGCCGGTTTGCCTTATTGCATGGGGGGCTGCATTGCCCTTGGCCGGGGATCGAGCTTAAGCGCATGAAAATTCTGAAAAAAAAGTTTGCCATCTGAAAAGCGATCGACTACATTAGCGCGCCTCGACAGACTGAATCGGTTTGAAGAGATACGGTGAAGTGTCCGAGTGGCTTAAGGAGCACGCCTGGAAAGTGTGTATACAGGAAACTGTATCGAGAGTTCGAATCTCTCCTTCACCGCCACATTCTACAAACACAAACCCCTGACTTTCCTAAAGAAAGTCGGGGGTTTGTGGTTTTTGGCGTCTGAAAAATGGCCCGATGGAGCGGGTAGGGGGAGTTGTGTTGGGTTGACCCGGGGCGGCCTGTAGCAGGCTCTGGTGCGCGCTCATTCGGCAAGCCACGCACCAGCTACGCCTGAAGAGTTACCACTGGCCGCTTATGAGGCAGCCGACGATTTCCCAGCCGCTGTATTCCCACCAGGAATACCGGCTATCGGAGCAGCTTCTGGCCAAGCTGGCCATCTGGATTTCGCCCGCTGCCTTTTGGGTTCCGAAAGGGGTGTCAGTAGAAGCTGTCACCTGATTGACGGTCTGCGGAGCCTTGATCGGGGTTGGATGTACGGAAGCGTTCGCGACAGTTGCGGTGAAAGCGATCGTCGCGGATACGGCCAGAGCAGTTATGGACTTTTTCATGTGCGAATCCTTTCAGTCATCTGACAAGCGGCTTGTACCTGAGCCTGACCTGCCTTTATCAATAGCCTGAACAGATCGGGCGCTCGCATGGTGTGACGCCAGGAAAGCCTAGCACTGCGTTATTTCCCGCACAGTCGCTCAACGGCACTATTGACAAAGATATAAAAAGCTGGGTTTTTTCAGGTGGTGGCGGCTGGTGAAGTAATGTAGAGCTTGAGCACATGCTTCCAGGCTGGTCTTCAAAGCTTTAATGCCAGCTGCAGTAACCCGATGACAACCGGCCCATTTTCAGCTGTTACGTGCGGTCGGGAGGTGGAGCGATCCATCGTCGCCCATGGCGTGCAGCCACTCGTCGGCGCCTGTCTGTTTTGAACGGCGGGTCGGCAAATGACTGTCTAGTCTGAAATGCCGTGACGAGCAGTATTTTCCAGGCAATCAGGAGCTTGCCGGTACTGGTCGGTTGTTGGAGGGAGCTGGGTATGAGGAGTCTTGCTTATATTGAAGACAACGGGGATGAGTTCCCAATCAACAACTTGGTGCGTTGCGGTCAGGCTGCATTCGAAGCAGAGGTTGAATCTTCTGGCACAGTTGTCAGCAAGAGAAAGGCGGCGGTGCCTGTGGCCAGCAACAAGATGTTTTTCCCCAGGGCGTTGCCGAAGAGAAGGTAACGCAGGGTGCAGACAGCCTCGCTTTATGCGGGGCTTTTTATTGCCTGGAGGTTTTTCAGGGGAAAGGTTGGCGAGGACCCCTTGTTCGCCAGGGAGCTTTTTGGGCTATTTATTAAGATGTTTTCTGTGTGTTTCGGAATTTTCTTATCTCAATTTGTTATAAGTAACGATATGTTCCTTATCCCGACTCAAACGGGGCTGCGCATCCAGCGATGATGCTTTTTATATGTAGCGTGATAAGGAAATAAACGTGAAAGCCATTTTCAAACTCCTCGCACTGTCCACTCTTGTTGCCACCGCTGCAGGTTGCACCAGCTACAACATCAGCCAGCCATCTTCGCCAATCGACAGTCAGGTCAAGGCTGACCTGAAGGCGGATGTAGTAGTGGGCGAAGCGATTTCCGGTCAGTCGTCGGTCAACATCCTGTTTGGTTTCCTGAAGTTCGGTGGCGATAGCCAGTTTGCCGACGGTGTGGCTTACGGTGGTGACGGCAGTGGTGCACTGGGCGGCCTGGGCTTTGATCCGGTTAGTGCGGTCAAGTCCGCCGCGGCTTTCAAGGCAGTCAAATCTTCGGGCGCTGACCTGATCGTTGCTCCGCGTTATGAAGTGAGTGAAGAAAACTACTTTGTCTTCAAGAAAGTCTCGGTCACGGTCAAAGGCAATAAAGGCAGCATCCGCAGCATTCGTTGAGTGCAACTGCGTTCGAGCCTCTGTGGCGGGGATCGGGGCGTTGCACTGGTAACGCTCCAAGGCGTTGCCTGCCAGCGGCCCGGTCTGAACATTTTCGGTAAGGTGAGCTGAAGATGCCTCGGGATGGGTGAAGCTCAAGGTCTGTTGGTGTTGCTCCCACTGACAGGCTCTTTTCACATAATCTTCACATCTGCCTGAGTAGGCTCGAACCATCCGTTAAAAGCAGCATCCCTAGCCCGTTCCCCAGCGGGCTTTTTTTTGCGCGGGGATAAAACTCTTTTAAAATCAGCTGTCCAAGGCACCTGGGAGCAACCCGGGTGCGGCCGCGATAGCTCGAATTGGCCAGCGTGGCACTGGGCTTTCTTGTCAGTCCGACAGTCTTTCTTTGAGGTTCAAGTCATGCGTTTAACTCTACCTGCCCTGGTTGTGGGACTTCTGCTGGCTCAAGGCGCTATGGCCGGCGATGGCACTGCGGCCATTGGTGGCGGGCTTGGCGGCGCGTTGGGCAATGTGGTCGGGCAGCAGCTCGGTGGCAGTACCGGTGCGGCAATCGGCGCGGGTGTCGCCGGTGCGGCAGGCAGTGCGGCCGGGGCGCGCAAAGGCAGCCGGGCCAAGGCGGCCATCGGTGGTGGCCTGGGTTCGGCCGGTGGCTCGCTGATCGGTAATCGCCTGGGCGGTAGCACCGGCTCGACCGTCGGTGCCGGTATCGGCGGCGCGGCCGGTGGCGCCCTGGGTAGCAGCATGGGTCACAAGAAGCGTCACTGATTCTGCCTTGCCTGAAGAAAACCCGGCCCTGCGCCGGGTTTTTTGTGTGGCTTGCCCCAGGCTTCGCCATACTCAAGGCTCTGAGTCCCGATGTTCAAGGAGACGATCATGCCCCGCGAGACGCCAGGCCAGGCACAGCCCGCTTCCGACGAGCCGGAGGTGATCAACGACCCCGGGAATGAAGACCCCGGTTCATTGCAGGACGATGCACGCGTACCTCTGCAAGAGGCGCCGGAAGGCGACAAGAGCCCGCCTGGTGCAGCCGACTAAGATCCGCAGCAACCGCCGTCCAGCCCCCTCGGTTGCTCCCGACCCAAGCCCGCCGCTATGCTGCTGAATCCTTTAATTGATGAATTGCCAAGAAGAACTGGCCGTACCTGAGCCGCTCCCTGGAATGTACTTTTGCTAACGGATCAGATGCGATGAATGCACAGTTGAATGATTTGGGGCCGATCAAGGCCGTCATTTTCGACATGGACGGCTTGCTCCTGGACACCGAGGGCATCTACACCGAGATCACCCAGTTGATCGCCGAGCGTTATGGCCGCACCTACGATTGGACCATTAAGCAGAACATCATCGGCCGGGGAGCCGGCGACCTGGCGCGCTATGTGGTCCAGGCCCTGGACCTGCCCATCAGCGCCGAAGAGTTCCTGGTGATGCGCGAACCGTTGATGCGTGAGCGCTTTCCCCGTGCCCAGGCCATGCCCGGGGCCCAAGAGCTGGTGCGGCACTTGAAGGAGCACCGGATCCCCATTGCCGTGGGCACCAGTTCGTCGCAGATGTCGTTCGGCGAGAAAACCACCCGCCATGGCGACTGGTTCGCGCTGTTCGACACCATCGTCACCGCCGACGATCCGGAAGTGACGGCGGCCAAGCCGGCGCCGGATATCTTCCTCACGGCTGCCCGCCGCCTGGGGGTGGCCCCGGCCGAGTGTCTGGTGTTCGAGGATTCGCCGTTTGGCGTGACCGCGGCCAGGGCCGCTGGCATGAGCGTGATCGCAGTGCCCGATCCGGCCATGGCCGATAGCAAGTTTGCCCATGCCCACGGAATCATCCGTTCCCTCAAAGGCTTTCAGCCGGCTGCCTGCGGCTTGCCCCACCTGCACTGGGACTGATGGCTGAGCGGTAGCAAACCGCTGTTTTAAAGGCACTGAAAAACGGGCCGCCGGTCACCGGCGGCCCGTTTTTTTGTGGGGTATCAGGCGCCGAAGCCACCGTCGATGGTCAGGCTGGCGCCGGTGATATAGCCCGCTTCGGCGCTGGCCAGGTAGGCGACGAAACTGGCGACTTCCTCGGCATGGCCATAGCGACGGATAGCCATCAGGTCCATCAGGCTCGCGGCGAAGTCACTGTCCGCCGGGTTCATGTCGGTGTCCACCGGGCCGGGCTGGACGTTGTTGATGGTGATGCCCCGCGGGCCAAGGTCCCGGGCCAGGCCCTTGGTCAGGCCCACCAGTGCGGCCTTGCTCATGGCGTAGGGGCCGCCACCGGCGAAGGGCATGCGGTCGGCGTTGGTGCTGCCGATGTTGATGATGCGGCCACCTTCGCCCATGTGTCGTGCGGCTTCCTGGGTGGCGATGAATACGCTGCGCACGTTGATGGCCAGGGTCCGGTCGAAGTCCTCCAGCTTGAACTCGTCCAATGGCGCAATGGCCAGCACCCCGGCGTTGTTGACCAGGATATCGAGTCGGCCAAAGGCCTTGACGCTGTCGTTCACTGCGCGGCGGATGGCCTCGGCGTCGGCGCTGTCGGCGTGGATCGCCAGGGCCTTGCCACCCTTGGCGATGATGCTGTCCTGCAGGGCCTGGGCCTTGCTCGCCGAACTGACGTAGGTAAAGGCGACGCTGGCACCTTCTGCCGCCAAGCGCTCGACAATGGCTGCGCCAATGCCACGGGAACCGCCTTGGATCAAGGCTACTTTGCCGCTGAGGTCATATGTGCTCATGTGCTTCTCCAGAGATTCAAGGCCGGGTGTCTTGTGCTTGGAGCGAGTATCTGCCGCGGATTAGCCTCTGTGTAGCCGGTAATTTCTATACTCTGTGTAAACCAGAAGTTTAGAGTGGCCTCTATGGAAGCCTTTAGCAGTATCGAATGTTTTGTCCGCAGCGCTGAAGTCGGCAGCTTTGCCGAGGCGGCGCGGCGGCTCGGCCTGACCCCGGCGGCGGTGGGCAAGAGCGTGGCCAAGCTGGAAACCCGGGTTGGTGTGCGCCTGTTCCAGCGCAGCACCCGACGCCTGACCCTGACCGAGGCCGGCCGCCTGTTTCTCGCGGAAGTCGCCGACAGCCTGCAGACCATCCAGAACGCGGTCAGCACCCTGGCCGATGCCCAGGGGCGCCCGGCGGGGACGCTCAAGGTCAGCATGGGCACGGTGTTTGGCGGGCTGTACATAGTGCCGATGCTCGGCGCCTTTTTGCGCCGCTACCCGGATATTCATCCCGACTGGCATTTCGACAACCGCCAGGTGGACCTGATCGGCCAAGGTTTTGATGCGGCCATTGGCGGCGGTTTCGAATTGCCCCAGGGAGTGGTCGCCCGGCGGCTGTCGCCGGCTCACCGGGTGCTGGTGGCAAGCGCCGATTACCTGCGGGGGCGGGCACCGATCAACGGGCCCGAAGACCTGCGGCATTGCCGGGGGATTCTTATCCGCTCCCCCCAGACCGGGCGCATCCGCACCTGGCAGATGACCGGTCGGGGAGGGCTGATGTGCCCGCTGGAGCTCAAGGCCAGCATGACCATGAGCGATTCCGAGGCCGCCTGCATCGCCGCGGTCCAAGGGCTGGGCCTGGCCTTGGTGAGCATGCCGTTTGCCGTCAATTACCTGCGTTCCGGGGCCTTGCAGCGGGTGTTGCCGGACTGGTACGTGGACGATGGCTTTACCTCGATCTACTACGCCGAGCACAAGATGCTCCCGGGCAAGACGCGGGCCTTCGTCGACTTCGTCATTGAGCAGTTCGCCGAGCAAGGCCTGGCTCAGGCCTTCAGCGCCTTGTAGGAGCCGGCCTGACGACGACTCTATGTACCGCCGGCCTCAGCGGCCCGCCCGCAAGGGCCAGCCCAGCACTCGCTTGGGCCGGGGCGTGGCATAGGTGCGTACCTTGGAGGTGGATAGCCCCAGACGCACCAGGGACTCGGCAATGGTCACTGCTGCCGTTACTCCGTCCACCACCGGCACGCCGGTGCGCTGGCGAATCTGTTCATCCAGGCCGGCCATGCCCCCGCAGCCCAGGCAGATGACTTCGGCCCTGTCCTCGGTCACCGCCCGTTCGGCCTGGCGCACGATGGCTTCCACGGCGCGCAGCGGGTCTTCCTCCAGCTCCAGTACCGCCAGGCCGCTGGCGCGCACCGAGGCGCAGCGGTCATAAAGGCCGGAGAGCTTGAGCCGGTCTTCGATCAGCGGCACGGTGCGGTCCAGGGTGGTGACCACCGAGTAGGCGTGGCCAAGGAACATGGCAGTGCTGGCGGCGGCGTCGGTGATGTCCACCACTGGCACGTTCAGCAGTTCCTGCAAGCCTTCGCGGCCGTGCTCGCCGTAGCCGGCCTGGATCACCGCGTCATAGGGCTGGTCGTAGGCCAGCACCCGGTCCATTACGGCGATGGCCGCCAGGTAGCTTTCGAAGTTGCCTTCCACCGATTCGGCACCGAAGTAGGGAGTCAGGCCGATGATCTCGGTACCCGGCGCTGCCACGCTTTGTGCCTGGTGGGCGATGGCCTGGGTGATGGAGTCGGTGGTGTTGACGTTGACCACGAGAATTCGCATGAGGGTTCCTTGCAGGTTGGGCAGTTCAGGCCCGGCGCGCCGGGCTGGGCAGGTTCAATGGCTGACGTTGTCCACGGCGATGCTTTCGCCGCTGACGTCCGCGTAGCCGGGCTGGCGCTTGGCGATGATCAGGTAGAGCATCCCGGCGATGCCGGCTCCGATCAGCCAGGAGAATGGCGAGACGCTGGCAAAACCCGGCACCAGGGCCAGTACGATGGCGATCAGCGCCGCGGGAATAAAGGCCGCCACTGCCCGCAGGTTGACCCCGCGGTTGTAGAAATAGGCGCCTTGCGGGTCTTCGCTATAGAGCTGCGGCACGTTGACCTGGGCTTTGCGCAGGATCCAGTAGTCCACCATGATCACCCCGTACAGCGGGCCGAGCAGGGCGCCCAGGCCGGAGAGGAAATACACGATCACCAGCGGGCTGTTGTACAGGTTCCACGGCAGGATCAGCACCGCCAGCGCCGCGCTGATCAGCCCGGCGCGGCGGAAGGTCAGGTACTTGGGCGCCAGGTTGCTGAGGACGAAGGCCGGGGCGACGAAGTTGGCCATGATGTTCACCGCCACGGTCACGATCAGAAAGGCCAGGCAGCCCAGGACCAGGAACAGTGTGTTGGGGATCGAGGCGATGATCTCCGTGGGGCTTTCGATGACCCGGCCATTGATCTGGAACTGCGCGCCGCACAGCAGCACGGTGATGGTGGCGAACACCAGGATGTTCACCGGCAGGCCCCAGAAGTTGCCGACCTTGATGGTCTTGCGGCACGGCGAGGAGCGGGCAAAGTCGCAGAAGTTGAGGATCAGGGTGCCGTAGATTGCCAGCCACAGGGCGCCGCCGGCGAAGATCTGCCGCCACATTTCGCTGCCGGTCAGAGGTTCGCGGATCGACCAGGCGATCTGCCCGTCGGCCTGGGTGTACATCCAGGCGGCCAGGCAGGCCACGGTCAGCAGGATGATCGGCCCGGCGAAGGCTTCGTAGCGCCGGATCATTTCCATGCCATAGGCGAGGATCGCCAGTTGCACCAGCCAGATCACCAGGAAGCAGGCCCAGCCCAGGGTCGAGAGGCCGAGGATCGAGTTGTGGTCGTAATCGGCGAAGCCCGGATGGATGGCCGTGAGCAGCACGCGAAACACCACCGAGGCCAGGTAGGTCTGGATGCCGAACCAGGCGATGGCGATCACTGCCCGGATGAGTGCCGGAATCTGCGCGCCATGGATGCCGAAGCTGATGCGGCTGATCACCGGGAACGGCACCCCGGTCTTCTGCCCCATGTAGCCGGACAGGTTCATGAAGAAATACACCAGCGCCGCGCCTATCCCCAGGGACAGCAGGATCTGCCAGCCGCCCAGGCCCAGGGCGTAGAGGCCGATGGCGAAGGAGTAGTTGGCGATGTTGTGCACATCGTTGGTCCACAAGGCGAAGATGCTGTAGCCACCCCAGCGCCGGCCTTCGACCTTGGTCGGTGCCAGGTCGCGGTTGTGCAGGCGTGGGCTGAGCGCGATGGGGGCCGCATCGGCGACAGGTTGTTGGACGTTGTGCGAATGCAGCGAGGAGGGCAGATCCAGTGCGATGTTGTTGGAAGGGCTGGTACGCATTCCGGCATGCTCCTGACTCCGGCCCTGGATGACTGTGCTTGAGCGAGGGGGCTCGACAATCTTCGTCACAGGGGAGGAATCACTGGGTTCGGGGCATCTGCAGCTTGAGTCGTGGGTCAGGCGTGCGGACGGTTAGTGTATGTATGTTTTGGTTTTTTTGTATACAAAACATAAATCCACTAAAGCCACTTCTGTGCCAATTTCACGACTATGAAATTGGCTGCTGATTTCGTTTTGTTATGGGTTATTCCTAACCTTCTGAAAAGACGAGATTAAAAATTGACCGTTTGAACAGGTATTTATTTTTCGCCAGGCACGGCTTGGCGCCCAATGGATATCGGCGCAGGAAAGTCTTGTAACCTTTTGGGGCGGGGAATCTTTGAAGTGCACACAAAAATGGCACCGACGGTGACATTCTTGTGTACAGATTTTGCTGCGGGTTGGCTTTCAGTGCGGACGTCCTTCAGGCGCGCCCGCAGGGAAGGGGGTCAGGCTTTGCTGATGATGTTGCCGGCGTGCAAGCCGCATTCTTTCTGGGTGGCTTCCTCCCACCACCAGCGGCCTTCGCGCTCGTGCTGGTTGGGCAGTACCGGGCGGGTGCAGGGCTCGCAGCCGATGCTGATGAAGCCGCGTTCATGCAGGCTGTTGTAGGGCAGTTCGAGCATGCGGATGTAACCCCAGATCTCCTCGCTGCTCATTTGTGCCAGTGGGTTGAACTTGTACAGGGTGCGCTCCGGCGTGGAGAAGGCTGTGTCGACTTCCAGCACCGCCACCTGGCTGCGGGTACCCGGGCTCTGATCACGGCGCTGGCCGGTGGCCCAGGCGCTGACGGTGGACAGCTTGCGCCGCAGCGGTTCGATCTTGCGGATACCGCAGCACTCGCCATGGCCGTCCTTATAGAAGCTGAACAGGCCCTTTTCCTTGACGAAGGGTTCGAGCTTGCTGTGGTCCGGCGAGATCAGCTCGATCTGGATCTTGTAGTGTTCACGCACCTGATCGATGAAACGGTAGGTTTCCGGGTGCAGGCGGCCGGTATCCAGGCTGAACACCTTGACGTTCTTGTTCAGCTTCCAGGCCATGTCCACCAGCACCACATCCTCGGCACCGCTGAAGGAAATCCACAGGTCATCGCCGAACTGGGCAAAGGCCAGTTTGAGAATGTCCTGGGCGGATTTGTTGGCATAGGTCGCGGCGAGTTCAGCGACGTCGAACGATGGGGTCATCAGGGCGGTTTCCTACAGGTCGGTGGCGCTGTGCGCTCTATAGGGGGGCGATCTTAACAAAATCCACACCGCCCTGGCGCGCTCCTCTGCGTTGCGCCTGTGCAGGCGAATCGCTAGAGTTCGGCAGTCCTTTTGCTCGCTCAATTTAAATAATCAGAACCAATGGGAGTGTCTTGTGGAAATTGCCTGTCTCGATCTGGAAGGTGTACTGGTCCCGGAAATCTGGATCGCCTTTGCCGAAAAAACCGGGATTGAATCCCTCAAGGCAACCACCCGGGATATTCCCGACTACGACGTGCTGATGAAACAGCGCCTGCGGATTCTCGACGAACACGGCCTGAAGCTTTCGGACATCCAGGAAGTGATCGCCACCCTCAAGCCACTGGACGGCGCGGTGGAATTCGTCAACTGGCTGCGCGAGCGCTTCCAGGTGGTGATCCTTTCCGACACCTTCTATGAATTTTCCCAGCCCCTGATGCGCCAGCTGGGCTTTCCGACCCTGCTTTGCCACCGCCTGATCACCGATGACGGCGGCCGGGTGACCGGCTATCAGTTGCGCCAGAAAGACCCCAAACGCCAGTCGGTGCTGGCCTTCAAGAGCCTGTACTACCGGGTGATTGCGGCGGGGGATTCCTACAACGACACGACGATGCTCGGTGAGGCGGATGCTGGCATCCTGTTCCACGCCCCGGACAACGTGATCCGCGAGTTCCCGCAGTTCCCGGCGGTGCACAGCTTTGCCGAGCTGAAGCAGGAGTTCATCAAGGCTTCCAATCGTCCCCTGAGCTTGTAAACCGGTTCGCCGGCGAAGAGACCCTTGGATTTTGCGCAAATCCTGCCGACGCCTTCGCTGGCAAGCCAGCTCCTACGGGGGGAGAGCGACGCGCTCTTGTAGGAGCCGGCTTGCCGGCGAAGGGACCCCTGGATTTTGCGCAAATCCTGCCGACGCCTTCGCTGGCAAGCCAGCTCCTACGGGTGGGAGAACGACGCGCGCTTGTAGGAGCCGGCTTGCCGGCGAAGAGGCCTTTGGATTTTGCGCAAATCCTGCCGACGCCTTCGCTGGCAAGCCAGCTCCTACGGGTGGGAGAACGGCGCGCGCTTGTAGGAGCCGGCTTGCCGGCGAAGAGGCCCTAAAGCCCCTGCAATGTCTCTAGCAACACCCGCACCTTGGTGATGGATTCCTGGTATTCCTCCTGCCAGTCGGAATCCGCGACTATTCCGCCGCCGCCCCAGCAACAGATCTGCCCATCCTTGGCCAGCAGGCTGCGGATGGCGATCGAACTGTCCATTTCTCCGCGCACGTCCAGGTACAGCAGCGAACCGCAGTACAGCGCACGTCGCGTGGGCTCCAGTTCGTCGATGATCTGCATCGAGCGGATCTTCGGCGCGCCGGTGATCGAGCCGCCGGGAAAGCTGCCGGCGATCAGGTCCAGGGCGTCCTTGCCGTCCGCCAGCTCGCCAGTGACGCTGCTCACCAGGTGGTGCACGTTGGGGTAGCTTTCCAGGCTGAACAGCTCCGGTACCCGTACCGAGCCTATGCGGCAGGTGCGCCCCAGGTCGTTGCGCAGCAGGTCGACGATCATCAGGTTTTCCGCCCGGTCCTTGGGGCTGGCCAGCAGCTCGGCGGCATTGGCCGCGTCCTGCGCGGCATCCCGGCCGCGGGGGCGTGTGCCTTTGATCGGGCGGGTTTCCACCCGGCCCTGGCTGACGTGGACGAAGCGCTCCGGCGACAGGCTCAGCACCGCACCGCCTTCCGGCAGCCGCTGGAAACCCGAGAACGGGGTCGGGCAGGCGGCGCGCAGGGCGCAATAGGCCGCCCAGGGATCCCCCTGGTACTGGCCGCGAAAGCGTTGGGCGAAGTTCACCTGGTAGCAGTCGCCGGCCTGGATGTAGTGCTGGATGCGCTGGAACGCCTGGCGGTAGTCCTCGGCGCTCAGATCAGCCAGCATGGCGCCGGTCAGCTTGAATGCCGGCTGCGACGCGGGCAGCGGCTGGCTGAACAGTTGAATCAGGCGCTGGCGCTCGGTGGCATCCAGGCTGGGGTGGAACACCAGCTGGCTGGTGCCTGCCTGGTGGTCGTTGATCAGCGCCCAGGCATACAGGCCAAAGCGTGCGTCGGGCAGTTGCAGGTCATCCCGGGCCTGGCTTGGCAGGCGCTCCAGATGGCGGCCGAAGTCATAGCTGAGGTAGCCGATCAGGCCGCCGGCGAAGGGCAGTTCATAAGGAGCGGGTAGTTGCGCCGGGCCCAGTTGCCCCAGGTTGTCCCGCAGGCGCTGGAGAAAGCCCCTGCCGCTTTCTTCGGCGGCCACGGTCAACTGTGCCAGGGGCCAGGCGCTGAGCAGGTCATAGCGCCCGCGCTCGGCGCTGGGCCGGCCGCTGTCCAGCAGCACGGCGCCGGGGGCGTGCTCGATTGCCGCGAAATACTCGGCGGGGTTGGTGCGGTAGGGGAGCGGGTGTACGGAACAGGTCAACATGCGGGGCAAATCAGCCATCGGAGCGCGGTTGGCGATTGTATGCCTCTGCAGGAGTTGCTCCTAGAGGGGATGTCGGTGTTTGCCCGGTTCGTGGCGTATTCACCGACCTGCAGCTGCTGCCGCAGGCTGCGAAAAGGTCCGCAGGACCTTCCGTTCGCACCCTGCGGCAGGCGCTATCAGCCTTCCACGGCAGGGATATGGCCGAACAGTTCCTGGGCGAAGCGTACCCGCTCCTCGACGCTTTCCTCGATGCCCTGGGCCTTGAGCTCCTCAAGGTGGGCTTCGATGGCGTGGGTGCGCTGGGTCAGGCCGCAGTCGTTGGCGATCTGGATGTTCAGCCCCGGCCGCGCGTTGAGTTCGAGAATCAGCGGGCCCTTGTCCTGGTCCAGCACCATGTCCACGCCGATGTAGCCCAGGCCGCAGAGTTCGTAGCAGCCGGCCGCCAGCTTCATGAAACCGTCCCAGTAGGGCAGTTGCACGCCGTCCACCGCGTTGGTGGTGTCCGGGTGCTTGGTGATGATGTTGTTCAGCCAGGTACCGCGCAGGGTCAGGCCGGTGGCCAGGTCGACCCCGACGCCGATGGCGCCCTGGTGCAGGTTGGCCTTGCCCCCGGACTGGCGGGTCGGCAGGCGCAGCATGGCCATCACCGGGTAGCCCATGAGCACGATGATGCGGATGTCCGGCACGCCTTCATAGCTGATGCTCTTGAAGATCTGGTCCGGGGTCACCCGGTACTCGATCAGCGCCCGGTCGCGGTGGCCGCCCAGGGAATACAGGCCGGTGAGGATGCTGGAGATATGGTGCTCGATCTCTTCGTGGCTGATGATCTTGCCGGACACCGTGCGATAGCGGCCCTCGAAGCGGTCGGCGATCACAATGATCCCGTCACCTCCGGCGCCCTGGGCCGGCTTGATCACGAAGTCGTTGCGCCCTTTGAGGATCTCGCCGAGCTTGTCGATTTCCTTCTCGGTGGAGATCACCCCGTACAGTTCCGGCACATGGATACCGGCCTTGATCGCCCGTTCCTTGGTGATGATCTTGTCATCGACGATGGGGTACAGGCTGCGCTTGTTGTACTTGAGCACGTAGTCGGCATTACGCCGGTTGATACCCATGATTCCCCGCGCTTCCAGGGCTTTCCAGGTCTTCCACAGGCCGAACATCAGGAGTCGGCCTTGACGAAGGCTTTGAAACGCACCAGCTCCGTCAGGCGGTAGCCGCGGTAGCGACCCATCGCCAGCATGAAGCCCACCAGGATCAGCAGCATCGCCGGGAAGGTAAAGACGAAGTAGGTGAGTTCCGGCACGCTCATGATCAGGTGCGCCAGGGAGGCGGCGAACAGGGTGCCGATGGCGACTTTCATCGCATGGCCGCCGCCGCGCTCTTCCCAGGTGATGGACAGACGTTCGATGGTCATGGTCAGGATCACCATCGGGAACAGCGCCACCGACAGGCCGCGTTCCAGGCCCAGCTTGTGGCTGAACAGGCTGATGGCGGCGATCAGCACCACGACGAAGGTCAGTACCACCGAGAGTCGCGGCAGCATCTGCAACTTCAAGTGTTCGAGGTAGGAGCGCAAGGACAGCCCGAGCGCGGTGATCACCGTGAACAGCACGATGCCAAAGCCCAACTGGGTCTCGCGGAAGGCCAGGGCGATCAGCACCGGGGTGAAGGTGCCGAGGGTCTGCAGGCCGATCAGGTTGCGCAGCACCAGGATCACCAGCACGCCGATGGGGATCATCACCATGATCATGAAGGTCTGCTGGGTCTGCAGCGGCAGGCCGTACAGCGAGTATTCGAGGAAGTTGGCGTCGGTGTTCTCGTCGGTCAGCTTGGCCAGGCGAATGGCGTTCATTTCGCTGTTGTTGAGGCTGAAGGTGACGTTGGCTTTCTTGCCGCCATCGACGGTGATCAGGTTGTCGTCGCCGGTCCACCACAGCAGGCGGTCGCTGGGCATGCCCTGCTCACCGGTTTCCGGGTTGAAGTACAGCCAGTCGGTGCCGTTGAAGCTGCGCAGCCAAAGCTCCGGGGTCTGCGGCTGGTCGGCCACCAGGCGGATGGTGTGGACCTTTTCCACCGGCACGTGGGCGATGGACAGCAGCAGCTCGACAATCTTCGCCTTGTTGGTGCTGGACGGATCGCCGGCCAGCAGCAGCTTGGCGTTGTCGTCATTGGCGTTGTTGACCCGCTTGATGGCTTCGCTGATGAAGGTCTCGACGTCCGCCGAATGCTGGCGGATCGGCGCCAGCAGGGCGTCGGCGGCGATCTTTTCCGGGCCTTCCACGGCCATGCTGTCACGGAAGGTCGGGCCCTTGACCTTGGCTTTCTCGGCGCTGTAGCGCTTGGTCAGCACCAGGCGGTAGTACAGGGTCTGGTTGCCCTTGGCCCGGCGCGCCGACCAGGTGACCTTGCGGTTGCCGTCGACGCGGTTCACCGCCACCCCGTAGTTGTTGGAAATGAAGCTCTCGTTGAGGCTCACGTAATCGCGGCTCAGGGGCGGCACGAACATCTGGATCTTGATCGGGTCCTTGCCGTTGGCGACGAACTCGACCTTGGCATCGATGTTCCACAGATCGTCGGTAGCGTCTTCGGTCACCGGAATGCCGAGCACGAAGATCTGATAGGCCGTGATCGAAATGCCCAGCACCACTAGGATGGCGATCAGGACTTTCAGATGAAGGGTAAGAGAGCGCATTGGAATTACTCTGCGGTATGAGCGTCGGTGGCGCAGGCGGGTTTGCCAGCAGCGTATTTAAGACTGGGGTCGACCAGCGCATCGAAGCGTTTCAGGGCTTCGGAGCCGATCAGGAGCGGGTATTGGAATGCGCTGCGGTCGGTCAAGTTCACTTCGATGCTGCGCAGGGCGCTGCCCATGCAGACATCCAGGGCGATGACCGGCCGTGCGGTGTAGTTCTTGTCCTCATCGGGGTCGTAGTCGCCGGCACGGCGCTTGATCTTGCTGACCCGGGCCAGAGGCCGTTCGATGGGATGGGAATGGGCGGCGTCGATCGCCAGGTAGAAACGCACCCAAGACTCGCCATTGCGCTTGAAGCGCTTGATGTCGCGGGCACTTAAGGAAGCGGTCTTGGCCCCGGTGTCGAGCTTGGCCGCGACCTCCAGGTCGATGCCGGACAGCCGAGCGTATTCATTCAAGCCGTAGACAGTCTTGCCGGCGGCGGCGCTGATGCCGGGCAGGGCAAGCAGGCAGAGCAGTAGGGGAAGGGCCTTGAGTCTCATAGATCCTGATGGGCATGGGTTCTTCAGTTCAAGGCGACCGGCATTGCTGCGCAAGCTCCCTCGTATGCGTGCCATAAAACGATGACAGGCCAATGCGGGCGGCATTCTAGCATGCTGGTTTTATGGCGCCAGCGCCCGGGGCGGGCCTTTTGTCTTGCTCTGGCGCTTAGGGTTATTAGACGATTGTCGACAATCTCTATTTTTCCTTTGACTGTTTTCGGTGTATTGGCTAATTTTTGCCTCATTGATTTTAAAGGTGTCGACAATATGCTGGGTCAACTCGAACACCCGATGCAGGCACAGGACGATTCTGAAACCCTGTCCGAAAACGTCTTCCGGCGGATCCAGGCGGCCATCGTCAAGGGCGAGATCGCCCCGGGCAGCAAGATCTCCGAGCCTGAACTGGCGCGCACCTACGGCATCAGTCGCGGCCCGCTGCGCGAGGCCATCCACCGCCTGGAAGGTCAGCGCCTGCTGGTGCGGGTGCCCCATGTCGGCGCCCGGGTGGTGTCCCTGAGCCATGCCGAGCTGATCGAACTCTACGAAATCCGTGAGTCCCTGGAAGGCATGGCCTGTCGCTTGGCGGCCGAGCGCATGACCACCGAGGAAATCGACGAACTGCGCCGGGTGCTCGATACCCACGAACGCGATGCGGCGTTCCAGGCCGGCGTCGGCTACTACCAGCAGGAAGGGGACTTCGACTTCCACTACCGGATCATCCAGGGCGCCGGCAACCGCACCCTCACGCAGATGCTCTGTGGCGAGCTGTATCAACTGGTGCGCATGTACCGCATCCAGTTTTCCGCGACCCCCAATCGCCCGCACCAGGCCTTTGCCGAACATCACCGGATTCTCGATGCCATTGCCGATCGCGACGGCGAACTGGCCGAGTTGTTGATGCGCCGCCACATCGGCGCCTCGAAACGCAATATCGCGCGTCACTACCAGGACAGCGCCCATCAGACAGCCACTCCACGAGGTGAGTCATGAGTTCCAACAAGAGCACTCCAGGCCAGCGTTTCCGCGATGCGGTCGCCAGCGAACAGCCGTTGCAAGTGGTCGGCGCGATCAACGCCAACCATGCCCTGCTGGCCAAGCGCGCCGGTTTCAAGGCCATCTATCTGTCGGGCGGCGGGGTCGCTGCCGGCTCCCTCGGCGTGCCTGACCTGGGCATTACCGGTCTGGACGACGTCCTCACTGATGTGCGTCGTATCACCGACGTCTGCGACCTGCCGCTGCTGGTGGACGTGGACACCGGTTTCGGTTCGTCGGCCTTCAACGTGGCGCGTACCGTCAAGTCGATGATCAAGTTCGGCGCCGCGGCGATCCATATCGAAGACCAGGTCGGCGCCAAGCGCTGCGGTCACCGCCCTAACAAGGAGATCGTTTCCCAGCAGGAAATGGTCGACCGAATCAAGGCCGCGGTGGATGCCCGTACCGACGACAGCTTCGTGATCATGGCGCGCACCGACGCCCTGGCGGTGGAAGGCCTGGAGTCGGCCCTGGAACGCGCCGCGGCGTGCATCGAGGCCGGCGCCGACATGGTGTTCCCGGAAGCCATCACCGAGCTCGAGATGTACAAGATCTTCGCCGATCGGGTGAAAGCCCCGATCCTGGCCAACATCACCGAATTCGGCGCCACACCGCTGTACACCACCGAACAGTTGAAATCCGTGGATGTTTCCCTGGTGCTGTACCCGCTGTCGGCGTTCCGTGCCATGAACAAGGCCGCAGAAAACGTCTACACCGCGATCCGTCGCGACGGTACCCAGCAAAATGTGATCGACACCATGCAGACCCGCATGGAACTGTACGAGCGCATCGATTACCACAGCTTCGAGCAGAAGCTCGATGCGCTGTTCGCGCAGAAGAAAGGCTGAATCAATCCCTGTGGGAACGAGCTAGCTCGCGATGGCCGTCAGCGATAACGCGCAGCCCCTGATTCGCTGGGGCGCGCGGGCCCGGATCGCGAGCAAGCTCGCTCCTGCACTGTCGGGGGAGCCCCGACCCGTGAAGTTGCCAAGTCCCTAACAAATTCAAGATTGGAGAGAGCAATGGCCGAAGCAAAAGTATTGAGTGGTGCAGGTCTGCGCGGCCAGGTGGCCGGGCAAACCGCGCTGTCCACCGTGGGCCAGGCCGGTGCCGGGTTGACCTACCGCGGCTATGACGTGCGCGAACTGGCGGCCGATGCGCAGTTCGAGGAAGTCGCCTACCTGTTGCTGTACGGCGACCTGCCGACCCAGGAACAACTGGCCGCCTACAGCGCCAAGCTGAGCAAGCTGCGCGACCTGCCACAGGCGCTGAAGGAAGTGCTGGAGCGCATACCGGCCCAGGCCCATCCGATGGATGTGATGCGTACCGGTTGCTCGTTCCTGGGCAATATCGAGCCGGAGAAGGATTTCTCCCAGCAGCACGACGTCACCGACCGCCTGCTGGCGGCCTTCCCGGCGATCATGTGCTACTGGTACCGCTTCAGCCACGAAGGCGTGCGCATCAATTGCGTCAGCGACGAGCAGACCATCGGTGGCCACTTCCTGCACCTGCTGCATGGCAAGAAGCCCAGTGACTTGCACGTCAAGGTGATGAACGTCTCGCTGATCCTCTATGCCGAGCACGAATTCAATGCCTCCACCTTCACCGCCCGGGTCTGTGCCTCGACCCTGTCGGACCTCTATTCCTGTGTCACCGCGGCCATCGGTTCGCTGCGCGGCCCGCTGCACGGCGGCGCCAACGAAGCGGCGATGGAGCTGATCGAGCGCTTCCAGAGCCCCGAGGAGGCGACTGCCGAGTTGCTGCGGATGCTCGAGCGCAAGGACAAGATCATGGGCTTTGGCCATGCAATCTACAAAGACAGCGACCCGCGCAACGAGGTGATCAAGGGCTGGTCGCAGAAGCTGGCTGACGAAGTCGGTGACAAGGTGCTGTTCCCGGTGTCCGAAGCCATCGACAAGACCATGTGGGAGCAGAAGAAACTCTTCCCCAATGCCGATTTCTACCACGCCTCGGCGTACCACTTCATGGGCATCCCGACCAAGCTGTTCACACCGATCTTCGTCTGCTCGCGCCTGACCGGCTGGGCCGCCCACGTGTTCGAGCAGCGTGCCAACAACCGCATCATCCGTCCAAGCGCCGAGTACATCGGCGTTGAACAGCGCAAGTTCGTGCCAATCGAGCGCCGCTGACCGGGAGGGCGCCGGTACTGTTGATTGAATGCACCGCAGCACCTGCAGGAGCGAGCTTGCTCGCGATAGCGATGGACCAGCCGACAGCGATGTCGGACCTGATTCAGTCATCGCGAGCAAGCTCGCTCCTGCAAGGGATAGATGCCCATTCAACACGGTGCCAGGCGCTCCCTTTGAAACTACCGTGACCGAGCCCTGACCATGAACAGTGAATTTCGCAAGACGCTGCCCGGCAGCCAACTGGACTATTTCGACGCCCGGGCGGCGGTCGATGCGCTTAAGCCAGGCGCCTACGACAGCCTGCCCTACACCTCCCGCGTACTGGCGGAAAACCTGGTGCGCCGTTGTGATCCGGCAACCCTCAACGCTTCCCTCGGCCAACTGATCGAACGCCGCGACGACCTGGACTTCCCCTGGTTCCCGGCCCGTGTGGTGTGCCACGACATTCTTGGCCAGACCGCACTGGTGGACCTGGCCGGCCTGCGCGACGCCATCGCCGACCAGGGCGGTGACCCGGCGCTGGTCAACCCGGTGGTGCCGACCCAGTTGATCGTCGACCACTCCCTGGCGGTGGAGTGCGGCGGTTTCGACCCGGACGCCTTCGACAAGAACCGCGCCATCGAAGACCGGCGCAACGAAGACCGGTTCCACTTCATCAACTGGACCAAGAAGGCCTTCAAGAACGTCGACGTGATCCCGCCCGGCAACGGCATCATGCACCAGATCAACCTGGAGAAAATGTCCCCGGTGATCCAGGTGCTCGACGGTGTGGCCTTTCCTGATACCTGCGTCGGCACCGACAGCCACACCCCCCACGTGGATGCGCTGGGGGTGATCGCCATCGGCGTGGGCGGCCTGGAAGCCGAGAGTGTCATGCTCGGCCGCGCCTCGTGGATGCGCCTGCCGGACATCATCGGTGTCGAGCTCACCGGCAAGCTGCAACCGGGCATCACCGCCACCGACATGGTGCTGGCGCTGACCGAGTTCCTGCGCAAGCAGAAAGTGGTGGGGGCCTGGCTGGAATTCTTTGGCGAAGGTGCCGCTGCGCTGACCCTGGGCGACCGCGCCACCATCTCCAACATGGCTCCGGAATACGGCGCCACGGCGGCGATGTTCTACATCGACCAGCAGACCATCGACTACCTCAAGCTCACCGGCCGTGAAGACGAGCAGGTGCGTTTGGTCGAAAGCTACGCCAAGCACACCGGCCTGTGGGCCGACAGCCTGAAGAGCGCACGCTACGAGCGCGGCCTGCAGTTCGACCTGTCATCGGTGGTACGCAACATGGCCGGGCCGAGCAACCCGCACGCCCGGGTCGCCACCAGCGACCTGGCGGCCAAGGGCATCGCCGGGCAGTGGTCCGAAACCCCGGGGCAGATGCCGGACGGCGCGGTGATCATCGCCGCCATCACCAGTTGCACCAACACCAGCAACCCGCGCAACGTGATCGCCGCCGGCCTGCTGGCGCGCAACGCCAACAAGCTGGGGCTGACCCGCAAGCCATGGGTCAAGTCGTCCCTGGCCCCGGGTTCGAAAACCGTGGCCATGTACCTGGAAGAGGCCGGCCTGGGCCATGAGCTGGAGCAACTGGGCTTTGGCGTGGTGGCTTTTGCCTGCACCACCTGCAACGGCATGTCCGGTGCCCTCGACCCGGTGATCCAGAAGGAAATCATCGACCGCGACCTGTACGCCACCGCCGTGCTCTCGGGCAACCGCAACTTCGATGGGCGCATCCACCCTTACGCCAAGCAGGCGTTCCTGGCTTCGCCGCCGCTGGTGGTGGCCTACGCCATTGCCGGCACCATCCGTTTCGATATCGAAAAGGACGTGCTGGGCCTGGACGCCAACGGCCGGGAAATCCGCCTCAAGGACATCTGGCCGAGCGATGAGGAGATCGATGCGGTGGTCAAGGCGGCGGTCAAGCCGGAGCAGTTCCGCAAGGTCTACATCCCGATGTTTGCCATCCACGAAGACACCGGCCCGAAAGTCGAGCCGCTGTATGAGTGGCGCCCGCAGAGCACCTACATCCGCCGTCCGCCGTACTGGGAAGGGGCCCTGGCCGGCGAGCGCAGCCTGACCGGGATGCGCCCGCTGGCGGTGTTGCCGGACAACATCACCACCGACCACCTGTCGCCGTCCAACGCCATCATGGCGGGCAGCGCGGCCGGCGAGTACCTGGCGAAAATGGGCCTGCCGGAAGAGGACTTCAACTCCTACGCGACCCACCGTGGTGACCACTTGACCGCTCAGCGCGCGACCTTCGCCAACCCGAAACTGTTCAACGAAATGGTCCAGGAAAACGGCAAGGTCAAGCAGGGTTCCCTGGCGCGGATCGAGCCGGAAGGCAAAGTGACGCGGATGTGGGAAGCCATCGAAACCTACATGCAGCGCAAGCAGCCGCTGATCATCGTTGCCGGTGCCGACTACGGCCAGGGCTCGTCCCGCGACTGGGCAGCCAAGGGCGTGCGCCTGGCGGGGGTGGAAGCCATCGTCGCCGAAGGCTTCGAGCGCATCCACCGTACCAACCTGGTGGGCATGGGCGTGCTGCCGCTGGAGTTCCTCGCGGGCACCGACCGCAAGACCCTGGGTATCGACGGCACTGAAACCTACGACGTGATCGGCGCGCGCACGCCTCGGGCGCAACTGACCCTGGTGATCAACCGCAAGAACGGCGAGCGGCTCGAGGTGCCGGTGACCTGCCGCCTCGACACCGCCGAAGAGGTATCGATCTACGAGGCGGGCGGGGTGCTGCAACGCTTCGCCCAGGACTTCCTGGAATCGGCAGTAGCCAGCTAAGCAACGTACCGGGGGCGGGCCGCAAGGCGCCACCCCCGGTCATTATCGGGACCTGAAATTCATGGCATTCGTAGCGCAGATCAAGATTCCCGCCACCTACATGCGTGGCGGCACCAGCAAGGGCGTGTTCTTCAACCTGCAGGACCTGCCCGAGGCGGCCCAACTGCCGGGCGCAGCCCGTGATGCCCTGCTGTTGCGGGTGATCGGCAGCCCCGATCCCTATGACAAGCAGATCGACGGCATGGGCGGCGCCACGTCCAGCACCAGCAAGACGGTGATCCTGTCCAGGAGCATCAAGGCCGACCACGACGTCGACTACCTGTTCGGCCAGGTGGCCATCGACAAGGCCTTTGTCGACTGGAGCGGCAACTGCGGCAACCTCTCGGCGGCAGTGGGCTCCTTCGCCATCAGCAGCGGCCTGGTGGACCCGGCGCGCATTCCGCAGAACGGCGTGGCGGTGGTGCGCATCTGGCAGGCCAATATCGGCAAGAGCATCATCGCCCACGTGCCGATCACCAACGGCGAGGTCCAGGAAACCGGCGACTTCGAGCTGGACGGCGTGACTTTCCCGGCGGCCGAAGTGCAGCTGGAGTTCCTTGACCCTGCAGCCGAGGAAGAGGGTGCGGGCGGTTCGATGTTCCCCACCGGCAACCTGGTGGACGACCTGGAAGTGCCCGGTGTGGGCACCTTCAAGGCGACCCTGATCAATGCCGGGATTCCGACGATCTTCGTCAACGCGGCAGACATCGGCTATCGCGGTACCGAGCTGCAGGGCGATATCAATGGCGACCCCAAGGCCCTGGCGATGTTCGAGACCATCCGCGCCCATGGCGCCCTGCGCATGGGCCTGATCAAACACCTGGATGAAGCCGCCCAGCGCCAGCACACGCCGAAAGTGGCCTTTGTCGCCGCGCCTGCGGACTACCAGGCCTCCAGCGGCAAGGCGATCAAGGCCGGGGACGTCGACCTGCTGGTGCGGGCCATGTCCATGGGCAAGCTGCACCACGCGATGATGGGCACCGCGGCGGTGGCCATAGGTACCGCGGCGGCGATTCCCGGGACCCTGGTCAACCTGGCGGCCGGTGGTGGCGCGCGCAGCGCGGTACGTTTCGGCCATCCCTCGGGCACCTTGCGCGTCGGCGCCGAAGCCACCCGGAGCGGCGGTGACTGGACGGTGGTCAAGGCCATCATGAGCCGCAGCGCGCGGGTGCTGATGGAAGGCTGGGTGCGAGTGCCCGGCGACAGTTTCTAGGAAGAGAAGCGCTTGCTGTGGAGGGGCTTGCTGTCCAGCGGGAGCAAGCTCCCTCGCCACAGCCGCTGGTTGTGATTGAATCGCTGAGCAGGCGCAGACCTGCGATGCCGTTATTGACCTGAACCTGTCACTGAGGAATCGACACCACCTACCATCCTGTACTGGAGTGAAGCGCTCATGAGCAGCAACGTTGACCTGAACAACCGTCCCGATTACGACCAGGTCCTGCAGGACATTGCCGATTACGTCCTGGATTATTCCATCGACTCCCGAGAGGCCCTCGATACCGCACGCAATTGCCTCATGGACACCCTAGGCTGCGGCCTGCTGGCCCTGCGTTTTCCCGAATGCACCAAGCACCTGGGGCCGATCGTCGAAGGCACCGTGGTGCCTTTCGGTGCCCGGGTGCCCGGTACCAGCTATCGCCTCGACCCGGTGAAGGCGGCCTGGGACATCGGCTGCATCGTGCGCTGGCTGGACTACAACGACACCTGGCTCGCGGCCGAATGGGGCCACCCCTCGGACAACCTCGGGGGAATTCTCGCGGTGGCCGATCACCTGTCACAAAAGCGCGTGGCCAATGGCGAAGCACCGCTGACCATGAATGATGTGCTCAAGGCCATGATCATGGCCCATGAGATTCAAGGCGTGATTGCCCTGGAAAACTCCTTCAACCGTGTCGGCCTCGATCATGTGCTGCTGGTGAAAGTGGCTTCCACCGCAGTGTGCGCCAAGCTGATGGGGGCCAATCGCGAGCAGTTGCTGGCGGCACTGTCCCAGGCCTTTGTCGATGGCCAGGCGCTGCGTACCTATCGCCATGCACCCAATGCCGGTTCGCGCAAATCCTGGGCGGCGGGGGATGCCTCCAGCCGTGGAGTGCGCCTGGCGGATATCGCCCTGCGTGGCGAGATGGGCATTCCCGGCGTCCTGACGGCGCCGCAGTGGGGCTTCTATGACGTGCTGTTCAGCCATACCAACAAGGACCTGGCGCTCAAACCCGAGGGCCAGCGGCAGTTCAGCCTGACGCAGAAATACGCCAGCTACGTGATGGAAAACGTGCTGTTCAAGATCAGTTTCCCGGCAGAATTCCATGCGCAAACGGCCTGCGAAGCGGCGGTGACCTTGCATCCTCTGGTGCGCAACCGCCTGCACGAAATCGACCGCATCGTCATCACCACCCATGAGTCGGCGATCCGCATCATTTCCAAGGTCGGGCCGCTGGCCAATGCCGCCGACCGCGACCACTGCCTGCAATACATGACCGCCGTGCCCCTGGCCTTCGGCACCCTGGTGGCCGAGCATTACGAGGACGATTTCCATGCCGCGCACCCGATCATCGATCAGTTGCGCGAGAAGATGCATATCGTCGAAGAGCCTCGCTACACCCGTGAATACCTGGAGGCCGACAAGCGCTCCATTGCCAATGCGATCCAGGTGTTCTTCAAGGACGGCTCCAGCACCGAGCAGGTCGCGGTGGAATACCCCATTGGCCACCGGCGCCGCCGCGCCGAAGGCATCCCGCTGCTGGAAGACAAGTTCAAGGCCAACCTGGCCACGCGTTTCACGGCCCAGCGTTCGACGCAGATTTTCCAGCTGTGCAAGGATCAGGCGCGGCTTGAGGCGACGCCGGTGCACCGGTTCGTCGACCTGCTGGTGATCTGAAACCCACCCTTGTAGGGGCGAGCTTGCTCGCGATGAACGTCAATGATGACGTGGGCTCGCTGGGCGGACGCGGTGTCCTAAAAGCCTTCGCGAGCAAGCTCGCTCCTACAGAATCTCTTTAGCGTCGGGCGGGCTTTCCGGACAGCCATTTGTCCAGGGGCAGTTTGGTGATGGCGAAACCGCCGAGCAAGGTCGAGGAATACAGCAGCAGGTCCCGGGACAGGCTCTGGCCTTCGTACCAGGCGCCGATGATCACCGCGAACACCGGAAAAATGATGAACACGAAGGACAGGATCACCGGGTTCAGTCGTTTCAGCAGGAAAAAATAGACAATGAACCCACCCACCGAAGCCGCCAGCCCCAGATACAGCAGGGCGCCCCAGGAACGCGGGCTGATGGCGGAAAAGTCCGGGTGCTCGATCCCCAACCCCGCCAGGCACAGCAGTAGACCGGCGATGCCGATCGGCAAGGTGTTGTAGGTGATGACGCTGATGGCGCTGCCGTGTTTCTTGGTGACCACGTAACACAATGCATGCAGCAGCGCCGCGCCGAGAATTGCCAGTACTCCCGAGAGTTCATTGTGGTCGCTGAGCAGGCCCTGGCCGCGAATGATCTGGAACAGGCTGGCAAAGCCGATGGCGATGCCGAGCAGTTGCGCCAGGTGAATCTTCTCCCGCAGCAGCAGGGCGGAAAAAATCAGGATGAACACCGGCATGCAACTGAACAGCAGCGCGGTCAGGCCGGAGGAAACGTGCACCTCGCCGTAGTTGAGCAGGGTGTAGGGCAGGCTGAAGTAGCACAGGGTGACGAATACCAGGAAGCCCCGGCTGCCCTTGGGAAACATCAGCGGCTCGCGGCGCAGCCAGGCAAAACAGGCGAACAGCGGAAAGGCAATCAGAAAGCGCAGGCCTGCGGCGGTCAGTGGCGGCACGCTTTGCACCGCAATCTTGATGCCCAGCCAGGTGGTGCCCCAACTCAGGCAGACAATCAGGAACAGGGTGCAGGTCACCAGGGTGGCAAGCCAGGGGCGGGGCAGGGCCCGGGTGTCGGATATGACGGTGCTGTTATTCACGCAGGCATTCCTTTCGTGATGAGCAATTGACCTCTATATTGGGCGAGTCATTTGCGGTAATTGAGCCCTTGAGCAACGCTATTGGTGAAAATGATGGCTGTCAAAGTAAGTATTGACACAGTGTCAATGATGCGTTCCGCATTGCAGGAAGGGGTGGGCGCCAAATACAAGCGACTGGCCGAGACCCTGGAAAAGGCCATTGCCGAGGGTACGCTGGCCCCCGGTAGCAAACTGCCGCCCCATCGCCTGCTGGCGGACAAGCTGGGCGTGACCATTGGCACCATCAGCCGCGCGTACGCCGAGCTGGAACGCCTGGGACAGGTGGTGGCACGGGTCGGCGATGGTACTTATGTGCGCCAGGACGGTTTGCAGCGCCAGCGCGACAGCGGCTTTCGCAACGTCGCCGAGGAGCCGGAGGCGCTGTTCGACATGAGCCGCAACACCCATATTCCCGGCCAGGAAAGCCATTTCATCGCTCAGGGCTTGCGGGCATTGGCAGAAGATCCTTTGGGACTGCAGCAAATCGCCCGTTACAGCGCCGAGGCCGGTCTGGCGCGGTATCGCGCCGCGGGTGCGCGCTGGCTGACCCAGGATGGCCTGCAGGCGGATCCCGAGCAGGTGATTTGCGTCAACGGCGCCCAGCACGGCTTGCATGTCGCCTTGCTGGCACTGCTCAAGCCCGGCGATACCCTGGCCACTGAACACCTGACCTATCCGGGCTTGATCAGCACGGCGCGAATGTTGGGCATCAAGCTCCTGGGGTTGCCGATGGACGCACAGGGGCTGTTGCCGGAGGCCCTGGACGAAGCGTGCCGGCAGCACCGCATTTCAGCGCTGTATTGCACCCCGACCCTGCAAAACCCCACGGCTGCGGTGCAGTCCGCTGCGCGGCGCGAGGCCGTGGCAGAGCTCTGTCGCCGGCATAACCTGTTGATTCTGGAGGATGAAACCCACGCCGTGCTGATGGAGCGGCGCCCGGCGCCCCTGGCCCATTTCGCAGCGGAGCGCACGGTGCTGATCAGCAGCCTGAGCAAGGCCGTGGCGTCAGGGCTGCGGGTCGGTTTCCTGCATGCGCCGTCGCCCCTGGTGGGACGTTTGGCCGCAGCGGTACGCGCCACCTGCTGGATGGCCACGCCTTTGCCGCTGGAGCTGGTAGCGGGCTGGATCGACACGGGAGTTGCCGAGCGCCTGCGTCAGCAGCAGATGGCCGAAATCGCCCGGCGCAAGGAGCTGGTCACGGAGGTGTTGCAGGGGCTGGAGTGGCGCAGTCCGGAGGGTTGCCCGCATTTCTGGATCAGGGTTCCGGAGCCGTGGCGTGCCTCTGAAATCGAGGCGGATCTCAAGCATCAGGGATACCTGGTGGCCACTGCCGAAGCCTTTGCCGTGGGCCAGGCGGCGGTGCCGCAATTCGTCCGGGCAAGTGTCTGCAATACCTCCGCGGATGATCGTCGGCTGCAGGACGGCTTTGCCGCGTTGGCCGCGGCCTTGAAGCAGGAGAGCGGGCTGTCCCGCTGGTAGGGCGGCAGGCGAGGGGCAGTGAGGGCCTCGCCTTCGGTCGCGCAGAGGTTACTTGAAGCGCCGTTCCACGCCTTTTTCCACGAGGATCTTGGCCGAGATCTCTTCCACCGAGAAATGGGTGGAATTGATGTGGGGGATGTTTTCGCGGCGGAACAGGTTTTCCACTTCGCGCACTTCGAATTCGCACTGGGCGTAGCTGGAATAGCGGCTGTTGGGCTTGCGCTCGTTGCGGATCGCGGTGAGGCGGTCGGGGTCGATGGTCAGGCCGAACAGCTTGTGCTTGTGGGCGCGCAGGGCATTGGGCAGCTGCAGGCGCTCCATGTCTTCCTCGGTCAGCGGGTAGTTGGCCGCGCGGATGCCGAATTGCATGGCCATGTACAGGCAGGTCGGGGTCTTGCCGCAACGCGACACGCCCACCAGGATCAGGTCAGCCTTGTCGTAGTAGTGGGTGCGGGCGCCGTCGTCGTTGTCCAGGGCGAAGTTCACCGCCTCGATCCGCTCCATGTAGTTGGAGTTGTGGCCAATGGAGTGGGATTTGCCGACGGAGTAGGAGGAATGTTCGCTCAGCTCCTGTTCCAGGGGCGCGAGGAAGGTCGAGAAGATGTCGATCATGAAACCATTGGAGGTCGCGAGGATCTCACGAATGTCCTGATTGACGATGGTGTCGAAGATAATCGGGCGATGGCCGTCTTTTTCGGCGGCTATATTGATTTGTTGTACCATGGCCCGCGCTTTTTCCATGCTGTCGATATACGGCCGCGTGAATTTGCTGAAGGTAACGTTTTCGAACTGCGCCAACAGGCTCTGGCCGAGGGTTTCCGCTGTGATGCCGGTACCGTCGGAGATAAAGAAAGCAGATCGTTTCATTTGCGGCTTGGGCCTTAAGCTAGTGACGATTCTTGGATATGATAGGCGCGATTTGTCGGCCGGGAATGGCCCGCATTCTCACTTATTTTCCAGGTCCAGGCCATATAGCGGGCAAACGCTCCCTGGAGCAGCCGGCTTCTGAGCTTTTCCAACACAGTTAGTGGAGAGATCACCTTGGTAGAGTACGTAGTTTCCCTCGATAAGCTCGGCAAACACGATGTTGAGCATGTGGGGGGCAAGAACGCATCCCTGGGCGAGATGATCAGCAACCTCGCAGGTGCGGGCGTATCGGTCCCTGGTGGCTTCGCCACGACAGCTCAGGCTTATCGTGATTTTCTTGAGTTGAGTGGTCTGAACGACCAGATCCATGCAGCGCTCGATGCGCTGGATGTCGATGACGTCAACGCCCTGGCCAAGACCGGCGCGCAGATCCGTCAGTGGATCATGGAGGCCGAGTTCCCCGAGCGCCTCAACACCGAGATCCGTACCGCCTTCGCCGCACTGTCGGCGGGCAATCCCGACATCGCCGTGGCCGTGCGTTCCTCGGCCACTGCCGAAGACTTGCCGGACGCCTCCTTTGCCGGCCAGCAAGAAACCTTCCTCAATATCCGTGGCGTGGACAATGTGATTCGCGCTGCCAAGGAAGTGTTCGCCTCGCTCTTCAACGACCGCGCCATTTCCTACCGCGTGCACCAGGGGTTCGACCACAAGCTGGTGGCCCTGTCTGCCGGTGTGCAGCGCATGGTGCGTTCGGAAACCGGCACTGCCGGCGTGATGTTCACCCTCGACACCGAATCGGGCTTCCGTGACGTGGTCTTCATCACCGGCGCCTATGGCCTGGGTGAAACCGTGGTACAGGGCGCGGTCAACCCGGACGAATTCTACGTCCACAAGAACACCCTTGAAGCCGGTCGTCCGGCCATCCTGCGCCGCAACCTGGGCAGCAAGGCGATCAAGATGATCTACGGCGACGAAGCCAAGGCTGGTCGCTCGGTGAAAACCGTGGACGTGGACGCCGCCGATCGCGCGCGTTTCTGCCTGACCGATGCTGAAGTCAGCGAGCTGGCCAAGCAGGCGATGATCATCGAGAAGCACTATCAGTGCCCGATGGACATCGAATGGGCCAAGGACGGCGACGACGGCAAGCTGTACATCGTCCAGGCTCGTCCGGAAACCGTGAAGAGCCGTACCCAGGCCAATGTCATGGAGCGCTACCTGCTCAAGGAAACCGGCACCGTGCTGGTGGAAGGCCGTGCCATCGGCCAGCGCATTGGCGCCGGCAAGGTGCGGATCATCAAGGACGTGTCCGAGATGGACAAGGTCCAGGCCGGCGACGTGCTGGTCTCCGACATGACCGACCCGGACTGGGAACCGGTGATGAAGCGCGCCAGCGCCATCGTCACCAACCGCGGCGGCCGGACCTGCCACGCAGCAATCATCGCTCGCGAGCTGGGCATTCCGGCAGTAGTGGGTTGCGGCAACGCCACCGAGCTGCTGAAAGATGGCCAGGGCGTGACCGTTTCCTGCGCTGAAGGCGACACCGGTTTCATCTTCGAAGGCGAACTGGGCTTCGACATCAAGCAGAACTCGGTGGATGCCATGCCGGAGCTGCCGTTCAAGATCATGATGAACGTCGGCAACCCGGACCGTGCCTTCGACTTCGCCCAGCTGCCGAACGCCGGCGTGGGCCTGGCCCGCCTGGAGTTCATCATCAACCGCATGATCGGCGTGCACCCCAAGGCACTGCTGAACTACGCCGGGCTGCCACAAGAGATCAAGGACAGCGTCGACAAGCGTATTGCCGGCTACCACGATCCTGTGGACTTCTACGTCGACAAGCTGGTTGAAGGCATCAGCACCCTGGCTGCGGCGTTCACACCGAAGAAGGTCATCGTGCGCCTGTCGGACTTCAAGTCCAACGAATACGCCAACCTGATCGGTGGCAAGCTCTACGAGCCGGAAGAAGAGAACCCGATGCTGGGCTTCCGCGGTGCTTCGCGTTACATCAGCGAATCCTTCCGTGACTGCTTCGAGCTCGAATGCCGCGCCCTGAAGCGCGTGCGCAACGAGATGGGCCTGACCAACGTCGAAATCATGGTGCCGTTCGTGCGCACCCTGGGCGAGGCCAGCCAAGTAGTTGATCTGCTGGCTGAAAACGGCCTCAAGCGCGGCGAGAACGGCCTGCGCGTGATCATGATGTGCGAACTGCCGTCCAACGCCATTCTGGCTGACGAGTTCCTGGAGTACTTCGATGGTTTCTCCATCGGCTCCAACGACCTGACCCAACTGACCCTGGGCCTGGACCGTGACTCGGGGATCATCGCCCACCTGTTCGACGAGCGTAATCCTGCGGTCAAGAAGCTGCTGGCCAATGCCATTGCCGCCTGCAACAAGGCTGGCAAGTACATCGGCATCTGCGGCCAGGGGCCTTCGGACCACCCGGACCTGGCCAAGTGGCTGATGGAGCAGGGCATTGAAAGCGTTTCGCTGAACCCGGACTCGGTACTGGAAACCTGGTTCTTCCTGGCTGAAGGTCAGGGCGCGGCGTAATCGGTGAGTGCAGAGCCGGTCGGTCGCAAGGCTGGCTGGCTCTTGAAGATTCAAGCAGGGCGTGCTTCTTCTGGATGCCGCCCTTTTTTGTGCAAGAAGAATATGCAAAGCAGCAGCAACCTATTTCCGGTCGCCTTGATCAGTGCCGAGCGTCGAGGCGACCTCAGCGAAGATGTCTATCGCTTGAAGCCCGGCAACAGTCCCGACCCTTCCGTGGAGTTGGCCGTCACCCGCCTGGGGCTGGCCGATGAGCCTGAAGCCCGGGGGATCCCCGTGGTCCTGCTGCATGGCAGCTTTTCCAATCGACGTTTCTGGTATTCGCCCAAGGGCATCGGGCTGGGGGCCTATCTGGCCCGCGCAGGCTTCGATGTGTGGATTCCTGAAATGCGCGGTCACGGTTTGTCGCGCCGCAATGCCGACTACCGCAAGAACCGTGTCGCCGACTACGCTCGGTACGATTTGCCGGCAATTGCCGCCTTCGTCCGTGAGCAAAGTGCGCAGGTTCCCCATTGGATCGGTCATTCCCTGGGCGGCACTACCCTGGCGGCGGCCTTGGGCGGGCAGTACCTGGGTGATGCGGGCGTGGCTTCGGCGGCGTTTTTCGGTACCCAGATCAGCCGTACCTACTGGCCCTTGAAGATCCCGATGGTGGAGTGGGGTGGGCGCCTGGTGATCAAGCGCTTTGCTCAGTTGTCCGGCTCGCGGCTCAAACGCGGCCCCGAGGACGAGCCCATCGGGCTGGCTCTGGAGAGCATGCGTTGGCATGGATTGTTTGGTCGTTTCGGCGATGCCGACAAGGATTGGTGGGCGGGCCTGGCGCAGGTTACGGTGCCGGCACTGGCAGTCAGTGCCGCAGGGGATCATCAGGATCCGACCTGGGCCTGTCGCAAGTTGTTCGAGCAGTTTGGCAGCGAGCAGAAACAATTTGTCTGCCTGGGACGCGAGCAGGGATTCAGCGGTAATTTCGGTCACGTCGAGATGCTGGTGAGCAAACCGGCGCAGACTGAGGTCTGGCCGCTGGTCGCGTGCTGGCTCAAGGATCAGCAGGCTCCATTGCTGGTTTCTGTTGCCGAACCCGTGGCTGCGGTTTGAGGCGAAGGCTCTGACAAGGGCATTTCGCTCGATAGCGCTTGCGGCTAAGATATGACGCATTGAGCTGTTCTGGTCACATTCAGTTATTGAGTCGGCTTTCCGTTCCGCTGGCCTGGCTGCGAAAATACGGGGCAGGCGGGTTCGCTCATCAGGCCTTGCAGGTTAAACATCTGCGGTCTGGGCGCGTATCTATATAAGGCAGCACCGACACCTTCGATCGTGTTCTTTCTGTTACAGGAGTTTCTCGATGAACCATTACCTCACTCCCGACCTGTGCGACGCCTACCCGGACCTGGTGCAGGTGGTAGAGCCGATGTTCAGCAATTTCGGTGGTCGCGATTCCTTTGGTGGCGAAATCGTCACCATCAAGTGCTTCGAGGACAACTCGCTGGTCAAGGAACAAGTGGAACTCAAGGGGCAGGGCAAGGTGTTGGTGGTGGATGGTGGCGGCTCGCTGCGCCGCGCCCTGCTGGGCGACATGCTGGCCGAGAAAGCCGCAAAAAACGGTTGGGAAGGATTGGTGATCTACGGTTGCATCCGTGATGTGGATGTCATCGCCCAGACCGATCTTGGCGTCCAGGCCCTGGCCAGCCACCCGATGAAGACTGACAAGCGCGGCATCGGCGACCTCAATGTGGCGGTGACCTTTGCCGGTGTGACTTTCCGCCCTGGCGAGTATGTCTACGCCGACAACAATGGCGTGATCGTTTCGCCAAGCCCGCTGAAAATGCCTGAATAAACAATCGACCTGACAAGGGATGCGGATGTTCGAGGAAGAAAACGCGCAATGGGGGCTGGTACATGCCCTGGTGCTGGATGGTGAAGGCGGTGCGCGTTCGATTGCCCGGACTGAGCTCGACGACCTGCAACTGCAGGCCCATGAAAGCCTGTGGCTGCATTGGGATCGCAGTCATCCGCAGACCCAGACCTGGTTGCGTCGCTCCAGCGGCCTGAGCGAGTTCAGCTGTGACCTGCTGCTGGAGGAAAACACCCGGCCACGCTTGCTGGCGCTCCCGGACTCGGAGTTGCTGCTGTTTCTGCGGGGTATCAACCTGAACCCGGGGGCCGAGCCGGAAGACATGGTCTCGGTGCGGATCTTTGCCTCTGCCCAGCGGGTGATTTCATTGCGCCTGCGTCAGTTGCGCGCCACCGATGAGCTGTTGGTGCAGCTTGCCGAGGGCCGAGGGCCGAAGACGTCTGCCGAACTCCTCCTTTATATGGCCGAGTACCTGACCCACAAGGTGCAGAATCTGGTCAGCGACCTCTCGGAAGTGGTCGATGGCGAGGAAGAAAAACTGGATGCCGACGAACGGTATACCCCCGAGCACGGCAGCATTTTGCAGATCCGTCGGCGGGCTGCCGGGCTCAAGCGCTTCCTGGCTCCGCAGCGGGATATCTTCGCCCAGTTGAGCCGTATAAAACTGCCCTGGTTCGCCGTGGATGATGGTGATTACTGGAACGAGTTGCACAACAGTCTGACCCGTTACCTGGAAGAGCTGGAATTGACCCGAGAGCGCGTGGGGCTTGTGCTGGAGGCCGAAGACCGGCGTTTGAGCGTGCGCATGAATCGCACCATGTACCGCTTCGGGATCATTACCGGGATCTTCCTGCCGATGAGTTTTCTCACCGGCCTTTTGGGGATCAACGTGGGCGGCATTCCGTTCTCGGCCAGCCCTTATGGTTTCATCATCGCCTGCCTTTTATTGGTGGCGGTGGCCGTGGGGCAATGGTGGTTGTTTCGTCGTTTGCGCTGGGTGTGATGATGCTTCATGTGACCCGAATAAATCTGATCGCGTCTTCTTCAGACATCACCAGAGGTGCGTATGCACGATCCGTTTGAACAGTCTTTGCGTGACATGCTCAAAGCCTCGCCATCGAGCCGCGATGACGATGCCTGCCTGGGCCGCGTACTGAAAACCGCCAACCGTCAGGTGGGGGCGGGGGATCTGTTCAGCCTTCTGGGCCGCTGGCTGCCGGCGTTGATGATCGCCTTGAATAACGGATCGGCTCATATTGCGCCGGTTTCTCGTCGTAAATCTTCTGCTCGCACTGCTGATAAGGCTGATTGAATATGGAACTGGATCTCTGGACGCAGAGCCTCGTCACGGCGATGACCGCCTTGTGGACCAAGGTGGCGAACTTCATTCCGAACCTGTTCGGCGCGTTGGTGGTGCTGTTGCTGGGCTTCGTGGTGGCCAAGCTGCTCGATACCCTGCTCTCGAAATTGCTGGCCAAGCTGGGCCTGGATCGCCTCATGGGCGGCACCGGCCTGACCAAGTTGCTGTCTCGTGCGGGTTTGCAGGTACCCATCTCGACCCTGATCGGCAAGATCGTCTATTGGTTCGTTTTGCTGATTTTTCTGGTTTCTGCTGCTGAATCCCTTGGCCTTGAGCGAGTTTCGGCTACGCTCGATATGCTTGCGCTGTATTTACCGAAGGTTTTCGGTGCTGCGCTGGTGCTGCTGGTGGGGGTTTTGCTGGCGCAACTGGCCAATGGCCTGGTGCGCGGCGCCGCAGAAGGCGTAGGCCTGGATTACGCCGGCGGCCTGGGGCGAATTGCCCAGGGGCTGGTGATCATCATCAGTATTTCCGTGGCGATCAGTCAGTTGGAGGTCAAAACCGACCTGCTCAACCATGTGATCGTCATTGTATTGATTACCGTTGGTCTGGCTGTTGCGTTGGCCATGGGGTTGGGAAGCCGGGAAATTGCCGGGCAGATTCTTGCGGGAATCTATGTGCGTGAGTTGTATCAGGTTGGGCAACAAGTACGTGTTGGTGAGGTCGAAGGCCAGATCGAAGAGATTGGCACGGTTAAAACTACATTGCTGACCGATGAGGGTGAGCTAGTCTCTCTCTCCAATCGGATCCTGCTGGAGCAGCATGTAAGTAGCCGCTAACCCGGCAAACCCTGCTAATGTATGCCGCCGCAAAATGCCCGTCATCGGGCTGCGGCGGACATTGACCTGACTGTCGGCACGACTCGTTTTGAATAAAACCCAATCGCTATCCACGCGCTATGACCCCCGTGAGCTCTCTGATGAGGAGTTGGTTGCGCGCTCACATACGGAGCTGTTTCACGTAACACGCGCCTATGAAGAGTTGATGCGGCGCTATCAGAGGACCCTATTTAATGTTTGTGCACGTTATCTGGGGAACGATCGGGATGCGGATGATGTCTGTCAGGAAGTGATGTTGAAGGTGCTGTATGGCCTTAAGAACTTTGAGGGTAAATCGAAGTTCAAGACATGGCTATATAGCATCACGTACAACGAATGCATCACGCAGTATCGCAAGGAGCGGCGCAAGCGTCGGTTGATGGACGCTTTAAGTCTTGACCCCCTCGAGGAGGCGTCTGAAGAGAAGGCGCCGAAACCTGAGGAAAAGGGTGGACTTGATCGCTGGTTGGTGCATGTGAACCCGATTGATCGGGAAATTCTGGTGCTACGATTTGTCGCAGAGCTGGAATTTCAAGAGATCGCGGACATCATGCATATGGGGTTGAGTGCTACAAAGATGCGTTACAAACGTGCTCTTGATAAATTGCGTGAGAAATTTGCAGGTATTGCTGAAACTTAGTTCGGCGCAAATATCTCTTACGTCTAGGTGAGTTCTGATAGACTTACCGCCGAGTTGTCCCCCGGTATGTGGGACTGCTTTACAATCACCAGATGGGGATTTAACGGATGAAACTGAAAAACACCTTGGGCATTGCCATTGGTTCTATTGTTGCCGTGACTTCGTTCGGCGTTCTGGCGCAAGGCCAAGGCGCGGTCGAGGGTGAACTGTTTTACAAAAAACAGTACAACGACAGCGTTAATCACGTTGAAGACGGCTTCAACCCAGGCGCATCGATCGGCTACTTCCTGACCGACGATCTGTCGTTGAACGCCACCTACGACAAGACCAACCACACCCGTTCCAACGACGGTACTGGTAACCAGAAAATCAAAGGCGACAACTTCGGCCTGAACGCTCAGTACCACTTTGGTACCGTGGGTGACGCTCTGCGTCCATACGTTTCCGGCGGTGTTGCTCACAAGAGCATGACCAACGTTGAGGCCGACGGCCACAGCGGTCGCGACCAGTCGACTTTCCTGACTGCAGGCGCTGGTGTTAAGTGGTACATCACCGACAACCTGTTCGCCCGTGCTGGCGTTGAAGCTGACTACAAGCTGGACAACGGCAAGTGGGACTACGCTCCTACCATCGGTCTGGGTGTGAACTTCGGTGGCAGCGGCGGCAAAGTCGCTCCAGCTCCAGTAGCGCCAGCTCCAGCTCCAGAGCCAGCTCCAGAAGCTCCAGTTGCTGAAGTGGTTCGTGTTGAGCTGGACGTGAAGTTCGACTTCGACAAGTCGGTCGTCAAGCCTAACAGCTACGCTGACATCAAGAACCTCGCTGACTTCATGAAGCAGTACCCACAGACCACCACCGTTGTTGAAGGTCACACTGACTCCGTCGGTCCTGACGCTTACAACCAGAAGCTGTCTGAGCGTCGTGCAAACGCCGTTAAACAAGTTCTGGTTAACCAGTACGGCGTTGGCGCTAACCGCGTTCAATCCGTTGGTTACGGTGAGTCCCGCCCAGTTGCCGACAACGCAACTGAAGCTGGTCGCGCAGTTAACCGTCGCGTAGAAGCCTCGGTAGAAGCTCAAGCTAAGTAATTAGCCTTGTAGCTTGGAAAAACCCGGCCTAGGCCGGGTTTTTCTTTGCCTGCGATTTGTCTTCCCGGTGCGGGTCGTCCTAGGTCGGTGCTCGGTCTATGTTGCTCCGCGAAGCCCAGGTCGATGGCGGACTTTTCCGGGGCATCGCTGCCGTTGACCCAGGCCGACGGGGTGTTGGGAAGATCGGTCATGGCATGGCACCTTGCATCAAAAAGCGTCGTACCCGCCGGCCGGGTGAAGCAGGGGCGGGTGACGACGCCATTGTCCTGGCACCTCAGCCGTCCTTGGCCGAGGTCTGCATGCACAAGAGAGTGCAAGGCATATGCCAGCCCGGTGGGGATTTTACTTCGCGCCTCGCCTGCAAGCCCCGGGGCCGGCTATAATCGGCGCCCTATTTCGCCGCCAACCGAGTTCATCCCGCCCATGTATACCCTGGCCCGCCAGCTGTTGTTCAAACTCTCCCCGGAAACCTCCCACGATCTGTCCCTGGACCTGATCGGCGCGGGCGGGCGTTTGGGCCTTAACGGGCTGTTGTGCAAGGCCCCGGCGCAGATGCCGGTCAAGGTCATGGGGCTGGAGTTTGCGAACCCGGTAGGGCTGGCTGCGGGCCTGGACAAGAACGGCGCAGCCATCGACGGCTTCGCCCAATTGGGGTTTGGTTTTGTCGAGATCGGCACCGTCACCCCACGCCCGCAAGCGGGCAACCCCAAGCCGCGGATCTTCCGCCTGCCCCAGGCCGAGGCCATCATCAACCGCATGGGCTTCAACAACCTGGGGGTCGACAACCTGCTGGCACGGGTCGCGGCCTCGCAATACAAAGGCGTGCTGGGGATCAATATCGGCAAGAACTTCGACACCCCGGTGGAGCGGGCGGTGGATGATTACCTGATCTGCCTGGACAAGGTCTATGCCCACGCCAGCTATGTCACGGTCAACGTCAGCTCGCCCAATACCCCGGGCCTGCGCAGCCTGCAATTTGGCGAGTCGCTCAAGCAACTGCTGGCGGCCTTGAGCCAGCGCCAACAGGAACTGACTGCGATCCACGGCAAGCGTGTACCGCTGGCCATTAAGATCGCTCCGGACATGAGCGACGAGGAAACCGTGGAAGTGGCCCGCGCCCTGCTTGAAACCGGCATGGACGCAGTGATCGCCACCAACACCACTTTGAGCCGAGAAGGTGTCGAAGGCCTAGAGCACGGCGCCGAGGCCGGCGGCCTGTCCGGCGCACCGGTACGGGAAAAGAGCACCCACACGGTCAAGGTACTGGCTGCTGAACTGGCCGGCCGTTTGCCGATCATCGCCGTGGGCGGCATCACCGAAGGCAAGCACGCGGCTGAGAAGATCGCTGCGGGCGCCAGCCTGGTGCAGCTGTATTCGGGGTTCATCTACAAGGGGCCGGCGCTGATTCGCGAGTCGGTGGATGCCATCGCGGCCATGGGCTGAGAGGGAAGGACGGCACGCGGGCATAAAAAAGGGCTCCTCGAAGGAGCCCCTGGGCCGAAGCCCGCCGCCCGGATGGGGCGTGCGTGGTTAAGTCGTCATCTATTCAAGTTTTAGGTGTCGGAATGTGCCCTGATCAGCCGACAGCGCGAAGTTCGTTGAGTCTGTGGATGCCCGCAGTGCCTGTCATACCGTCCCAGTTGTCGCCGCGTCCTTCTCGCCAGCCGTTAATCCAGGCTTGGCGCACCGACGGTAGAGTAAATGGGCAAAGCTCACGGGACTTGCCATTAACGCCATACTGATATCCGCGTAAAAACGCTTTTTCCAACGGATCACGCTTTAGTCTTCTCATAGGGTGTTTCCCTCACTTGTTGACTGCTTTATGTCCCGTCGACCTTCGTTGAGGTCGGGCAGATTGCTTCTGCCGTTGGTGCTCGCTGCCGGCGTCGCGAGCTTTGATGTTGACGCCGTTGCGGCGCCAACCTGTGTTGAGTTCTAACCAATAGGTCACAGCAAGTGAATGATCGTTTTGTCATAAGGACGTAACGATAATGCTGTCCAGGCCATAAGCCTGGGGCGGTTTTGTATCGTGCCTGTCACGCAAAGCCCCCTGTGATCAGCCTCTCACTAGATGATGAGGTTAATGCTTTAGTGAGAATGTCGAACGGTTGCACTCAACTACTATTCGACGAAGGGTCGACTTATGTCATTTTGTTGCCCTGACTTTTTATCTGTCCCGGCCTCTAAGCTCTTTTGCCCTGCAAGAAAGCCAGCCTGCCGGGGTGGGACGGCGCAGTTTCGCGCCACACGAGCGCTCTTGAAGAAAAGCGCTTGATTGAAAAACGAACGGGCGATGCGTTGCCCGTTCACTTATTGCTAAAGGCCCTGGTATTCCCATGTCGGATCGTTACGAAATCTTCCTCACCTGTCCCAAAGGCCTTGAAGGCCTGCTGATCGAGGAAGCCGTCGGGCTTGGCCTTGAGCAAGCGCGTGAGCACACTTCTGCCGTGCGCGGCATGGCCGACATGGAGACAGCCTATCGCCTGTGCTTGTGGTCGCGCCTGGCCAACCGGGTGCTGCTGGTGCTCAAGCGCTTCCCGATGAAGGACGCCGAGGATCTCTACCACGGCGTGCTGGATGTCGATTGGCAGGACCACATGCTGGCCGACGGCACCCTGGCCGTGGAGTTCAGCGGCCATGGCTCGGGCATCGACAACACCCACTTCGGCGCCCTGAAGGTCAAGGACGCCATTGTCGACAAGCTGCGCACTCCGACCGGCGAGCGCCCTTCGGTGGACAAGCTCAACCCCGACCTGCGCATCCACCTGCGCCTGGACCGCGGCGAAGCCATCCTCTCCCTGGACCTCTCCGGCCACAGTCTGCACCAGCGCGGCTACCGCCTGCAGCAAGGCGCCGCGCCGCTCAAGGAAAACCTGGCGGCGGCGATCCTGATCCGTTCCGGCTGGCCGCGCATCGCTGCTGAAGGAGGTGCCCTGGCCGACCCGATGTGTGGCGTGGGCACCTTCCTGGTGGAGGCGGCGATGATCGCCGCCGACATCGCCCCCAATCTCAAGCGTGAACAATGGGGCTTCACTGCCTGGCTCGGCCACGTGCCGGCGCTGTGGCGCAAGCTGCACGACGAAGCGCTGGCCCGGGCCCAGGCCGGCCTCGCCAAGCCACCACTGTGGATCCGCGGCTACGAAGCCGATCCGCGTCTGATCCAGCCCGGCCGCAACAACGTAGAGCGCGCCGGCCTGAGCGAGTGGATCAAGATCTACCAGGGCGAAGTGGGCACCTTCGAGCCGCGCCCGGACCAGAACCAGAAAGGCCTGGTGATCTGCAACCCACCCTACGGCGAGCGCCTGGGTGACGAAGCCAGCCTGCTGTACCTTTACCAGAACCTCGGCGAGCGCCTGCGCCAGGCCTGCCTGAACTGGGAAGCGGCGGTGTTCACCGGCGCTCCGGACCTGGGCAAGCGCATGGGCATCCGCAGCCACAAACAGTACTCGTTCTGGAACGGCGCCTTGCCCTGCAAGCTGCTGCTGATCAAGGTCCTGCCGGATCAGTTCGTCACCGGCGAGCGCCGCACTGCCGAGCAGCGCCAGGTGGAACGCGAGCAGGCCCAGGCCGCCGCGGACGAAGCACCCGTGCGCCAGTACAACAAGAATGGCAACCCGATCAAGCCGGCCCCGGCTCCTGCTCCCGTGGTCGAGCAGGCGCGCCTGAGCGAGGGTGGGCAGATGTTCGCCAACCGCCTGCAAAAGAACCTCAAGCAACTGGGCAAGTGGGCCAAGCGCGAGGGCATCGAGTGCTACCGTGTCTACGATGCCGACATGCCGGAATACTCCCTGGCCATCGACCTCTACCAGGATTGGGTGCACGTGCAGGAGTACGCGGCGCCCAAATCGGTGGACCCGGAAAAGGCCCAGGCACGTCTGTTCGATGCCCTGGCGGCGATTCCCCAGGCGTTGAATGTCGACAAGAGCCGGGTGGTGATCAAGCGTCGCGAGCGCCAGAGCGGCACCAAGCAGTACGAGCGCCAGAGTGCCCAGGGCCAGTTCACCGAAGTCCGTGAAGGCGGGATCAAGCTGCTGGTGAACCTTACTGACTACCTGGATACCGGGCTGTTTCTCGATCACCGGCCGATGCGCATGCGTATTCAGCAAGAGGCGGCGGGCAAGCGTTTCCTCAACCTGTTCTGCTACACCGCCACCGCCAGTGTGCACGCGGCCAAGGGCGGCGCGCGCAGCACCACCAGCGTCGACCTGTCGAAAACCTATCTGGACTGGGCACGCCGCAATTTCTCGCTCAACGGTTTCTCCGACAAGAACCGCCTGGAGCAGGGCGATGTGATGGCCTGGCTGGACAGCTGCCGTGACGAGTTCGACTTGATCTTCATCGACCCGCCGACCTTCTCCAACTCCAAGCGCATGGAAGGGGTGTTCGACGTGCAGCGTGACCAGGTGCAGTTGCTGGACCTGGCCATGGCACGCCTGGCGCCGGGGGGCGTGCTGTATTTCTCCAACAACTTCCGCAAGTTCCAGCTGGATGAAAACCTCGCCGCGCGCTACCAGATCGAGGAGATCACGGCGAAAACCATCGACCCGGATTTCGCCCGCAACGGCAAAATCCACCGTGCCTGGAAAGTCACCGCGCGCTGATGGCCGGATATGTCCCCGAGGCCTGTTTTTTCAGGTTTCGGGGGCTGTTTAGCGCTGGTCAAATTAGTGGCTAATAGCTATAACTCACACTTGGTCCGGATGATGCCCAAACTCGCTGGCGTGATGAGTTCTGCTTATGCCTCTGCATGTTGTACGCCCGAAAATCCTGGGTTTCATAAGTGAAGAGGTATCTGCCTGGCTGGTGGCGGTGCTGGTCCTGGTTGCGGGCGGCATCCTCACCGGGCTCTTGGCCTGGTCCACCTACAGCCTGAACAAGCAGCAGGTGCGCCAGCGCTTCCAGTTGCTGGCCGGCGAACGCTACAGCCGCATCGAAGAACGCTTTCAAGACCAGGAACAACGCCTTGACGGCTTGCGGCGCTTCTTTGTCAATTCCGACCTGGTGACCCGCCAGGATTTCGATGGCTACGCCAAACCCTTGTTACGCCGCACCCAGGCCTATGCCTGGGCGCCTCTGGTGAGCCGCGCCCAGCGCCCGGGGTTCGAGCAGTCGATTCGCGATCAGGGGCTGCCGGGTTTTTCCATTTTGCAGTTGAATGCCACGGGCCAGATGGAGCCGGCCGGCGAGCACGATGACTACGCGCCGGTGCTGTACAGCCAGACCCAGAGCCCCCTGGGGTCGCCCCTGGGTTACGACCTCCTGGCTCAACCCCTGCGCCGAGCCACCCTGGAACGTGCCCGGGAACTCAATGGCCTGGCGGTCTCGCCGCCTTTGCAACTGGTGGCCGTGGACCAGGCCTATGCGCGAGGGGTGCTGCTGGCGGCGCCGGTCAGGCGCGCGCAGGATGCTTCCGGCCCCCAGGACCGGCCCTACGGCTATGTTCTGGCGATCATCAGCCTGCGGCAACTGGTGGCGGACGGCCTGCCGGTTCCTGCCAGCGATAACCTGTCGGTGCGGATTCTCGACCTGTCCACCGAGGGCCAGCACGAGGTGCTCTACGAGTCGAACAACCCGCCCATCAGCAGCAGCCTGACCGCCAGCCGCCTGCTGCGCCTGGCGGACCGGGACTATCAGGTGGACATCCGCCCCAGCGCGGCCTTCCTGCACGCCAACCATTCAGCCCAGGGTAGCCTGGTGATTCTTGGCGGCATGCTCAGCCTGCTGCTCAGCGCCTTGCTCTACGTCCTGGTCAGCCAGCGTCAGCGGGCTCTGGCCCTGGTGGAGCAGCGCACCGAGGAGCTGCGTAGCAGCGAGCAGGCGTTGCGCGGCACCCACAGCCAGTTGCGCTGCGTGCTCAATGCCGCCACTCAGGTAGCGATCATTGCCACCGACCTGCGCGGAGTGATCAGCACTTTCAATGCCGGGGCCGAGCAGATGCTTGGCTACAGCAGCAGTGAGGCGGTGGGGCACCTGACCCTGGAAAGCCTGCATTTGCCCGAAGAGCTGGAAGGCTGGGCCCAGAGCCTCACCCAGCGTTACGGCAAAGCCATCCCGGTGTCCCAGGCGATGCTGGTGGAAGAGGGCATGGCCGGCGGGCATGAAGCCCGGGAATGGACCCTGGTGCGGCGTGACGGCAGCCATCTGCAAGTCAACATGCTGGCCACCCCGGTGCTTGACGACCAGGGGTTGTGGATCGGCCATCTGGCCATCTGCATCGATATCACCGAACGCAAGCGCGTGCATGAAGCCCTGGCCGCCCGTGACCGCTTGCTGCAGCGGCTCAGCGCCCACGTGCCCGGCGGGATCTATCAGTTCAAGCTGGACGCCGACGGGCATACCAGTTTTCCCTATGCCAGCGATGGCCTGCGCGAGATCTACGAGATCGAGCCGCAACTGCTGCAGCAGGATGCCGAGGCGGCATTCGAGCGCATCCATCCTGAGGATGTGGAGCGGGTGCGTGAGTCGATCCGGGTTTCGGCGCAGCAGCTCAGTCCCTGGCGCGAGGAGTACCGGGTCTGCCTGCCGCAGCGGGGGGTGCGCTGGATGCGCGGCGCAGCGAGCCCGGAAAGCCTGCGGGGCGGCGGTGTGCTCTGGCACGGCTATATATCGGATATCTCCGATCTCAAGCGGGTCGAGGAGGAACTGCGGGCATTGTCGGTCACCGACTCCCTGACCGGTATCCACAACCGACGCTATTTCCAGGAGCGGCTACAGGCCGAGATGCACCGCCTGGAGCGAGGTGGTGGCGTCATGGCGGTGATCATGCTGGACATCGACCATTTCAAGCGGATCAACGATCAGTACGGTCACGGTGTGGGGGATCAGGTGCTGCGCGGGTTGTGCGAGCGCATCGGCCGGCGCCTGCGGCGCATCGACGTCTTCTGCCGTCTGGGGGGAGAGGAGTTCATGGTCCTGTGCCCGGACACCAGCGGCCAGCAAGCGCTGATTCTGGCGCAGGAGCTGTGGCACGGTGTGCGCAGTTCGCCGATCGGGCCGGTGGAGAGTGTCACCGCCAGTTTCGGTATCGCCAGTTGGCGTGCGGGGGAGGGTGCAGATGAGCTGCTGCTGCGGGCCGACTCTGCGGTCTATGCCGCCAAGCAGGCGGGGCGGGACCGGGTCCTGATGGAACAGCCGTGAACACTGGCGGCGCGCAAGGCTTGCCGCCGCCAGCGTCGCCGCTTACAGCACCGAAGCGCTGGTCGCCAGTTTCGGCTGGCGGTACAGGTCCAGCAGGACCTGGTCGAGTACCGAAGAGGCGCCGAATGGCCGTGGGTCGTTGAGGATTGCCACCACCGCCCAGGTATTGCCGTTGTCGTCGCGGCTGTAGCCGGCGATGGCGCGCACGGTGTTCAGGGTGCCGGTCTTGATGTGCGCCTCACCGGACATGGCGGTGCGCTTGAGGCGCTTGCGCATGGTGCCATCCATGCCGGCGATCGGCATCGAGCTGATGAACTCGGCGGCGTAGGGGCTTTTCCACGCCGCTTGCAGCAGGCCGGCCATTTCCCGGGCACTGACCCGCTCGGCACGCGACAGGCCGGAACCGTTCTCCATCACCAGGTGCGGCGAGGTGATGCCTTTCTTCGCCAGCCATTGGCGCACCACACGCTGGGCCGCCTTGGCGTCGTCGCCATCGGCTTCGTTGCGGTACTTGGCCCCCAGGCTCAGGAACAACTGCTGGGCCATGGTGTTGTTACTGTATTTGTTGATGTCGCGGATGATTTCCGCGAGGTCCGGGGAGAAGGCGCGGGCCAGGACCTTGGCATCCTTGGGTACCACGGCCAGGCGATCCTGGCCCTGGATGCTGCCGCCCAGCTCGCTCCAGATCGCCCGCACCGCGCCGGCGGTGTAGGTGGCGTGGTCCAGCAGCGACAGGTAAGTCTGGGAACTGCAGCCATCACCCAACTGCCCGCCGACGGTCACGATCACGCTGCCATCGGCCTGGGTGACGGGGTTGTAGCGCACGTCTCCGGTGCACTGCTTGGTGTTGACCGCCTTGACCTGGTTGTCGATGCGGATCTTGGCGATCGGCGGCTCCACCGAAACCAGGACCCGCCCTGAGTCATTGCGGGCAACGAAGCGCAGGGCCTTGAGGTTGACCATCAGGGCGTCCGGCTTGACCAGGAACGGCTTGTTCTCGTCGTTGCCATCGTCATTGAATTCCGGCAGTTGCGGCTGCACGAAGAAGTTGCGGTCCAGCACCAGATCGCCAGTGACTTGCTGTACGCCATTGGCCCGCAGGTCACGCATCAGCAGCCAGAGCTTCTCCATGTTCAGCTTGGGGTCGCCGCCGCCCTTGAGGTACAGGTTGCCATTGAGGATGCCGCCGCTGAGGGTGCCGTCGGTGTAGAACTCGGTTTTCCACTGGTGGGTCGGGCCGAGCATTTCCAGGGCTGCGTAGGTGGTCACCAGTTTCATGGTGGAGGCCGGGTTCACCGATACATCGGCGTTGAAGATGGTCGGGGTGCCGGGGCCGTTCAGGGGAATCATCACCAGGGACAGGGCGTTATCCGGAAGTTTGCTGGCTTTGAGGGCTTGCTGGACCTTGGGGGTCAGGGTGGTGTTGACCGGAGCCGCGGAAACGGGAAAGGCCAGGGGGAGAAAAACACTGGCCAGCAACAGAGGACGCAACGATTTGATCATATGAAATGGAACCCTGCAGTCGAGGGGAAAAAAGGCGAGGGCATGCAGATAAAATCCCTCAGTGGTCATGAAAGTGTCGGCATTATGCCCCAAGGTATAGCGGCTTGTGCCGTGCCACGGGCCCCTGGGGCGGTATTTTTTTTACCAATGGCAGGGTTGCATCCTCATAGAGTCAGGCAATCGCCTGCCTAAACTGGTAAAGTGCCGCCCGTTATTACTTATGAGGATTGTTCCATGGCCACTAACCGTTCCCGCCGTCTGCGCAAAAAACTCTGCGTAGATGAATTTCAGGAGCTGGGTTTTGAGCTGAACCTGGATTTCAAAGAAGGTCTGGCTGACGAAGCTATCGACGCTTTCCTCGACGCATTCCTCAAAGAAGCGATGGAAGCCAACGGCCTGGGCTATGTAGGCGGCGACGACTTCGGTCTGGTTTGCCTGAGCAAGCGCGGTTCCGTCAGCGAAGAGCAACGTGCCACCGTTGAAGCCTGGCTCAAGGCGCGCACCGAGCTGACCACCGTTGAAGTCAGTCCGCTGCTGGACGTGTGGTACCCGGACAACGCGATCAACCCAGTCGCGTGATGTCATGCATGAGCGACCCGTCCGGGTCGCTCATGCGTTGTTGCCCGAGGGCAACCTGTCGATTTTCCCCTTTGTATCCTTGCCTCTGCCACGGGCCAGCCCCGGGCGTTGTCGTGGGCGCCGTTCGCCGGCAAGCCGGCGCGTGAGCGAGCGCCGGTCGGTGTAGAAGCCGGCTTGCCAGCGAAGCCCTTCAGGCGCTGCGCCAGTTCAGGATCATCAGGGTCACCACCCCGGCAACAATTCCCCAGAACGCCGAGCCGATGGAGAACAGCGTCAGCCCCGACGCCGTGACCATGAAGGTGATCAGCGCCGCTTCCCGTTCCTTCACTTCGCTCATGGCGATGCTCAGACCGTTGATAATCGAACCGAACAACGCCAGGGCCGCGATGGACAGCACCAGCTCCTTGGGCAGGGCGGCGAACAGCGCCGCCAGGGTGGCGCCGAAGACCCCGGCGATGCCGTAGAAAATCCCGCACCACACCGCCGCGGTGTAGCGCTTGCTGTGATCCTCATGGGCGTGGGGGCCGGTGCAGATGGCGGCACTGATGGCCGCCAGGTTGATGCCATGGGAGCCGAAGGGCGCCAGCAGCAGCGAGGCCAACCCGGTGGCGGTGATCAGCGGCGAAGCCGGAACTTTGTAGCCGTCGGCCCGCAGCACGGCGATCCCCGGCATGTTCTGCGAGGTCATGGCCACCACGAACAGCGGAATGCCGATGCTGATGGTGGCGGCCAGGGAGAAGTGCGGCGTGGTCCATACCGGGGTCGCCACTTCCAGGTGAAAGCCGCTGAAGTCCAGCAGGCCCATGGCCCCGGACAAGGCCGTACCGATCAGCAGCGCAGCCAGTACCGCATAGCGCGGCGACAGGCGCTTGACCACCAGGTAGGTGAGGAACATGCCCAGCACCAGGCCGGTGCGGTGCTGGGCGGCGACGAAGATTTCACTGCCGATCTTGAACAGGATCCCCGCCAGCAGGGCCGCCGCCAGGGACGCCGGGATCTTTTTCATCAGCCGCTCGAAGCTGCCTGTCAGGCCGCACAGGGTCACCAGCACGGCGCAGGTGATATAGGCGCCGATGGCTTCGCCGTAGGTCACTCCGGACAGGCTGGTGATCAGCAGGGCGGCGCCGGGGGTCGACCAGGCGATGGTGATGGGGGTGCGATAGCGCAGGGAGAGGCCGATGCTGCACACCGCCATGCCGATGGAAATGGCCCAGATCCATGAGGAAATCTGACCGCTGGTCAGCCCGGCGGCCTGCCCGGCCTGGAACATCAGCACCAGGGAACTGGTATAGCCGGTCATCATGGCGATGAAGCCGGCCACTATGGCAGACGGCGAAGTGTCGGCCAGAGGGCGTAACTGCGCGGGAGTGGCATCGGACATTACTGCTGTTCCTTGTTCTTGAAAGACGCAAAAAACCACATCCGGCGCGCATTGATCGAGGCGGGCTCGAGCAATGGGCCAGTAATGGGGTTCAAGGTCCAAGCCTAAACTTAAAAGTAACTTTGCATTGCAATACAGCCGTGACTACAAATAGCCGTACAGTCGTTGAACAAGTCGCGGGCCCGACAACACTTTTTGCTAGTGATGGCCATGGGTTGTGTACAATGTGCCCCTGTTTTAACGCGATACTTGCCAGCGACCCACCGTGGCGTATTAAAGTCACGCTGAAATCGCCGCAGTCCTCCCGACCCGAGTGCCCATGAACGAACAGTTGCAACCTCTCAAGAAACAACCGCGAGCAGGCAAAGCCGGTCGCAGCGGAACCCAGGACGATATTGTCTACGCGCACATCTTTGAGGCCATCCTCGAGCAGCGCCTGGCGCCGGGCACCAAATTGAGCGAAGAGGCGCTGGGGGAGATTTTCGGAGTCAGTCGGACCATCATCCGTCGCGCGCTGTCGCGCCTGGCCCATGAAGGCGTGGTCCTGCTGCGGCCCAACCGTGGCGCGGTCGTCGCCAGCCCGAGCGTCGAGGAAGCCCGCCAGGTATTTCTCGCACGGCGCCTGGTGGAGCGGGCCATTACCGAACTGGCCGTGCAGCATGCCACTGCCGAGCAGTTGCTGGAGTTGCGGCAGATGGTCAACGAGGAACGCGACAGCTTTTCCCGCGGCGATCGTGGTGCCGGTATCCGCCTTTCCGGGGAGTTTCACCTGAAGCTGGCGGAAGCGGCGAAGAATGCCCCGCTGATCAGCTTCCAGCGCAGCCTGGTGTCCCAGACCTCGCTGATCATTGCCCAGTACGAAAGCGGCAACCGTTCGCACTGCTCCTACGATGAGCACACCCAACTGATCGATGCCATCGAAGCCCGGGACGGCGAGCTGGCGGTGAACCTGATGATGCACCACATGGACCACATCGACAGCAAGCTCAACCTCGACGAGGAAAGTGCCTCGGACGACCTGCATGCGGTGTTCTCGCACTTGCTGCAGACCAAGAAACCGGGGCGGCCAAGCGCCAAGCTCTAAGCTGCAAGCCTTGCGTTTCAAGCAATCCCTCGCTTCGTGTGCTGCACGGAGCGAGGGATTCTTGTTTCTGCGGCCCCTTGCCGGGCCTTGGCTTGGGCATTTTGTTGCGGTTTTTGTTTCGGATTGTATACAGTGCCTGCTTCGAGGCGCATGGCCCGGCAGCAGTCGGCCAAGGCTCGCCTCTCGCCCTGCGAAAGGAGCCCGCGGCATGAGCGGCAGAACGCTACGTATTCATTCCTCCGCGATCCACTATTTCGACATGGTCCGGCGCTGCCGCTCGATCCGCGAGGCTGCCCGGCGCTTGAATGTCGCGTCCTCGGCAGTGAACCGGCAGATTCTCAAGATCGAGGACGAGATCGGCGCGCCGCTGTTCGAGCGCTTGCCCGGCGGCCTGCGCCTGACCATGGCCGGGGAGATTCTCAGCCGTCACGCCAACCTGGTGTTGCAGGACCTGGAGCGGGTACGCCTGGAGTTCGACGCCTTGCGCGGCCTGAAAAGCGGCCACGTCGAGATCGCCACCGCCGAAGGTGCCACGGTGGATCTGCTGCCCTCGGTGCTCAAGCGCATGCGTGATCACTACCCGCAAGTGACCATCGGTGTGACCGTGCAGGGTTCGCAATCCATTCCCCAGGCCCTGATCAACAGCCGCGCCGACCTGGGCCTGGCCTTTGCTGTGCCACGGGCCGCGGAAATCCGCCAGTTGAGTGTCGGGCATTTCCGCCTCGGGGCGCTGGTCAGTCCGGACCACCCGCTGGCCGAGCGCGGCAGCGTCAATTTCGCCACCTGTGCCGAGCACGGGCTGATCCTGGCCAAGAGCGAGCTGTCGATCCATCACCTGCTGGCGCCGCTGCACAAGCGTCTGGGCCTGCTGGACAAACCGCCGCTGCAGAGCAACTCCATGGAGCTGGCGCGGCAGATGGCCCGGCACAACATGGGGGTGGCGTTCCAGACCCGGGTCGGGGTCGAGGCGGATCTGCAAAAGGGCGAGCTGTTGCATATTCCCCTGAGCGACCAGGGCGGCATCTACAGCGACCTGGGGCTTTACGCCCGCAGCGGGCGCGACCTGCCCAGCGCGGTGGAGGCGCTGGCGCATTTGCTCAGTGAGGAGATCGCTCTTCGCGAACGGGCCGAGCGCGCCTTCGGCCAGCCGGTGCTCTGAGTCCGGCCTCCTGGGCCTGTGTTGCCATTTCGGCAGCGCCCTGGTCGATATTCTGTGCTTTGGGCGCTGTAGCGCTTGTGTCGATACTGCGTGCGGTCGGCAGCCAGCGAAGCTGCCTAAAGCCACACCGCCACAGGACATAATAAAAATGAAAAAGGCACTACAAGGCGCAACCCTGCTGATGAGCATGATCGGAGCAGGGGAAGCGGCCGCCCTCGAGTGGATGAACAACAGCGTCGGCTTTCGATACGGCAAGGAGTTCACCAACCCGAACAACCCGCACTACATCAGCAAGCGCATCTACAGCTTCACCCACGCCAGCGGTTACCAGTACGGCAGCAACTACCTGCACCTGGATGTGCTGCTCTCCGACAACGACGACCCGCGCAAGGGCACCAACAAGGGCAGCAGCGAGGTCTACGGGGTCTATCGCCACCAGCTCTATTCCTCCCGGGTATTGGATACGCCGCTGGGCACCGGCCTGATCAAGGACTACGCGCTGACCATGGGTTTTGACGCCAGCCGCAACAACAACCTGGGGTCGGCGAAAAAGCGTGCCCTGGTCTTCGGCCCGACCCTTAAGTTCAACACCGTCGGGGTGCTGGACCTGAGCCTGCTGTACTACAAGGAAAACAACCATTCCGGGATCCCCGGGGCCAAAGACCCGGATCACACCTTCGACGACACCTACCTGCTCAACCTGGCCTGGATGCGACCTTTCGAAGTCGGCACCCACGCTGCCAAGTTCCAGGGTTTCGTCAACTACACCGGGGAGAAGGGCCACGACTACAACTACCGCGACACTGCCCCCGAAACCCTGATGCGTACCTCGTTGATGGTGGCAGTGCTGCCGGGCAAGAACGTCAAGCCCAACCTGTATCTGGGTGTCGGCTACGAGTACTGGCACAACAAGTTCGGGGTGGACGGCGGCCGTGGCAGTCGCACCTCGACACCGACCCTGAACATGGAAGTGACCTTCTAGGCTCGCCCGCAGTCCGGGCCTGGATGCAGGCAAAAAAAATCCCCCGTACGCGTCTGGCCAACGGGGGATTTTCATTTTCCGGGGTTAGCGCTGGTGGACCTGCTGGCCGGCGGCAAAGGTCTGCAGCACGGTGCGATCGTCGCCCAGGGTCATCAGCACGAACAGGGTTTCGGCAATGCTGTTGGCTTGCTTGAGGCGGTAGCTGAGCAGCGGAGTGGCGTGGTAGTCGAGGACCAGGAAGTCGGCGTCGGTGCCCGGATGCAGGGTGCCGATCTTGTCTTCCAGGCGCAGGGCCCGGGCGCCGCCGAGGGTGGCCAGATACAGCGACTTGAACGGGCTCAGGCGCGCGCCTTGCAGTTGCATGACCTTGTAGGCCTCGTTGAGGGTCTGCAGCAGCGAGAAGCTGGTGCCGCCACCGACGTCGGTGCCCAGGCCGACATTGAGCTTGTGCTTTTCCGCCATCGGCAGGTTGAACAGGCCGCTGCCGAGGAAGAAGTTCGAGGTGGGGCAGAAGGCCACGGCCGAACCGGTTTCAGCCAGGCGTGCGCATTCGTCGTCGCACAGGTGCACGCCGTGGGCGAACACCGAACGCTCGCCGAGCAACTGGTAGTGGTCGTACACGTCCAGGTAACCCTTGCGCTCCGGGAACAGCTCCTTGACCCATTGGATTTCCTGCAGGTTCTCACTGATGTGGGTCTGCATGTAGAGGTCGGGGTATTCGGTCAGCAACTGGCCGGCCAGGGTCAGTTGCTCCGGGGTGCTGGTGGGGGCGAAGCGCGGGGTGACTGCGTAGTGCAGGCGGCCTTTGCCGTGCCAGCGCTCGATCAGCGCCTTGCTTTCCTGGTAGCCGGATTCGGCGGTGTCGGTCAGGTAGTCCGGGGCATTGCGGTCCATCATCACCTTGCCGGCGATCATCCGCAGGTCAAGCTTCTCGGCGGCGGCAAAGAAGGCATTGACCGACTGCGGATGCACGCTGCCGAACACCAGGGCGGTGGTGGTGCCGTTGCGCAGCAGTTCCTTGATGAAGATGTCCGCCACTTCATTGGCGTGATCCGGGTCGGCGAACTGGCTTTCGCAGGGGAAGGTGTAGGTGTTGAGCCAGTCCAGCAACTGCTCGCCATAGGCGCCCACCATGCCGGTCTGCGGCAGGTGGATATGGGTGTCGATGAAGCCCGGTGTGATCAGGGCATCGGGATAGTGCTCGACCTGCACCCCGGCGGGCAGACCGGGCAGCAGTTCGCTGGCGTGGCCGAGGGCACTGATCCGGCCGTTTTCTACTACCAGCAGGCCGTCTTCGAAGTACTCATAGGAGGCTTCGATGCCGACTTCGGCCGGGTCGGCGATGCTGTGCAGGATGGCGGCACGGTAGGCTTTGCGAGTCAAAGGCATGGGGGATTCTCAGTGTGTGGCGTGTCAGTTTGCAGCCTGGCTGCGGCGTGATACCGGCAGCAGTATGGCAATGGGTTCGGCACTGGCGCTGGGCTGGCCGAAATGGGCGTTATAGGTGGCGATGATCTCGCCGGCAATGGAGATGGCGATTTCCACAGGCAACTTGCCTTTGACTTCGCCGAGCCCCATCGGGCAGCGCATGCGCTGCAAGGTTTCGGCGTCGAAACCGCGGTCACGCAGGCGGTGTTCGAACTTGACCCGTTTGGTCTTCGAGCCGATCAGGCCGAAATAGGTGAAATCGTTGCGCTTGAGCAGGGCCGCGGTCAACTCCAGGTCCAGCTGGTGATTATGGGTCATGACGATGCAATAGCTGCCGGCGGGCAGGTTGTCGATTTCGTCCACCGGTTCTTCGCTGACGATCTTGCGTACTCCAGGGGGGATCTGCTCGGGAAACTCCTGCTCCCGGGAATCGATCCAGCGTACCCGGCAGGGCAGGCTGGCCAGCAGTGGCACCAGCGCGCGGCCGACATGCCCGGCACCGAACACGGCGATCTGCGCCTGCACCTGGCCCATGGGTTCGAACAGCAGCACCGTGGCACCGCCGCAGCACTGACCGAGGCTGGCGCCGAGGCTGAAGCGCTGCAGATGGGTCGCCTGCTTGCCGGCAGCGAGCATGTCCCGGGCGATCTGCATGGCCTTGTATTCCAGGTGCCCGCCGCCAATGGTGTCGAAGGCCTGGGTGGCGCTGACCACCATTTTCGAGCCGGCATTGCGCGGCGTCGAGCCGAGCTCCTCGATGATGGTCACCAGCACGCAGGGTTCACCCTGGGTCTGCAGGTCGGCGAGGGCGCTGATCCAGTTGTACATGTTCACCTCGACATCTTGGTTGTCTGTGTGGGCCTCTTCCTCGGCAAGCCGGCTCCTGCAGGAGCCGGCTTGCCGACGCGGGCCGTTACAGCGGCGCCAGCTCGGCTTGCGGGTCCGCGGCCCTGGTCACCTGCAAGCGACGCATCTGCTCGCAGCCCCACAACACTCGCTCCGGTGTCGACGGCGCATCGATCTGCGGCTGGTGGCGGTAGTCGCCGAGGCTCGCCACCGCATCCTTGATCGCGCACCAGGCGGCGATACCCAGCATGAACGGCGGTTCGCCCACGGCCTTGGAATGGAACACCGTGTCTTCCGGGTTCTTGCGGTTTTCCACCAGCTTGACTCGCAGGTCCAGGGGCATGTCGGCCACTGCCGGGATCTTGTAGCTGGCCGGGCCGCAGGTCATCAGCTTGCCCTTGGTGTTCCACACCAGTTCCTCGGTGGTCAGCCAGCCCATGCCCTGGATGTAGCCGCCCTCGACCTGGCCGATGTCGATGGCCGGGTTCAGCGAGGCGCCGACGTCATGCAGGATGTCGGTGCGCAGCATCTTGTACTCGCCGGTCAGGGTGTCGACTATCACCTCGGCGCAGGCCGCGCCGAAGGCGAAGTAGTAGAACGGCCGGCCCCGGGCCTGGGCACGGTCGTAGTAGATTTTCGGGGTCTTGTAGAAGCCGGTGCTGGAGAGCGACACCTGGGCAAAATAGGCCTGCTGGATCAGTTCCTCGAAGGTCAGGATATGCTCGCGGACCCGCACGTGGCCGTTGTGGAATTCCACATCTTCTTCGCTGACCTGATACTTGCGCGCGGCAAATTCCACCAGGCGGTTCTTGATGGTCTGAGCCGCGTTCTGCGCGGCCTTGCCGTTCAGGTCGGCACCACTGGAAGCGGCGGTGGGCGAGGTATTGGGCACCTTGTCGGTATTGGTGGCGGTGATCTGCACCCGGTCGATGTTCACCTGGAACACCTCGGCCACCACTTGCGCCACCTTGATGTTCAGGCCCTGGCCCATTTCGGTGCCGCCGTGGTTCAGGTGGATGCTGCCGTCGGTGTAGACATGGATCAGCGCGCCGGCCTGGTTGAGGAAGCTGGCGGTGAAGGAAATACCGAATTTCACCGGGGTCAGTGCCAGGCCCTTTTTCAGGATCGGGCTGTTGGCGTTGTACAGGCGGATGGCTTCGCGGCGCTCGGCGTACTGGCTGCTGGCTTCCAGTTCGGCGGTCATTTCCTCGAGCATGTTGTGCTCGACGGTCTGGTAGTAGTGGGTGACGTTGCGCTCGGTCTTGCCGTAGTAGTTGGCCTTGCGTACCGCCAGAGGGTCCAGGTGCAGATGGCGGGCGATGGCGTCCATCACCTCCTCGATGGCGACCATGCCCTGCGGGCCACCGAAGCCGCGATAGGCAGTGTTCGACGCCGTGTTGGTCTTGCAGCGGTGGCCGTTGATGGTGGCATCGCCCAGGTAGTACGAGTTGTCGGAGTGGAACATGGCACGGTCGACGATGGATGCCGAGAGGTCCGGTGAACAGCCGCAGTTGCCCGCCAGTTCCAGCTGGATGCCGTGCAGGCGCCCGCTGCTGTCGAAGCCCACGTCGTATTCGACGTAGAAAGGGTGGCGCTTGCCGGTCATCAGCATGTCTTCGACCCGTGGCAGGCGCATCTTGGTCGGCTGGCCGGTCAGGCGTGCCACCACCGCGCACAGGCAGGCGGGGCTGGCGGCCTGGGTTTCCTTGCCGCCGAAGCCGCCGCCCATGCGCCGCATGTCCACCACTATCTTGTTCATCGAGACGTCCAGCACTTCCGCCACCAGCTTCTGCACTTCGGTGGGGTTCTGGGTCGAGCAGTAGACGATCATGCCGCCGTCTTCGGTGGGCATCACCGAGGAGATCTGGGTTTCCAGGTAGAAGTGTTCCTGGCCGCCGATGTGCAGCGTGCCCTGGATGCGGTGCTCGGCACTGGCGAGGGCGCTGGCCGAGTCGCCGCGCTGGTGGGTGTGGCTGTCCAGCACGAAGTGGCGCTTGCGCAGGGCCTCGACCACGTCCAGCACCGGCTCCAGGTCTTCGTATTCGATGATCGCGGCCATGGCCGCCTTGCGCGCGGTTTCCAGGTCCCTGGCGGCCACCGCCAGCACCGGCTGGCCGACGAACTCCACGGTGTCGATGGCCAGCAGCGGGTCGCCGGGCAGCAGCGGGCCGATATCCTTGAGGCCGGGAATGTCCTCGTGGGTAATGGCGATGCGCACGCCTTCGAAGGCGTAGCAGGGGGCGGTGTCGATGCTGATGACCTTGGCGTGGGCCCGATCCGACAGTCGCGCGTAGACGTGCAACTGGTTGGGGAATTCCAGGCGGTCGTCGATGTACACCGCTTCGCCGGACACATGTTTGTCGGCGCTGTCGTGCTTGACGCTGCGGCCGACGCCGCTGGTCAGGTCCTGGTGAAACAGGGCCGTGAGTTCGGCCTGGGTCTTCTCGACCTTGTGATGATTAGACATAAGCGGTCACCCGGGTCTCGATGTGCGGTGCATGCAGTTCGATGAAGTATTTGCGCAGCAGGTTCTGCGCGCTCAGCAGGCGGTATTCCTTGCTGGCGCGAAAATCCGAGAGCGGGGTGAAGTCTTCTGCCAGGGCGGCGCAGGCCCGCTCGATGCTCGATTGATTCCAGGGCGCGCCGATCAGTGCGGCTTCGCAGCTCTTGGCGCGCTTGGGGATCGCCGCCATGCCGCCGAAGGCGATGCGCGCATCGCTGACCACGCCGTTGTCGATGCGCAGGTTGAAAGCCGCGCAGACCGCGGAAATGTCGTCGTCCAGGCGCTTGGAGACCTTGTAGGCGCGGAACAGCCGTTCGGCGCTGGCCCGGGGCACGATGATCTTCTCGATGAACTCGCTTTCCTGGCGGGCGGTGACCCGGTAATCGATGAAATAGTCTTCCAGGGCCAGGGTGCGGCGCACTTCGCCCTTGCACAGGACGATCTGCGCGCCCAGGGCAATCAGCAGCGGCGGCGAGTCGCCGATGGGCGAGGCGTTGCCGATGTTGCCGCCCAGGGTGCCCTGGTTGCGGATCTGCAGCGAGGCGAAGCGCTGCAGCAGTTCGCCGAAGTCCGGGTACTCGGCGCGCAGGGCGTCGTAGCAGTCGGTGAGGGCGGTGGCGGCGCCGATTTCCAGGCGATCGTCGAAGTGCTCGATGCGCTTCATCTGGGCAATGTTGCCGACGTAGATCATCACCGGCAGGGTGCGGTGGAACTGGGTCACCTCCAGGGCCAGGTCGGTGCCGCCGGCCAGCAGCCGGGCTTGCGGGTAGGCGTCATAAAGGTCGGCCAGATCGGCCACCGTCAGCGGCACCAGGCAGCGCTTGTCGCCACTGTTGAGCTCACCGGTGTCCTTGGGCGCAATGGCCTTGAGGCGGCTGATGGTCTCTGCCTGGCGCGCATCGAACTGATCGCTCTGCCCACCACAGCAGGCCTGCTCGGCGGCGGCGAGGATCGGCCGGTAGCCAGTGCAGCGGCAGAGGTTGCCGGCCAGGGCTTCATGGGCCTTGTGGGCGTCGGGCTGGCTGCTGTTTTTCTGCAGGGCGAACAGCGACATGACGAAGCCCGGGGTGCAGAAGCCGCACTGCGAGCCGTGGCAGTCGACCATGGCCTGCTGCACGCTGTGCAGTTGCCCCTGGTGCTTGAGGCCTTCGACGCTGATCAGGTGCTTGCCGTGCAGGGAGGAAACGAAGGTCAGGCACGAATTGAGGCTGCGATAGCGAATGCTTTCGCCGCCTTGCGCATCCGTCTGCAACTCGCCCACCACCACGGTGCAGGCGCCGCAGTCGCCGCTGGCGCAGCCTTCCTTGGTGCCGGGCTTGCCCAGGTGCTCGCGCAGATAGTTGAGCACGGTCAGGTTGGGGTCCAGGGCATGCTCGCTACGGAGTTCCTGGTTGAGTAAAAACTGGATCACGGAAGGCCTCGCAGACTCATTATTGTTGTTAATCGACGTCAGCCGAATTTAGTCATGTCTGACTTTTCGGTCAATGATTTTCTGACTTCAGGGTCAGGAAATTTTCGACTCCAACAATTCAAGTATGAACGGCTATGGAAAATTGCTCGGATCACGGTCAATTTGCTTATTTCGTGCCAAATTCCGCCCCTTGGGCACTCCGCGATGAAGTGGCAATTGCGCTACACTGCGCGGCTTGTGCCGATTAAAGATTTTGAAGGAAAACCATGACGTTCAAGGCGCCGGACAGCCTCGCCGAGCAAATTGCTCACCACCTCGCCGAACGTATCATTCGCGGGGATCTCAAGCCTGGGGAGCGCATTCAGGAACAGAAGGTCACCTTGGCCCTCAATGTCAGCCGTGGTTCGGTCCGCGAGGCCTTGCTGATCCTCGAGCGCCGCCATCTGATCGCCATCCTGCCGCGCCGTGGTGCCCATGTGACCGAGCTCACCGAGCACAAGGTCCGCAGCCTGTGCACGCTGATGAGCGAGCTGTACATCCTGCTGGGCAACTCGGTGGCCAGCGGCTGGACACAGCAGAGCGACATGACGCCATTCCTGCAGATCCAGCAGCGCCTGGAGAGTGCCTATGAACGCCAGGACATCCGCGCCTTCGTCGAAGACAGCTTCAGCGTGATGCGCGCGGCCTATCCGTTCGCCAACAACCCCTACCTGCAGGAGACTGTCGAGAACCTGCAGCCGGCCATGAGCCGCGCCTATTACCTGGCGCTGGACCAGCGCAAGGCATCCATGAGCGAGTACCTGGCGTTGTTCGAGCAACTGCTGGCCGCGGTATTGGCCCGTGACCTGGTGCAGATCCGCCAGGTGCTGACGGCCTACGCCGAGCGCAGCAGCGATCTGGTGGTATCTGCGTTGGCGGATGCGTAAACGTGCGACTCAAGTGCATCAAGCTGGCGGGGTTCAAGTCCTTCGTCGATCCAACCACGGTGAACTTCCCCAGTAACATGGCGGCGGTGGTCGGGCCCAATGGCTGCGGCAAGTCGAACATCATCGACGCCGTGCGCTGGGTCATGGGCGAAAGTTCGGCGAAGAACCTGCGCGGCGAGTCGATGACCGACGTCATCTTCAACGGCTCCACCAGCCGCAAGCCGGTGAGCCAGGCCAGCATCGAACTGGTGTTCGACAACTCCGATGGCACCCTGGTGGGCGAGTACGCCGCCTATGCGGAAATCTCCATTCGCCGCAAGGTGACCCGCGACAGCCAGAACAGTTATTTCCTCAACGGCGCCAAATGTCGCCGTCGGGATATCACCGACATCTTCCTCGGCACCGGCCTGGGGCCACGCAGCTACTCGATCATCGAGCAGGGCATGATCTCCAAGCTGATCGAAGCCAAGCCCGAGGATTTGCGCAACTTCATCGAGGAAGCCGCGGGCATCTCCAAATACAAGGAGCGCCGGCGCGAGACGGAAAACCGCATCCGCCGCACCCACGAGAACCTCGCCCGCCTGACCGACCTGCGCGAAGAGCTGGAGCGTCAGCTCGAACGCTTGCATCGCCAGGCCCAGGCCGCCGAGAAGTATCAGGAGTACAAGGCCGAGGAGCGCCAGCTCAAGGCGCAACTGTCGGCCCTGCGCTGGCAAGCCCTGAATGAGCAGGTGGGCCAGCGCGAGTCGGTGATCGGTAGCCAGGAAGTCAGTTTCGAGGCCCTGGTGGCCGAGCAGCGCAATGCCGATGCTGCTATCGAACGCTTTCGTGACGGGCACCACGAGCTCTCCGAACGCTTCAATCTGGTGCAGGGGCGCTTCTATTCGGTGGGCGGTGACATCGCCCGGGTCGAGCAGAGCATCCAGCATGGCCAGCAGCGCCTGCGGCAGTTGCAGGACGACCTCAAGGAAGCCGAGCGCGCGCGCCTGGAAACCGAGTCGCACCTGGGGCACGACCGCACTTTGCTGGCGACCCTGGGGGAAGAACTGGCGATGCTCGAGCCCGAGCAGGAAGTCACCGCCGCCGCAGCCGAAGAAGCCGCCGCGACCCTGGAAGAAGCCGAAACCACCATGCACGGCTGGCAGGAGCAGTGGGACGCCTTCAACCTGAGCTCCGCCGAGCCGCGGCGCCAGGCGGAAGTGCAGCAGTCGCGCATCCAGCAGCTCGAAGGCAGCATGGAGCGGCTGTCCGAGCGCCAGCGGCGCCTGGGGGAGGAGCGCGAGTTGCTTTCGGCCGACCCGGAAGACGCGGCGATCCTCGAACTCAACGAACAACTGGCCGCCAGTGAGGCGACCCTGGAAGACCTGCAAGCCAGCGAGGAGTCCCAGGTCGAGCGCCTGGAACAACTGCGCCAGCAATTGCAGCAGGCAACCCAGGCACAGCAGCAGGCCCAGGGTGAATTGCAGCGCCTCAATGGCCGGCTGGCTTCCCTGGAAGCCTTGCAGCAGGCCGCACTGGACCCCGCCACGGGTACCGCCGAGTGGTTGCGTGAGCAGCAGTTGGCCGAACGCCCGCGCCTGGCCGATGGCATGCATGTGGAAGCAGGTTGGGAGCTGGCGGTGGAAACCGTGCTTGGCGCGGATCTGCAGGCGGTGCTGGTGGACGATTTTACCGGTCTTGACCTCGCGGGTTTCCAGCAAGGCGATCTGCGCCTGCTGAGCCAGCAAGGCGATGCAATGCGCATCCCCGGCAGCCTGCTGGACAAGGTGGAATCCACGGTGGATCTGTCGCCTTGGCTGGGTCAGGTCAAACCGGTGGAAAACCTCGAACAGGCCCTGGCCTTGCGGGGGCAACTGGCTGCCGGACAGAGCCTGATCAGCCGCGATGGCTACTGGGTCGGCCGGCATTTTTTGCGGGTGCGCCGCGCCAGCGAAGCGGAAAGCGGCGTGCTGGCCCGGGGTCAGGAAATCCAGCAATTGACTCAGGAGCGCGATGAGCGCGAAGCCAGTGTCGAGGCCCTGGAAAGCCAGTTGCTCAACCTGCGGGCCCAGCAGCGCCAGCAGGAGAACGGTCGCGAGCATCTGCGCCGTCTGCTGCAGGACGAAGCCCGCCAGCAAGGTGAGCTGAAGGCCAAGCTGTCTGCCGGCAAGGCCAAGGCCGAACAACTGACCTTGCGGCGTACCCGTCTCGATGAAGAGCTGGTGGAGCTTGGCGAACAGCGCGAGCTGGAACACGAACAGATTGGGGAGGCGCGCCTGCAATTGCAGGACGCTCTCGACAGCATGGCCCTGGACACCGAGCAGCGTGAGCTGCTGCTGGCCCAGCGCGACAGCCTGCGCGAGCGTCTTGACCGGGTGCGCCAGGAAGCGCGCCAGCACAAGGATCACGCCCACCAGTTGGCAGTGCGCATGGGCTCGCTCAAGGCCCAGCACGATTCCACCCGGCAGGCTCTGGAACGTCTGGAGCTGCAATCCGAGCGTCTGACCGAGAAGCGCGAACAACTCAGCCTCAACCTGGAAGAAGGCGAGGCGCCATTGGAAGAGTTGCGCCTGAAGCTCGAAGAGCTGCTGGAAAAACGCATGACCGTGGATGTGGAGCTCAAGACCGCGCAGATCGCCCTGGAAGATGCCGACCGCGAACTGCGCGATGCCGAGAAGCGCCGCAACCAGGCCGAGCAGCAGTCGCAGTTGATTCGTGGCCAGTTGGAGCAGCAGCGCATGGAATGGCAAGCCCTGACCGTGCGCCGCAAGACCTTGCAGGAGCAACTGCTGGCCGACGGCTACGACCTGGACGGCGTGCTGGCGACCCTGACCGCAGAAGCCAGCGAGCAGGCCGCCGAAGAAGAGCTGGAACGGATTGCCGCACGGATCCAGCGCCTGGGCGCAATCAACCTGGCGGCCATCGACGAGTATCAGCAGCAGTCCGAGCGCAAGCGCTATCTGGATGCCCAGGATGCCGACCTGGTGGAGGCCCTGGAAACCCTGGAGAACGTGATCCGCAAGATCGACAAGGAAACCCGTAATCGATTCAAAGATACCTTTGATCAGATCAACGGCGGTTTGCAGGCACTCTTTCCAAAAGTTTTCGGTGGCGGCAGCGCTTATTTGGAACTGACGGGCGAAGATCTACTCGATACAGGGGTAACGATCATGGCGCGTCCTCCGGGCAAGAAGAACAGCACCATTCATTTGCTCTCCGGTGGCGAAAAGGCATTGACCGCATTGGCCCTGGTATTTGCCATCTTCAAGTTGAACCCGGCGCCGTTCTGCATGCTCGACGAAGTTGACGCACCGCTGGATGACGCTAACGTTGGACGCTACGCGAGATTGGTTAAAGAGATGTCGCAGACCGTGCAGTTCATCTATATCACCCACAACAAGATCGCCATGGAAATGGCTGATCAGTTGATGGGGGTAACGATGCACGAACCCGGTTGTTCGCGCCTGGTAGCCGTGGATGTCGAGGAGGCGATGGCGATGGTGGACGCTTGAGTCCGGGCGACTGAGGCGACTGTGGGGGGCAAGTAGGGGGGATTTTTCCCATTCCCCAGCTGGCCAATCGATATATTGGCCCTAGCCGTTGCGACAGACGGTGTAAAGTTGCCTTTGGTCGTGCTAGTTTAATGTCAATTTTTCCTATGCGTGGGCAAAACGCCATTCAGAACATAGAGTTGGCGCCACGTTTTAAAGCGGTTTGCAGATTGTAAACCCCTTATTTTTCAGCATTTTTTATAGAGGCACGGGATTACATGGAAATCGGTCTGCGCGAGTGGCTGATCGTCATCGGCATTATTGTTATCGCCGGTATTCTTTTTGATGGCTGGCGGCGTATGCGCGGCGGCAAGGGGAAGTTGAAGTTCCGTCTTGATCGAAGTCTTTCCAATCTGCCGGACGATGAAGGCAGTGCCGAGCTGCTGGGCCCGCCCCGCGTTCTGGATACCCATAAAGAGCCGCAGTTGGACGAGCATGACCTGCCGTCGGTCAGCATGCCTGCCCGCGAACCGCGGGAAAGTTCTTCGTCCAAGCGCGGCAAGCGCGGTGGCGAGCCGCATCAGGGCGACCTCAACCTGGACCTGGATCTGGACAGTGGCCCGAGCTTCAGCAGCCGCGACGATGATTTCCCGGCCGAGGAAAGCAAGTCCGCGAGCCACAGCGACAAGGACCAGCCGCAAGCCGAAGAAGTGCTGGTGATCAGCGTGATCTGCCGCGACGCTGCCGGCTTCAAGGGGCCGGCCCTGTTGCAGAACATCCTGGAAAGCGGCCTGCGTTTTGGCGAGATGGATATTTTCCACCGCCACGAAAGCATGGCTGGCAACGGCGAGGTGCTGTTCTCCATGGCCAACGCGGTCAAGCCGGGCGTGTTCGACCTGGACGATATCGACCACTTCAGCACCCCGGCTGTCAGCTTCTTCCTCGGCCTGCCGGGCCCGCGTCACCCCAAGCAAGCCTTCGACGTGATGGTGGCGGCGGCGCGCAAGTTGTCTCAGGAGCTCAATGGCGAGCTCAAGGACGATCAACGCAGCGTCCTGACTGCCCAGACCATCGAACACTACCGCCAGCGCATCGTCGAATTCGAACGCCGCGCCCTGACCCAAAAGCGCTAAGCTCCTGAAGCCAGCCCCTCCATGTAGGGGCTGGCTTGTACAGGAACTGGCTTGCCAGCGAAGTCCTTGCCCCAATCTTCAGATCGAGCAGCCTAGGCTGCTCTTTTGCTTTGTGAGAGAACCCCATGACCGCCGCCGAAACCCGCATTCTTGAGCTGCGCGCTGAGCTGGACCAGCACAACTACCGCTACCACGTACTGGATGAACCCAGCATCCCGGATGCGGAATACGACCGGCTGTTCCGTGAGCTCAAGGCCCTGGAAGCCGAGCACCCTGAACTGGTGACCAGCGATTCGCCAACCCAGCGTGTCGGCAGCGCAGCGCTTTCGGCCTTCACCCAGGTGCGTCATGAAATCCCCATGCTCAGCCTCGGCAACGCTTTCGAGGAAGTCGACATGCGCGAGTTCGATCGCCGGGTCAACGAAGGCCTGGACCTGCCGGCCGGTGATCTGTTCGGTGGCGGCGCGGCGGTGGAGTACAGCTGCGAGCCCAAGCTCGATGGCCTGGCAGTCAGCCTGCTGTACCAGGATGGCGTACTGGTGCGCGGCGCCACCCGTGGCGATGGCACCACCGGTGAAGACATCAGCGTCAATGTGCGTACCGTGCGCAACATTCCCCTCAAGCTGCAAGGCAGTGGCTGGCCGGCAACCCTGGAAGTGCGCGGTGAAGTGTTCATGTCCAAGGCCGGCTTCGAGCGCCTGAACGCTGCGCAACTGGAAGCGGGCGGCAAGACCTTCGCCAACCCGCGCAACGCAGCGGCGGGCAGCCTGCGCCAGCTGGATTCGAAGATCACCGCCAGTCGGCCCCTGGAGTTCTGCTGCTATGGCCTGGGCCAGGTCAGCGCGGACATCGCCGACACCCATATCGGCAACCTTGAACGGTTGAAGCAGTGGGGCATGCCCATCAGTCGTGAACTGCGGCTGGCCAAGGGCATCGACGAATGCCTGGACTACTACCGCGAGATCGGCGAGCGGCGCAATGCGTTGCCTTATGAGATCGACGGCGTGGTGTTCAAGGTCAACAGCATCGCCTCCCAGCGGGAACTGGGTTTCCGTGCCCGGGAACCGCGCTGGGCCATCGCCCACAAATTCCCGGCCATGGAAGAGCTCACCGAGCTGCTGGACGTGGAGTTCCAGGTCGGTCGTACCGGCGCCGTGACGCCGGTGGCGCGCTTGCAGCCGGTCAAGGTGGCCGGGGTCACTGTATCCAACGCTACTTTGCACAACATGGATGAAGTGGCGCGCCTGGGCTTGATGATCGGTGACACGGTGATCATCCGCCGTGCCGGCGACGTGATTCCGCAAGTGGTGCAAGTGGTGACCGAGCGTCGTCCGGAGAACGCCCGCCCGGTGCAGATCCCCGAGAGCTGCCCGGTCTGTGGTTCCCACGTAGAGCGCACGCAACTGGTCAAGCGCAGCAAGGGCCGGGAAACCGTCAGCGAAGGTGCGGTGTATCGCTGCGTTGGCCGGCTGGCCTGCGGGGCCCAGCTCAAGCAGGCGATCATCCATTTTGTATCCCGTCGTGCCATGGATATCGAAGGCCTGGGGGACAAGACCATCGAACAGTTGGTGGACGAGAACCTTATTGCCTCGCCGGCTGATCTCTACAGGCTCAGATACGAGCAGATCATCGACCTGGAAGGCTTTGCCGAGGTGTCCAGCAACAAACTGCTCAAGGCCATCGAAGACAGCAAGCGTCCGGCCCTGGCGCGCTTCATCTATGCCCTGGGTATCCCGGATGTCGGCGAGGAAACCGCCAAGGTCCTGGCACGCTCCCTGGGCAGCCTGGAGCGGGTTCAGCAGGCACTGCCGCAAGTGCTGACCTATCTGCCGGATGTCGGTCTGGAAGTGGCTCACGAAATCCACAGCTTCTTTGAGGACAGTCATAACCAGGAAGTCATCGGTTCCCTGCTGGCGGCAGATCAATGCGGCCTGGTGCTGCAGGGTCAGGGCGAACTGGGCGCCGAATTCGCCGCCAGCACCACCCTGGGCGGCATGCTCGACAAGCTCAACATCCCTTCAGTAGGCCCGGGCGCCGCGCAGAAACTGGCCGACAAGTTCGGCTCACTGCAAGGCGTGATCGAGGCCGACTGGCTGGATATGCGTCAGGCGCTGCCAGAGAAGCAGGCCAAGGCGGTGCGTGAATTCTTCGACAACCCGGCCAATGCACAACTGGCCCAGGCCATCGAACAGCAGCTGCAGGCCTTTGGCATGCATTGGCAGAGCGAGAAGAAGGTGGTTGCGGGCCTGCCGCTGGCGGGGCAGACCTGGGTGCTTACGGGCTCCCTGGAACTGATGAGCCGCGACGTGGCCAAGGACAAGCTGGAAAGCCTTGGTGCCAAGGTGGCGGGTTCGGTCTCGGCGAAGACTCACTGCGTGGTGGCCGGCCCCGGCGCCGGTTCCAAACTGGCCAAGGCCAACGAACTGGGGCTCAAGGTGCTGGACGAAGAAGCCTTCGTGGCTTTCCTGACCGAGCACGGCGTGCCGACCTGACCTGTAGCCGCTGCCGTGCCTTCGGGTGCGCCTCGTCGCCAGCGGCGCAGTGGTACGAATCTTGGAACCCCACAGGCTTGCCCATGATCTAGTCTTGGCAAGCCCCAGGGAGGATTCGCCATGTACCGCTTCTTCGAGCAGCTCAGTTCCCGGATCGCCGCACCCTTCGTCGGCGACCGTTCACGTAATAGCAAACTCTGGTCCTGCCGCTGCGGGCAATCGCTGTTCTTTCGCAACAGCCAGTGCCTGGCCTGTTCGGCACTGCTTGGCTATGCACCGCACCTGGGACTGCTGTCTTCCCTGCAGCCCGGGCCGGCGGGCGATACCTGGGTGCTGGATGCCAAGCCCGAAGCCGGCGCCTTCAGGCGTTGCGCCAACCTCGATACCCCGGCAGCCTGCAACTGGCTGCTGCCGGCGCATCTGACCGACAGCCTGTGCGTGGCCTGCAAGCTCAATCGCACCATTCCCGACCTGTCCATAGCCGAGAACCCGGAGCGCTGGCGCAAGGTGGAAATTGCCAAGCGGCGGTTGGTGGCGCAATTGCTTGACCTGGGGCTGCAGGTGATCCCCAAGGGCGAGGATGAGCAGGCCGGGCTGGCCTTCGATTTCATCGGTGTCGATCTGGAGGGCAGGGCGCCGGTTACCGGGCATGCCAACGGCCTTATTACGCTGGATATCAAGGAAGCCGACGACGCCCACCGGGAAAAGATCCGTGCCCAGATGCATGAGCCTTACCGCACCCTGCTCGGGCATTTCCGTCACGAAGTGGGGCATTACTACTGGGACCGGTTGATAGCCAACAGCCCCTGGCTGGAAGCCTTTCGCAGCCTCTTCGGCGATGAACGCTACAGCTACGCGCAAGCTCTGGAGCGGCACTACCAGAGGGGCGCGCCGGCTGGCTGGCAGCAAAGCCATGTCAGCGCCTACGCCACCATGCACCCCTGGGAAGACTGGGCGGAGACCTGGGCTCACTACCTGCACATGGTGGACGCAGTGGACACCGCCTTGGGTTTCGGCATGAGCGCCCGGGACGTCGACCTCGACTACCAGCCGTTTCCCTTGAGCAGCCTCTATGATCCGCAGCATCCAGGCGGGCCGGCGTTCCTGGCTTTCGTCAACGCCTGGATCGAACTGGCGGGCATGCTCAACGAACTGTCCCGCAGCATGGGCCAACCGGATTTCTACCCCTTCATCCTGCCGCCTGCGGTGATTGCCAAATTGCATTTCATCCACCTGGTGATCCAGCAGGAAGGCGGCCGCGCCGACGAAGTCCTGTCCCTGGACTGATCCTCGCCGTCCTGTAGGGGCGAGCTTGCTCGCGAAGGCCCCAGCGCGATTTCCCTGGTGCACCGCGATGCCTGTTTCGCCAGCAAGTTCGCCCCCACGGCAGGTGGGCCACGGCCAAGTGCTTGAAGCCCATCGAATTTTAATCTGCAGCCAGCGGTTGTAAGTTCGACTCAGATAGGTACAATGGCGCGGCTCGCCGTCAGGCGAGCGTCGTTATGGTGACCCCATCGGTCCCCCCGCAACGATTACCCGTGAACCTGGTCAGAGCCGGAAGGCAGCAGCCACAGCGGGAACATTGTGTGCCGGGGTGTGGCTGGTGGGGTTGCCTCCATAATGCTCCTCGTTGGTCCTCAACGAGATGAATCAAAATTCCTGCCAACCTTCGAGCTCGTGCAGCATTTCTGTTGACGTGCCGTTGTCGTGCGCCTTGTTTGTGGTTCGCCAATCCCTGTGTCCTGTTGGCTCGGGCGGCGGGCTCCTGGAATATCCAACGCCTTTGCATCAAGGAGTGGTCATGGCGCTAACCAGTAAGATCTCCCTCTATGACGATCGTTGGCCTGCGGCATTTGCAGGGGAGAAGGCGCGCATAGCCAAAGGCTTCGGCTGCGAGCTGATGGATATTCATCACGTGGGGAGCACTGCTGTTCCAGGATTGGCGGCCAAGCCGGAAATCGATCTGCTGGTGGTGGTCTCGGAGCAGGTGGATGAAGCCGCGCGCAATGCCTTCATGGCGACCCTGGGGTATGTCCGGGGTAGCAATCTGTCCCCCGGGCATCATTTTTACCGCCGCGATGTAGAGGGTATACGCACCCACAAGGTGCATGTCTGTGTCGCCGGTCATGAGCAGGTGGGGCGTATGCTGCGCTTTCGCGATCTGTTGCGTCAGGACAGCGGCATCCGCCAACAGTATCAGGATCTGAAGTTTCGGCTTGAGGCCAGCAATCGCGAGGGCATTGGCGAGTACCTTGCGCAGAAGGCCCCCTTTATCGACGCCCTGATGGGGGCTCAGTCATCGTGACTGCCTCGTTGTGCCCAAATGCTCGGTGTTGCCTGCAAGGTTGCTGCGGGCTGTCAGGCCCCCAGCTGCTCCCTCAGCAACTGCGCAAAGGCGTCCCTGGCGCCATGGTGTTGTACATCCTTGTGCCAGACAAAACGGTTATCCACCGGTAGCAGGTCGTCGAAGCGCTGCACGCTCAGGTTGGCCGATTGCGAATAGCGCTCCAGCACCCCTTCCGGTATCAGCGAGACCCCGGCCCCCACGCTGACGCAGCCGATGATGGTGCCCCAGCTGGCATAGCCGGTGATGGGCAGGTTCAGACCGTGCCTGCCCAGCCAGTTTTCCAGGGCGCGGCGATAGGGGCAGCCCGGCGGCCACATGAACAGGTTGTGGTGCTGCAAGTCGCTGGCGCTGCGGATAGGGGCGCTGTTTCCGCTGGAGATCAGCACCAGGGGTTCGTGGTAGAGCACGGTCTGTTGCAGTTTGGCCGGCAGGCTGTCGATGGCCACCAGGGCGCCGTCGATGCGTTGGTGCAGCAGCTCTTCAAAGAGTTGCGACCAGGTTCCGGTCACCAGCTCCACGCTCACCTTCGGATAGCGCTTGTGGTATTGCGCCAGCAGGGGAGGCAGGCGCCCACCGGCGCATGACTCGATCGAGCCCAGGCGCAACAGGCCGCTGGGTTCGGCCTGGTTGTCCACCGCACGTTTGGCTTCATCCACCAGGGCCAGGATGCGTTCACTGTAGCCGAGGAAGATTTCCCCGGCGGGGCTGATCCGCAGGCCGCGTCCGACCCGGGTAAACAGCGAGGTGCCCAGCTCGCCTTCCAGCTGCTTGAGGCGGTTGGTGATATTGGACGGCACGCAATGCAGTTGCTCGGCCGCTCGGGCAATGCTGCCGGTGCGGGCCACAGCCTTCACCATTTTCAGTTGGGTCAGTTCCATTGCTCATTTCCAGTGAGGAATAACCTCAGTATCGGTTAATTGTGGTGAGTTGTGCAGGGCGGGACACTGCAGGTCCTCTTCTTGCCTCTGGATATCTGTGTCGTGATGCTCTCGCCCCTGTTCAAGCTGGTGCTGGCCACCGCTGCGGTGATTCTGTGTTGGGCCTATTCGCCGGTGGGTATCCATATCGGCCTGGGGGGCTACAGCCCCGGGCACCTGGCCTTGCTGCGGTTCCTGATTGCCTCGCTGTTCATGGCCGCAATGGCGCTGGTGCTGAAGATCTCCCTGCCGCGCTGGCGCGACCTGTCCTGGTTGCTGGTACTGGGTTTCTTCGCCATCGCTTTTCATCACGTCAGCCTCAACTACGGCCAGCAAGGGCTGAGCGCCGGAGCATCCAGCGTGCTGGCGCAGTCCGCGCCGATCTTCAGCACGCTGATCGCGTTTTTCTGGCTCAGGGAGCCGGTCAGTGGCTGGCGCTGGCTTTGTGTGGTGATCGGGCTGTTGGGGGCGGTGCTGGTGGTGGCCGGTGACAAGGGTCTGGGGGCGATCGAGCCGCGAGGGCTGCTGGTGCTTCTGGCGGCGTTTTCCTGGGGGCTGTACTTCGTCTTGCAGCGGCGCTTTTCCGGGCGCTATGGGGTATTGACCACTGTCTGCTACATGGTCTGGGGCGGTACGCTACTGCTCTTGGTGTATGCCCCCGGGCTGACGCAGGCGGTGGCCCAGGCATCACTACGGGTGAACCTCGCGGTGCTATTGCTGGGGCTGTTTCCCAGTGCATTGGCTTACCTGGCCTGGGCCTATGTGCTGGCTCGGGTCGAGGTCAGCCGCGCGTCGATCGCGATGTACCTGATCCCGCCGGTGGCGATGCTGCTGGCGGCGACGGTGCTGGGCGAAACTCTGCAGTCCAGCGTGGTGCTGGGGGCGGCGGTGGTGCTGGGTAGCGTGATGGCGATGCAATTGGACGGGCGTTGGCGGTGGCGCCGGCGCTTGTCGGCGACACCTGCCAATGAGGTGCCTGCCGGGCAAGGCCGCTAGTGCCGGCCTTGCAAGTGCCAGCGCCGCGCAATGGCGGGGCGCTGCCGGGCGGGATTCAGCTCTTTTTCTTGAACAGGCGGCCGATGAAGGCGGCAAGGCCCAATACCCCCAGGACGATGAATTTCTTGCCGGCCAGGAGCAGTACGCCGAGCTTGGCGAAGAGCCCGGCCTTGCTGGCGAGGCCGCCGGCCACCAGGGCGGCGAGGCCATAGGAAGCCAGTTTGTCGGTGCTCGGGTTGTAGTCGGCGTAGCGGTTGCCGTCGGTGAAGTTGGTAAAGGCCAGCACCTTGGGAATCTCGCGCTTGATGGTGTCCAGGTCGTCCATTGAAGCCACGGCATTGAGTTCCAGCACGCCTTCGCGGCCCAGCACGCGGATGCTGTAGTTCAGGGTGTGGCTCTGGGCGCCTTCGGCCTTGAGTTCACGGGCCCAGTACATCTTGTGCGATTGCGCGTCATAGCTTGGCTGCTCGGCCCAGCCCAACAGGTGAATGGCGCCGTAGCCCTGTTCCTGGCGCTGCTTGTTGTCTTCCTCGTCCGCTTCCTGCATCTGCTTGAGCAGGTCCTGGTAGTCGATCTTCGCGGCGTCGTCGTCGGAGATGTGCCCATCGTTCTTGTAGCTGATGATCACGCCCCAGCCTTCGGCGGACAGCGGGCTGACGGCGCTGGGCACGATCATGCCCAGGGTGGTGAAGCCAGGTGGATTGCCCCAGCCCTCGGTGAGCAGCTTCTCGGTGTCCTTGGGGTTGAGGTAGTAGAACTCCTTGCTCAGATCGAGGCTGGCGATATCCCCGGGCAGCTTGACGTTGCCGTGGCGTGGGGAGAGCGAGGCGAGAAACTGTTCGGCGGTCTGGGGTTCGGCGTCCTTGCTCTCGGGCGCGGTGGCGGCGCTGGCAAGAAAGGGCATGGCGCAGAGGGCGGCCATGGCCATGAGGAGGCGCAGGTACTTCATCGTATTCCCTTACATTTTGTGACAAGTTGGCGGGGAGGATAACGATGAGTGCCGGGCGGCTCAATGTGGCGGTCGGTTTTATTTTGCTGCAGGGTCGGGCGCCGATGCCGGCGCCGTTTACGGGCTGGCGACTCAGTCGATGGTCAGGTACAGCACCCGCAGGCGGTGGCCGTCCGGGTCGAGGGCCACCAGGGTGTAGCCGAAATCCATCTGGGTCGGCGGCTGGGCGATGGCCATCCCCAGGGCTTGCCAGTGCCGATGCAGTTCATCCACCGCTTCGCGGCTGTCCACGGCCCAGCCCAGTTCGCCGCCACCGCCGACGGCCTGAGCGCTCGGCTGGACAGTGTGTCGGGACCAGAGGCCAAGCTTGATCCCCGAGTCGAGGATGAACAAGGCGAAAGTCGGGCCGGATTCCACCGGCGGTTTATCCAGCAAGCGGCTGTAGAACTCTGCGCTGAGGGCAGGGCTGTCCACGTAGAGCAGGAAATAGGTGTTGGTGATCATGGCGACTCCAGAGGCCTTTGGGTTGTGCGTTGGGCGCAAGCTTAGGGGGCTGGCCTGTCAGTTCCTGTCAGGAGTCGTCGATTGAAAAAGAGGCCGGCTTATCGGTGTCGATAAACCTGCCTCTTGGAGTTGATTTGTTGCGGGGCTCAAGGCTTGGACAAGGCCTGGTCTACCGCTGCTATCAGCTTTCCCAGATCCTTCGGGGTGGCTTTGTGAATGACACCGAACAAATAAGCCCGCTGTTCCTCTTCGTCGCCCAGATCGGCGAAGAAGGCTTTCAGCTTCACTCCCAGTACTTCGGCTAGCAGAAATAGAGCTTCAACGCTGGGGGTGTAGGTGCCGGTTTCGAAGCGGCTGATGGTTTTTGGGTCAAAACCGGTTTTTTCACCTAGTTCAGCCTGAGTAAGCCCCGCTACCTTTCGATAGCGCTTGATGGCTGCACCCAAACTTGAAATTTGCATCGCTCAATTCCCATTTAGAATCAAGAACTTAACGATAAATATTGGCATTAGACAACACCATGGTTCATCACCTTGCTTTGCAAAATGTGATGCATTTCGTAGAATCGGCGCTTCGGACAGGTATTTGGTGATCTAGTTTCAGAAGGCTGGTTTATGAAACAAGAAATCATTGCATTTCCCTTGTTCACCTAAACCAAGGACTTGGCAGAGGCTCGAACGTCTCGTAAATCCCGCCAACGCTCCGTCCGCCGTCCCCACCTGACGCCTCATCTGATCCTAGTTGATCTCCGTCGAATCGATGGTCAACTGCCGCGCAAACCGCTGTACGGCTGCAATCAGGGCGAACCTTCCGATTGAGCCGTACCGCCAGGAAAGTACATCGCGAATCAGCCTCTTGCCGGGTGCCGGTAACTGTTGATCGCAGGCTGTCTATGGAGTTCTAAAGTGCGTCTCAATTTGCCGGTCACCTCTGTTGAGCAGACCTTTCCCGACCAGCAGCGGCTCATATCCGCCACCGACATCAACAGTCACATCACGTACTGCAACGCCGAGTTCGCAGCGATGAGCGGTTTCAGCCAGGCCGAACTGATCGGCAGCACCCATAACCTGGTTCGCCACCCGGACATGCCGGCGGCGGTGTTCGAGTCGATGTGGGGTTACCTGAAGGCTGGCCAGAGCTGGATGGGTGTGGTGAAGAACCGTTGCAAGAACGGCAATTTCTATTGGGTCAGCGCCTATGTCACGCCGATCCTGGAGGACGGAAAACTGGTGGGCTACGAGTCGGTGCGGGTCAAGCCAAGCCGAGAGCAGGTCAGCCGCGCCGAAACCTTGTATGCGCGCCTGCGGGCCGACAAGGCGCCGGTTTGCGCCTGGCGCCGCATCGAGGCCGCAGCCCGGCCCTTGCTGCTGCCGGTGGCGGTGGCGGTAGGCTGCCTGGCCGCCTTCCACTGGCTACCGACGCTGGCCGCCCAGGGCCTGACCGTCGCGGGTTTCGTGGCTGTCGGGCTGCTGGCCCAGCGCCGCCTGGGGCAGCAGCTCAAGCAGATTGTCAGTAGCACACCGAATACCTTTGCCGATCCGATCTGCGCCCTGGCCTACAGCGAAGCACTGGGGCCGGCGGCGCAGTTGCAGATGATCCTGATCAGTGAGGAGGCGCGCCTAAAGACCGCCCTGACCCGCCTCAGCGATCTGGCCCGGCAGATGGCTACCGCAGCGGCCGATTCCAGCCAATTGTCCAGCCGCACCGAGTCGGCGCTGCTGGAGCAGCGGGCGGAAACCGACATGACCGCGGCCGCCATGACCCAGATGGCTGCTTCAATCACCGAGGTCGCTGAACACGTCCAGCACACCGCCAGCGAAGCCCACACCGCCAACCTGCTGGCTCGGCAGGGCAGCGAGGTGGCCGGCACCTCGCGGGATGCCATCCAGTTGCTGGCGCGCACCGTGACCCAGATCAACCAGGCCGTGGGCGATCTGGCCGGGCAGACCCAGGAGATCATGGTGGCGGCGAGCATGATCCAGGCGATTGCCGACCAGACCAACCTGCTGGCCCTGAATGCGGCCATCGAGGCAGCCCGAGCTGGTGAGCAGGGCCGTGGTTTTGCCGTGGTCGCCGATGAGGTGCGGGCCCTGGCCGGCAAGACCCGCGAGTCGACCCAGCAGATCCAGGGCATCATCCAGAGCCTGCGCGCCGGGGCCGACGAAGCCGTGCAGATCGCCAGCCTGGGCATCGAGGAGGCGGAGCAGGGCGTGCAGCAGGTGGTCCAGGCCCAGCAGGCGCTGCAAGGCATCGGCGCGGCAGTGGAGCGCATTACCGATATGAGCCAGCAAATGGCCGCGGCATCCCAGGAGCAGTCCCATGTAGCCGAATCGGTGTCCGAACAGATCAACAGTGTCGCCGTCACTGTGCAGCGCACTGCCGAGAATGCCAGCGCCGGAGTGGTTCGCGGCGCCGAGCTGGAAAACATCTCTTCCGGGTTGCGTGCCCTGGTCGAGCGGTTCAACCGCTAGCGACAGTGAGTTCGACTCATGGATGAGAAATACCGCAGGGCCGTCGATGCCGCCGCCATCTTCTCCGAGACGGACCTGGGCGGCAGCATCACTTATGTCAACGATCTGTTCTGCCAGGTCTCGGGCTACAGCCGTGAAGAACTGATCGGCGCCAACCACCGCATGCTCAGTTCCGGGCTGCATCCGCCGGAGTTCTTTGCCGAGTTGTGGCAGACCATTACCCAGGGCCGGGTGTGGAAGGGCGAGATCTGCAACCGCGCCAAGGACGGCAGCCTGTACTGGGTCGACAGCACCATGGTGCCGCTGGTGGATCAGCGCTCCGGGCAGGTGGTGCGTTATGTGTCGATCCGCTTCGATGTCAGCGAAAAGCGTCAGCTGTTGCATTCGTTGCAATGGCGGGTCGGCCACGACGTGCTGACCGGGCTGCCCAACCGGGCCTTTCTCTCGGACCTGCTGCACCAGGCTCTGGATTTCTCCCGGGCGCAGGATATTCCCCTGGCGGTCTGCATGCTCGACCTGGATGGCTTCAAGGCGGTCAATGACGGCTATGGCCACGCCTGTGGCGACCTGCTGCTGGTGGAGGTGGCTGCGCGGCTGCGCTCGATCATCCGCGGCGAGGACGTGGTGGCTCGCCTGGCCGGCGACGAGTTCGTGCTGATTTTGCGTTACGTGCGCGACATGCTGGAGCTGCGCGCGGCGTTGCAAAGGGTATTGGCGACCATTTCCCAGCCGTACTCGATCCAGGGCAAGGACATCAACGTCTTCGCCAGCATCGGCGTGACCCTGTACCCCACCGACAACCACGACGCCGACACCTTGTTGCGCCACGCCGACCAGGCCATGTACGTGGCCAAGCAGAGCGGACGCAACCGCTTCCACCTGTTCGATGTACTGCGCGACCGTGAAGTGATGGTCACCTATCAGACCGTCGAGCAGGTGCGCCAGGCCTTGCTTGCAGGCGAGTTGCGCCTGTACTTCCAGCCCAAGGTGAACATGCGTACCGGTGAGGTGGTGGGCTTCGAGGCGATGCTGTGCTGGCAGCACCCGCAGCGCGGCATGCTGGGGGCCCAGGAGTTTCTGCAGCAGGTGGAGGAGACCGACCTGATCGTCGAGATCGGCGAATGGGTCATGGACCAGGTGATGACCCGCCTGCAAGGCTGGCAGCAGGCGGGGCTGGGCTGGCCGGTGAGCCTGAACGTGGCGGCCCGGCATTTCCAGCGCCCGGACTTCGTCGAGCGGCTCAAGGACATGCTCGATCGCTATCCGGATGTGTTGCCGGCGTTGCTGGACCTGGAAATCGTCGAGTCGGTGGCCATCGACAATATCCAGCGGGTCAGCGATTGCCTCGATGCCTGCCAGGGATTTGGCGTGCAGTTCTCCCTGGGGGACTTCGGCACTGGCCATTCGTCCCTCAGCTACCTCAAGCGCCTGCGCACCCAGACCATCAAGATCGACCGGCTGTTCGTGCGCGACATGCTGCACGACGCGGACGATCAGGCGCTGATCCAGGCGTTGGTGGGGCTGGCCCAGGCCTTTGGCCGGCGCGTGGTGGCCGAGGGGCTGGAAAGCCTGGCGCATGGCGAGCGCTTGATGGCCCTTGGCTGCGACGTCGCCCAGGGGGATTTCATTGCGCCGCCAATGCCCGCCGAGGCGGTGCTGGATTGGGTGCGCAGCTTTGAGCCACCGCGGGCATGGCGAAGCGACGAGCTTCAGGGCGAGGCGATGTCGGGAGGCTGAGCGTCGTCCTGAGGGCCGACGTAACGCTGGATGATGGCGTCGATCTCGCCGGACATCTTCATCCGCAACAGGGTGCGCAGGATGCGCTGGGCCGGCACTCTCGGATCGTTGCGTACATAGCAGCCGACGGCCTGCTCCTGCAGCACCGCGACGCTGTACAGCGGGTTGCCGGTGGCCTGGGTCTTGTTGAACCAGTCCAGGGTCCACTGGCTGGCGATGGCGTAGCGGTAACGCCCGACCACCAGTTTCTGCAGCACCTGCTCCTCGTTGCGGGCGTCGTCGCGTATCAGCTGGTTGGTGTCGAACAGCGGCTGCAAGGGGGTGTAGGTATAGCTGAGGACGGTGCCGATATGCTGGCGCGACAGTTGCTGCAGGTTGACCACCGAGGGCTCCGGATGGGTGCTCACCAGCAGGTTGCGCTGGATGAACAGCGGCACGCTCCACAGGTAATCCCCGGAGAGGTTCGGCAGCCAGGCCTGGGCCGCGTAGCAGCGCACATCGACTTCGCCCTGGGCCATGGCATTCTGCACCCGGGCCCTGGCCAGGACATGAAACTGCGCCGGGGTACCCAGGTGCCGGGCCAGGCTGTTCATGGTGTCGAAAAGGATGCCATCGGTGGGCTGGTCGCCTTCGACCTCGATGGCCGGCATGGTCCAACTGTCGGCGATGGCAAAGCGCAGGGGCGGCTCTGCGGCTTCCAGGCTGGCGCTGAAGAGAAACAGGGCGCACCAGGTCAAACGCATACAGTCTCCAGGGTGTCGGCGGGCGAGCAATCCTTTGCAAAATGCAAGCTTAGACAGATTAGACGAGCGCGCCGGATGCAATTTCGCCCTTGCTCCGCTAGCATTACCGGCTTCCGCTTTCCAGTTGCGACGGTTTTCGATGAGTTATCAGGTTCTTGCACGTAAATGGCGTCCGCGCTCGTTCCGCGAAATGGTCGGCCAGACCCATGTGCTCAAGGCTCTGATCAATGCCTTGGACAGCCAGCGGCTGCACCACGCCTACCTGTTTACCGGCACCCGCGGGGTGGGCAAGACCACCATCGCGCGAATCATTGCCAAATGCCTGAACTGTGAAACAGGTATCACTTCCACGCCCTGTGGCACCTGTTCGGTGTGCTGCGAGATCGATGAGGGGCGCTTTGTCGACCTGATCGAGATCGACGCCGCGAGCCGGACCAAGGTCGAGGATACCCGTGAATTGCTGGATAACGTGCAATACGCACCGAGCCGCGGGCGCTTCAAGGTCTACCTGATCGACGAAGTGCACATGCTCTCCAGCCACTCGTTCAACGCCCTGCTCAAGACCCTCGAGGAGCCGCCGCCCTACGTCAAGTTCATCCTGGCGACCACTGATCCGCAGAAGCTGCCGGCGACCATCCTCTCGCGCTGCCTGCAGTTCTCCCTCAAGAACATGACCCCGGAACGGGTGGTGGAGCACTTGAACCACGTCCTGGGCGTGGAGAACGTGCCGTTCGAGGATGACGCCCTGTGGCTGCTGGGCCGCGCCGCCGATGGCTCGATGCGCGATGCCATGAGCCTCACCGACCAGGCGATTGCCTTCGGTGAAGGCAAGGTCATGGCGGCCGATGTGCGGGCCATGCTCGGCACCCTCGATCACGGCCAGGTCTACGACGTGCTGCATGCGCTGATCAACGGCGACGCCAAGGCATTGCTGGAGGCGGTGCGGCACCTGGCGGAGCAGGGGCCGGACTGGAACGGCGTGCTTTCGGAAATTCTCAACGTGCTGCACCGGGTGGCGATTGCCCAGGCATTGCCGGAAGGGGTCGACAACGGGCACGGCGATCGTGACCGGGTGCTGGCCCTGGCCCAGGCCCTGCCTGCCGAAGACGTGCAGTTCTATTACCAGATGGGCCTGATCGGTCGACGCGACCTGCCGTTGGCGCCGGACCCGCGCGGCGGCTTTGAAATGGTCCTGCTGCGAATGCTGGCCTTCCGCCCAGCCGATACCGCGGATGCACCGAGACAGCCGCTAAAGCCAGTGGGGATCAGCCAGGCCACAGTTGATTCCGCCCAAGCCGTGGCGGCGCCGGCACCTGCCGTGCCTGTAGCGACCGTTGCCCCGGCTCCGGTTGTGAGTGCTCCAGTGGCGCCAGCACCTGTTGCCGCGCCCGAACCTGTCGCGCCCCCTGTGGCCGAAGCGGTCGCTGTCGAACCCGAGCCGGTGGTTGCCGAAGCGGTGGTCGACCTGCCCTGGAACGATCCGGTGGAGCCACAGATCGAACAGCAGCCAGCGGTCGAGCCGATGCTGGAGGTGGCCGCCGAGCAGCCTGAGCTGACGCCGATGCCGACCCCGACGCCGGACAGCGTGGTGCCGGACGCGCCGGAGTGGGTCAGCGCCCCGGTGCCGGAACCCACGGTGGCGGAAGTCGACGCCGCCACCCCGGGTATCGACCTGGACGACGAGCCGCCGCTGGACGAGGACTATATCGAGCCGGACATGGATTCGGCCTACAGCTACCTGGACGAACTGGCCAGTGAGCACGCAGCCGATCCGGCGCCGGAACCCGAGCCCGAACCTGCTGCCAAGCCGGCCACTGGCCTGGCCCTGGAATGGCTGCAGCTGTTCCCGAAACTGCCGATCTCGGGCATGACCGGCAGCATCGCCGCCAACTGCACCCTGATGTCCGTGGACGGCGACCATTGGCTGCTGCACCTGGACCCGGCCCACAGCGCACTGTTCAACGCTACCCAGCAGCGTCGCCTCAACGACGCCCTGAACCAGTACCACGGGCGTACCCTGACCCTGGCGATCGAGCTGATCAAGCCCGAGCAGGAAACCCCGGCCCAGGCTGCATCACGGCGCCGTGCCGATCGTCAGCGCGAGGCCGAGGAGTCGATCCATGGTGATCCGTTCATCCAGCGGATGGTCCAGGAGTTCGGTGCAGTGGTGCGCCACGATACTATTGAACCTGTCGAGGCCCTAGCGGCTCAGGGTTGATCATTCAAAGGGCGCCGGGCCAGGGGCCGGGCGCCGTTTCCATCCCCGTACTTTGAGGTAATTCCCATGATGAAAGGTGGCATGGCCGGCCTGATGAAGCAGGCACAGCAGATGCAGGAAAAAATGGCCAAGATGCAGGAAGAACTGGCCAACGCCGAAGTCACCGGCAAGGCAGGCGGCGACATGGTCACCGTAGTCATGACCGGCCGTCATGACATCAAGCGCGTGAGCATCGACCCGAGCCTGCTGGAAGGCGTCAGCGAAGATGATCGTGAAGTGCTCGAAGACCTGTTTGCCGCTGCGGTGAACGACGCCGTGCGCAAGATCGAGTCCAACAGCCAGGAAAAGATGTCCGGCATGACCGCCGGCATGCAACTGCCTCCAGGCATGAAATTGCCGTTCTGATTCGCGCAAGCGCATCGGATGGACTACATAAAGCCAGGCCTTGAGCCTGGCTTTTTTTTGCCCTGGCGATCAGCACTGCGCGGTGGGTAGCAGCCGGCTAGCCGGCGAAGGCAACAGCAGATCCATCTGCAGAAACATCGAACGTGATGCTATTCACAGGGTCTGCAACCTATACCCTTTCATTCAACCTTCCCTAAAGGAGTGTCCATGATGCCGCAAACATTGACCCTCAATCAGCGCGTGGTACTGGTCTCTCGGCCCGAAGGCGCGCCGGTCCCGGAGAATTTCCGCCTGGAGCGGGTGGCCTTGCCGGAACTGGCTGATGGCCAGGTGCTGTTGAAGACCCTCTACCTGTCCCTGGACCCCTACATGCGCGGGCGCATGAGTGATGCCCCGTCCTATGCGGCGCCAGTGGAAATAGACGAGGTCATGACCGGCGGTGCAGTGAGCCGGGTCGAGCGTTCGCTCAACCCCAAGTTCCAGGAGGGCGACCTGGTGGTGGGCGCCACTGGTTGGCAGAGCCACTGCATTTGCGATGGCCGCAACCTGATCCCGGTGCCCTCTGGCCTGCCCAGCCCTTCCATGGCCCTGGGTGTGCTCGGCATGCCCGGAATGACCGCCTACATGGGGCTGATGGACATCGGCCAGCCCAAGGCCGGGGAAACCCTGGTGGTGGGTGCGGCCTCCGGCGCCGTGGGGTCGGTGGTGGGGCAGGTGGCGAAGCTCAAGGGGCTGCGGGTGGTGGGCGTGGCCGGTGGCGCCGACAAATGCCGCTATGTGGTCGAGGAGCTGGGTTTTGATGCCTGCATCGATCACAAGAGCCCCGACTTTGCCGACGAACTGGCCCAGGCCTGCTTCAAGGGCGTGGACATCTATTTTGAGAACGTCGGTGGCAAGGTCTTCGACGGGGTACTGCCCCTGCTCAACCCCAGGGCGCGTATTCCCCTGTGCGGGCTGATCGCCCAGTACAACGCCCAGGCGCTGCCGCCGGGGCCGGATCGCCTGCCACTGCTGCAGCGCACCTTGCTCACCAAGCGGGTACGCATCCAGGGCTTTATTGTCTTCGACGACTATGGCGACCGCCATCCGGAGTTCATCAAGGCCATGGCGCCCTGGGTGCGCGAAGGCAAGGTCAAGTTCAAGGAGGACGTGGTCGAGGGACTGGAGCAGGCACCAGAAGCCTTCATTGGCCTGCTGGAGGGGCGCAACTTCGGCAAGCTGGTGGTCAAGGTCGCCCCGGACGCGAGCATTTGACGCTACCCCGAGGCGCGGGTATAAACCGCGTCTCGTTGTTTTTGTCGGACCTTTGCCCATGAGCTTCAGCCCCCTGATTCGCCAACTGATCGATGCCCTGCGCACCTTGCCGGGCGTGGGTCAGAAAACCGCCCAGCGCATGGCCCTGCAACTGCTCGAGCGTGATCGCAGTGGCGGCTTGCGCCTGGCGCAGGCCCTGAGCCAGGCCATGGAAGGCGTGGGGCATTGCCGCCAGTGCCGGACCCTGACCGAAGACGAGCTGTGCCCGCAGTGTGCCGACCCGCGTCGCGACGACACCCTGCTGTGCGTGGTGGAAGGGCCGATGGATGTGTACGCGGTGGAGCAGACCGGCTATCGCGGGCGCTACTTCGTGCTCAAAGGCCACCTGTCGCCTCTGGATGGCCTGGGCCCGGAAGCCATCGGCATTCCGCAGTTGCTGGCGCGTATCGAGGAGCAGGGCAGCTTCAGCGAAGTGATCCTGGCCACCAACCCGACGGTGGAAGGCGAAGCCACTGCGCACTACATCGCCCAACTGCTGACCAACAAGGGCCTGATCACCTCGCGCATCGCCCACGGCGTGCCTCTGGGCGGCGAGCTGGAACTGGTGGATGGCGGCACCCTGGCTCACTCCTTTGCCGGGCGCAAACCCATAGCGTTGTAAGGCTGCGGAAGCCGGCTGACTGGCGAAGGATGCGCCACGCATTCTCTTGAAAACCAAGCAAGCGCTTGGTAAGTTCCTTCGACCCTTCAGAGGAGCTTGCCGATGTCTGCCTGCCAGGAATACTTCGACCCCAGCCACCAGTTGGTCCGCGACAGCGTGCGACGTTTCGTCGAGCGTGAAATCCTTCCCCAGATCGACGAGTGGGAGGAGGCCGGCAGTTTCCCCCGTGAGCTGTACCTCAAGGCAGGGGCCGCCGGGCTTCTGGGCATCGGTTACCCCGAGGCCCTGGGCGGCAGCCATGAGGGTGATCTGTTCGCCAAGATCGCCGCCAGCGAGGAGTTGATGCGCAGTGGCTCCGGCGGCCTGGTGGCGGGCCTCGGCTCCCTGGATATCGGCCTGCCGCCCATCGTCAAATGGGCCCGCCCCGAATTGCGCGAGCGAGTCGCACCGCTGGTGTTGTCCGGGGAGAAGATCAGCGCCCTGGCGGTCACCGAGCCCGGCGGCGGCTCGGACGTGGCCAACCTGCAGACCCGCGCCGTGCGCGATGGCGATCATTACCGGCTCAGTGGCAGCAAGACCTTCATCACCAGTGGCGTGCGCGCCGACTTCTACACCGTTGCGGTGCGCACCGGCGAACCTGGCTACGGCGGTATCAGCCTGTTGCTGGTCGAAAAGGGCACGCCGGGCTTCACTGTGGGTCGGCAGTTGAAAAAGATGGGCTGGTGGGCCTCGGATACCGCCGAGCTGTTCTTCGACGATTGCCGGGTGCCGGTGGGCAACCTGATCGGCGCCGAGAACATGGGCTTTGCCTGCATCATGGGCAACTTCCAGAGCGAACGCCTGGCCCTGGCCCTGATGGCCAACATGACCTCACAGATGGCCCTGGAGGAAAGCCTGAAGTGGGCGCGCGAGCGGGAGGCGTTCGGCAAGCCCATCGCCAAGTTCCAGGTGCTCAAGCACCGTCTGGCGGAGATGGCCACGGCCCTGGAGGTTTCCCGGGAGTTCACCTATCGCCAGGCGGCGAAGATGGCCGCCGGCAAGAGTGTGATCAAGGAAATTTCCATGGCCAAGAACTTCGCCACCGATACCGCCGACCGTATTACCCACGATGCGGTGCAGATCCTCGGTGGCATGGGCTACATGCGCGAAAGCCTCGTGGAGCGCCTGTATCGCGACAACCGCATTCTGTCGATCGGCGGCGGCACTCGCGAGGTGATGAACGAAATCATCAGCAAGCAGATGGGGCTGTAGGTGCAGGCTAGCGCTCGGTCAGGGAAAACTGGGTCAGGCAGAAGGTCGGGATCCCCATGTCCTGCAGCTTCTGCGAGCCGCCCAGTTCCGGCAGGTCGATGATCGCCGCGGCTTCATAGACCTTCGCCCCCATGCGCCGTACCAGATTGGCGGCGGCGATCAGGGTGCCCCCGGTGGCGATCAAGTCATCGATCAACAGCACCGAGTCGCCTTCACACAGGCTGTCGGCGTGGACTTCAATGAAGGCTTCGCCGTACTCGGTCCGGTAGCCCTCGGCCAGGATGTCGGCCGGCAGCTTGCCCTGTTTGCGGAACAGGATCAGCGGCTTGTTCAACTGGTAGGCGATGATCGAGCCGATCAGAAAACCCCGTGCGTCCATGGCGCCGATGTGGCTGAAGTCTTCTTCGACATAACGCTGGGCGAAGCTGTCCGCCACCAGGCGCAGGGCCCGGGGAGACTGGAACAGGGGGGTGATGTCGCGGAAGATCACGCCCGGTTTCGGGAAGTCGATGACGGGGCGGATCAGGGATTTGATGTCGAAGGAATCGAAGGCCATCTTCAGGTGTCCTGGCGGGCAAATAGGCCGCGCCAGTATACCCGCGACCGAGCCGCCTGGCTCAGCCGCACAGGCTGTGGATCAGCCCTCCACCGAGCCGCCGGCGAGGGCGCAGAGCTGGATCGGATCGAGGATGTGCACTTCCTTGCCTTCGGCGGCAATCAGCTCGTTCTGCTGGAAACGGGTGAACACCCGGGACACGGTTTCCACCGCCAGGCCCAGGTAGTTGCCGATTTCGTTGCGCGACATGCTCAGGCGGAATTGGTTGGCCGAGAAGCCCCGGGCGCGGAAGCGCGCGGACAGGTTGACCAGGAACGTGGCGATACGCTCGTCAGCGGTCTTTTTCGACAGCAGCAGCATCATTTGCTGGTCATCGCGGATTTCCCGGCTCATGACCCGCATCAGCTGGCGACGCAGCTGTGGCAGTTGCAGTGCCAGCTCATCGAGGCGTTCGAAGGGGATTTCACACACCGAGGTGGTTTCCAGCGCCTGGGCCGAGACGGGATGGCTTTCGGTGTCCATGCCTGACAGGCCTACCAGCTCGCTGGGGAGATGGAAACCGGTGATCTGTTCTTCGCCGCTGTCGCTCAGGCTGAAGGTTTTCAGGGCGCCCGAACGCACGGCGTACACCGAGTCGAAGCCGTCACCCTGACGGAACAGGAATTCGCCTTTTTTCAATGGGCGGCCACGTTTGACGATTTCGTCCAGCGCGTCCATGTCTTCCAAATTCAGCGAAAGTGGCAGGCAGAGGGGTGCCAGGCTGCAATCCTTGCAATGGGCCTGGTTGTGAGCGCGCAGTTTAACTGGCTCGGACATTCTAGAATCCTTGTGGGAAAACACACATAAGCCGTAAGGGTAACTCACGGGAGGAGGTTCCGGCCAGTCCGTGCCGTATTGACTGTTAGTCGTAAAGCTATCCTTTTATGGGTCGATAACCTGTTAACGAAAGTAACTTGGAAGGCTGAAATTATGTCGTCCGTTGGCGCTATTACTAATGGCAGCAATAACTTGCAGTCACTTCAAGAGCCCTCGACAAGTCAGGTTGACGAGCAACTAAGAGTTTCTCCATTAGTTGCAGAGCCAGTGATCGGGGAGGGCGTCAAAGTGTCGCTGTCTGGCGCCGGCCTGAACAAATCCGCCGCCGCCAAAGGGCGTGACAGTGATATCGAGGAAAGCGGCCTGCCGGAAAACATTCAGCAGATCCTCAAGATGATCAGAAAATTGCAACAACAGATTGCCGAGACCCTCGCCCAGCTCCAGGCGGTCATGGCCGACAAGCACCTGAGCCCAGAAGAAACCAAGGTCCGGATCGGCAGCCTGCAATCTGCCCTGGCAATACTCAACGGCGGTTTGCTGACCGCCAATGCCTCCCTGGCCAAGGCAATGAAAGAAGCGGGCTTGAGCCCTGAGCAGGTGATGAAGGCTGCATCCTTGATCATGAAATCCTAGATCACCCGGGAAAACCGCTGGCGGTTCTGCTGGCCCAGGTATGCATCGAACACCATGCACACCGAGCGCACCAGTAGGCGACCGGCTGGCAGCACGATGATTGCTTCGCTGCCAAGTTCAATCAGGCCGTCGTCGGCCATCTCTTCCAGTTCCGGCCAGAGTTCATTGAAGTAGCCGCGAAAGTCGATATTGAAAGCCTGTTCGATCTCTTCGAACTTAAGACTAAAGTTGCAGATCAGTTGCTGAATAACTTCCCGGCGCAGACGGTCATCGGCGTTGCATACCAAGCCGCGACTGGTGGCCAGTTGTGCGCCAGCCAAGGCATTTTGATAGTGCGTCAGGTCGCTGCTGTTCTGGCAGTAGAGATCGCCGATCTGGCTGATGGCTGAAACACCGAGCCCAATAAGGTCGCAATGACCATGAGTGGTGTAGCCCTGGAAGTTGCGTTGCAGGGTGGACTCTTCCTGGGCAATGGCCAGTTCATCATCGGGCAGGGCGAAATGGTCCATGCCGATGTAGCGATAGCCGGCAGCCGTCAGCTGTTCGATGGTGCGTTGCAGCATCTGCAGCTTTTCCGCCGGGGCAGGCAGTTCGCTGCCGTTGATCCGTCGCTGGGGCATGAAACGCTCCGGCAGGTGGGCGTAATTGAACACCGAGAGCCGGTCCGGTTGCAGGCTGATGACTTCTTCCACGGTGCGGGCGAAGTTTTCCGGGGTCTGCTTGGGCAGGCCGTAGATCAGGTCGATGTTGATGGAACGGAACTGCAGGGTGCGGGCCGCTTCGATCACCGCCCGGGTTTCGTCCAGGCTTTGCAGGCGATTGACCGCGCGTTGCACTGCCGGGTCCAGGTCCTGCAGGCCGATGCTGACCCGATTGAAACCCAGCTCCCGCAACAGGCCCATGGTCGACCAGTCGGCTTCCCGGGGATCGATCTCGATGCCGTAGTCGCCGGAGTCGTCGTCCAGCAGGTTGAAGTGCTTGCGCAGCAGGGCCATCAGTTGGCGCAGTTCATCGTGGTTGAGAAAGGTCGGGGTGCCGCCGCCGAAATGCAGTTGTTCCACCCGCTGGTTGGGGGCCAGGTGGCAGGCGATCAGTTGCATCTCCTGTTCCAGGCGCTGCAGGTAGGGCAGGGCGCGGCTGCGATCCTTGGTGATGACCTTGTTGCAGGCGCAGTAGTAGCAGATGTTGGCGCAGAACGGGATGTGCACGTACAGCGACAGCGGGCGCTGCGCCTTGCGGCTGTCGCGCAGGGCGTGCAGCAGGTCGAAGGCGCCGACCTGGCTGTTGAACTGTACTGCGGTCGGGTATGAGGTGTAGCGCGGTCCCGCCAGGTCGTAGCGGCGGATCAGATCTGTGTCCCAACGAATGGCGTCGAGCATGCGGGAATTCCCCCGGATAGGCTGGCAGTGTTCGCGAGTCTAGGAGGTTCAGGCCAGGGCCATCTTGACTTGTATCAAGGGTGTTCGGGAGCCGCCGGAGCAGTGCCGACGAGGCGTGCAGGCCCGGTTGCCGGGCGCCTCCCTGAGGTCAGTGGCCCATCAGCCAGTGCTGGTGAGGACCGGGCAGGGTCCAGATGCCGAAGAGAATGACCAGCACGCCGCCAGCCATGCGTACGCTACGCCGACGCAGCAAGGCGGTGATCCGTTCGGCTGCCAGCCCGGTGGCCAGCAGCACGGGCCAGGTGCCCAGGCCGAAGGCCAGCATCAACAGCGCGCTGTCCAGGGCGCTGCCCTGGCTCGCCGACCACAGCAGGGTGCTGTACACCAGACCGCACGGCAGCCAGCCCCACAGCGCCCCCAGGAGCAATGCACGGGGCAGGCTGGAAACCGGCAACAGGCGGCTGGCCAGCGGCTGGATATGCCGCCACAAGCCCTTGCCAAGGCCTTCGATGCGGGTCAGGCCACTCCACCAGCCGGCCAGGTACAGGCCCATGGCAATCAACAGCAACCCAGCCAGCACTCGCATGAATAGCGCCAGTGGGCTGTTGGCTACAGCCCAGCCCGCCAGGCCCAGCAGCAGGCCGGCCAGGGCGTAGCTGAGGATGCGGCCCAGGTTGTAGGCCAGCAGCAGGCGCAGGCGTCGGCTGCGCTGTTCCGGGGGGATGGCCAGCGTCAGGGCGCCCATCAGGCCGCCGCACATGCCCAGGCAGTGGCCGCCACCCAGCAGGCCGAGGATCAGCGCAGAGACCAGCAGAGGGGCCAGTTCAAGCATGGGGCGGTTCCGATTTTCTGGCGGGGTCGGCTTCGCTGCTCGGTTGGCCCTTGGCCTCATCCACCGCGGCGGTGTGGCTTGGGTCCTGGTCGTCGAACAGGATGCTGTGGGCCGGGCCGTCGAGATCGTCGTACTGGCCGCTGTCCACCGCCCAGAAGAAGATGTAGATGGCGATGGCCACGATCAGCAGGGCGGCCGGGATCATCACGTAAAGAGCTGGCATCTGGACTCCAGGCCCGGCGGCTCAGGCCGGCAACGGGCGGGTTTCGGGGGCGTCGGCGCTGTCGGCCGGCCGCGGCATGCGGGTCAGGCGCAGGGCGTTGAGCACCACGGTCAGGGAACTGATGGACATGCCGACCGCCGCCCACACCGGAGTGATCCAGCCGAGGGCGGCGAACGGCAGCATCAGGCCATTGTACAGCCCGGCCCAGAGCAGGTTCTCGATGATCACCCGGCGCGTGCGGCGGGCCAGGCTGAAGGCCTGCACCAGGGCGTCCAGGCGATTGGACAGAAGTACCGCATCGGCGCTGGTCTTGGCCAGGTCAGTGGCCGAGCCCATGGCGACGCTGATATCGGCGGCGGCCAGCACCGGCACATCGTTGACCCCATCGCCGAGCATCAGCACCTTGCGGCCCTGCTGGTGCAGCTGTTGCAGCACTTGCAGCTTGTCATCGGGGCGCAGGCCGCCCCGGGCTTCGTCGATCTGCAGTTCCGCAGCGACACTGGCGACCATCGGCGAGCTGTCCCCGGACAGCAGCAGGGTGTGCCAGCCACGGGCCTTGCAGGCCGCCAGCAGGGCCGGAGCATCACTGCGCAGGCGGTCGTCCAGCACCAGCCAGGCGAGAGCCCCCTGGCTGTCACCGAGCAATAGCCATTGGCCGGCTTCATCGGGCATGGGCGGAGCGGTACAGCCACTGAGCTGGCAAACGTAGGCTGGTTGCCCGATGCGCAAACGCTGATCGCCCACCAGGCCTTCCAGGCCCAGGCCGGGGCTGCTGGTAACTTCCTCGGCGGCCACTGGGGCACGGCCGAAAGCCCGGGCGATCGGGTGCTCGGAACGGTTTTCCAGGGCTGCGGCCAGGCTCAGGCAGTCATCGCTGGACAGGGCGCCCAATGGCCGGATGGAACGCAGCGCCAGCCGCCCTTCGGTGAGGGTGCCGGTCTTGTCGAAAATCACTGTGTCGATCTGGTTCAGGCCTTCCAGTACATGGCCGCGGGTCAGCAGCAGGCCGAGCTTGTGCAAGGTGCCGGTGGCGGCGGTGAGCGCTGTGGGCGTGGCCAGGGACAGCGCACAAGGGCAGGTCGCCACCAACATGGCCAGGACGATCCAGAACGCCCGTGAGGCGTCTAATTGCCACCACAGCAGCCCGATGGCGGCCGCGGCGATCAGCGAGAACAGCAGGAACCACTGGGCTGCACGATCGGCAACCTCCGCCAGCCGCGGTTTCTCTGCCTGGGCCCGGTCCAGCAGGCGCACGATGGCCGATAGCCGGGTGTCCTGGCCCAGGGCCTGAACCTGCACTGTCAACGCACCTTCGACGTTCAAGGTACCTGCGGTCACCCTATCGCCCAGGCCACGGGGCTGCGGCAGGTATTCACCGGTGAGCAGGGATTCGTCGATGCTCGATTGGCCGTCGAGGATCTTGCCGTCTGCCGGCAGTACTGCGCCGGGATGCACCAGCACCCGGTCGCCCAGGCGCAATTCGCTGAGCAGGATGCGTTCACTCTGGCCGTCTTCATCCAGGCGCAGACAGGAAGCTGGCAGCAGATTGACCAGTTGCGCGGTAGCCGCCGCGGTGCGCTCCCGGGCCCGGCGTTCCAGGTAGCGGCCGGCGAGCAGGAACAGGGCGAACATGCCGACGGCATCGAAATACAACTCGCCAATGCCGCTGATGGAGGTCCAGATGCCGGCCAGGTAGGCCCCTCCGATGGCCAGAGACACCGAGACGTCCATGGTCAGGTGGCGGGTGCGCAAATCGCGCATGGCGCCCTTGAAGAACGGTGCGCAGCTGTAGAAGACGATGGGCGTGGTGAGAAACAGCGCGACCCAGCGCAGGATCGTATGCAGCTCGGGGCTCAGGTCGATGTTGAATTCCGGCCAGGTGGCCATGGTCGCCATCATGGCCTGGAACCACAGCAGGCCGGCGACGCCCAGCTGGCGCAAGGCCAGGCGGTTTTCGCTGGCCAGTTGCTCGGAGGCGCGATCCGGCTGATACGGGTGGGCGGCGTAGCCGATGTGGCGCAGCTCGCTGAGCACCTGGCTCAAGGGCAGTTGGCTGTCGGCCCAGCGCACGTGCAGGCGGTGGTTGGACAGGTTGAGCCGGGCTTCAGCCACCGCTGGCAGGCTGCGCAGGTGTTTTTCGATCAGCCAGCCGCAGGCGGCACAACTGATGCCCTCCATGAGCAGCGTGGTTTCCGCCAGCTCGCCTTCGTGCCGGACAAAGGGCTGCTGCACGTCGGCGCGGTCGTACAGCGCCAGTTCGTCCACCAGTTGCACGGGCAGGGCTTCAGGGTTGGCCGAGGCCTCGCTGCGATGGCTGTAGTAGTGCTCCAGACCGCCAGCGACTATGGCTTCGGCCACTGCCTGGCAGCCCGGGCAGCAGAACTCCCGGGGTTGGCCAAGCACGACGGCGGTGAACCGGCTACCGGCAGGAACCGGCAGGGCACAGTGGTAGCAAGGCAGTGGCGTGGTCATCGGCGGTCTTTGTTATGTGGGAAAAACTCATCGCCGGCGCACCGGTCCCGCTGCAAGGGCAGGGGAGGCGACGGGCCGGCGATGTACGGCAGGTACTGCTCAGTTCAGGTCTTCGGCACCTTGCAGGGGCTCGTCGCCCAGCAGCAGGTCCTTGTCATGGCTGACCTGTTCTTCTTCGAACATGCGCCAGGTCTTGTCGCCCTCGACCCCCAGCAGTTCGACGAAGCGCCGCCCTTCGACCTGGTCGGTCAACTGGCCGATGTAGCGCCCGTGTTCGGTTTCGCTGCGGGCCAGGGTGATCTTGCGGTCCTTTTCCGGCTGGGTGGGCGAGATCAGGTTCAGCTCCAGGGTCTTGGGCTGGCTGTCACCGCTCAGGCGCAGTTCGACTTCGCCGGTCAGCTCATCGAGGTGCACGTTGGCGCGCATCTTCAGGGTCTGGGCCAGCAGCTCGCGGTCCAGGGAGCGGTTGATGCCCTTGCCGGCCTCGTAGTAGTTGTCGTTGACCAGGTTGTCCGGGTTGTTCACGGCAATGGTCACCATGGACAGGGTCAGGGTCACGGAACAGGCGAGGATGCCGATGATGATCCAGGGCCAGAGGTGCTTGTACCAGGGGCTTGCGGCGGTGGCTGCGGGCATGATCACTTCTCTTAACGAATTTGTGGGCCGATGAACCGGCTCTTGGCTTCAACATGGACGCTGTCATCGTCGGCATCCTTGAGGATGAATTTCACCTCGTTGGTGGTCGATGGCAGCTGTTCGGGAGCAATCGACAGCTCCACCGGCATGCTGACGATATCGCCGGCCACCACGTGGATTTCGCGCTTGCCCTGCAGCTTCAGGTCCGGCAGGCCGGAGGCGTCCAGCACATAGGTGTGATCGCGCTGGTCCTTGTTCATGATCTTCAGGCTGTAGACGTTTTCGATCCGGCCTTCGGCGTTTTCGCGGTACAGCACCCGGTCCTTGCTGACATCGAAGCCCACCAGCGAACGCATGAAAAATGCCGCAACCAGCAGGCTGATCATGGCCAGCAGCACCAGGGCATAGCCGATCAGGCGCGGGCGCAGTTTATGGGTTTTCTGCCCCGAGAGGTTGTGTTCGGTGGTGTAGCTGATGAGCCCGCGGGGGTACTCCATCTTGTCCATGATGCTGTCGCAGGCGTCGATGCAGGCTGCGCAGCCGATGCATTCGATCTGCAGGCCGTCACGGATGTCGATGCCGGTGGGGCAGACCTGGACACACATGGTGCAGTCGATGCAGTCGCCCAGGCCCTGGGCCTTGTAGTCGGCGCCTTTCTTGCGCGGGCCACGGGCTTCGCCACGGCGTGGGTCGTAGGAAACGATCAGGGTGTCCTTGTCGAACATCACGCTCTGGAAGCGTGCATAGGGGCACATGTAGATGCACACCTGTTCCCGCAGCCAGCCGGCGTTGCCGTAGGTGGCCAGGGTGAAGAAGCCGACCCAGAAGTAGGACCAGCCATCGGCCTGGCCGGTGAAGAAGTCGATGACCAGTTCGCGGATCGGCGAGAAGTAGCCGACGAAGGTCATGCCGGTGACGAAGCCGATCAGCAGCCAGAGGCTGTGCTTGCTGAATTTGCGCAGGAACTTGTTGGCGCTCATGGGCGCCTTGTCCAGCTTGATGCGCTGGTTGCGATCGCCTTCGGTGACCTTTTCGCACCACATGAAGATCCAGGTCCAGACACTCTGCGGGCAGGTGTAGCCGCACCAGATGCGGCCGGCATAGACGGTGATGAAGAACAGGCCGAAGGCGGCGATGATCAACAGGCCCGAGAGCAGGATGAAGTCCTGGGGCCAGAACGTGGCGCCAAAGATGAAGAATTTGCGTTCCGGCAGGTTCCACCAGACAGCCTGGTGGCCGCCCCAGTTGAGCCACACGGTACCGAAGTACAGAAGGAACAATCCGGCGCCGCCAAGCATGCGCAGATTGCGGAACAGGCCGGTGAAGGCACGGGTGTAGATTTTTTCCCTGGAGGCGTAGAGGTCGACGCTGTTGGTCGCGTTTTTGGCAGGCGGGGTAACGTCGTGTACGGGAATCTGGTTGCTCATCATTGCATCCCACGGCAGTGGAAAAATGCCTCGGTCGATGCGTGCCGACCGCGGTCAAAAGGGGTGTTGCAGTGGCGCAATGATACGCCTGTAGCTCTAGCGCAAGGGTGCGACCTTTGGTCGCGTTGGGAGAAATCAACTGATGGTGTAATGACTTGAATCAATTGACTTGTGGATTATGGACCCTTTTGCACGTCGCGCCGTTCAATTCTTCCAGGGAGTGAGCAGGCGTACGCCGCAGGTCTCGAAGTCCGCCATATTGTCGAATCCTGGCTACCGGGTTGCCGGAAAGGGTGATCCGCCGTCGAGCGTCAGCCGATGCCAGGCGCAAACAAAACGGCCCCGCCAATGTTGATTGGCGGGGCCGTCGGGTGTTGCTTTCAGGCGTCGGTCTTACTCGGCGTCGGCCTGCTTGTCACCGTGGGACAGGCTGTAGACATAAGCCGCCAGCAGGTGAACCTTGTCGTTGCCTTGCAGTTGTTCCTGCGCTGGCATCACGCCTTGACGGCCGTAACGAATGGTCTGCTGCAGTTGGGCGAAGCTCGAACCGTAGATGAAGGCTGCCGGGTGAGTCAGGTTAGGCGCGCCCATGGCTGGGGTGCCTTTGCCTTCCGGACCGTGGCATACCGCACAGTTGGCGGCGAACAGCTTCTGGCCGTTGACCGGGTCGGCCTTCAGGCCTTCCGGCAACTTGCGGCCGTCGAGGTTGGTCAGGACATAGGCGGCAACGTCACTGACGCCTTGTTCCTTGATCACGTCCAGCCAGGCCGGCATCACTGCGTGACGGCCGCCCATGATGGTGGTCTTGATGGTTTCCGGCTCGCCGCCCCAGCGCCAGTCGGCGTCGGTCAGGTTGGGAAAGCCATAGGCGCCCTTGGCGTCGGAACCGTGGCAGACCGAGCAGTTGGATGCGAACAGACGGCCACCCATTTTCAGGGCTTGCGGGTCCTTGGCCACTTCTTCGATAGGCATGGCAGCGTACTTGGCGAAGATCGGACCGAACTTGGCGTCCGACTTGGCCATTTCCTTTTCCCACTCGTGGACGCCGGTCCAGCCGGACTGGCCGTTGGCGAACGGGGTCTGCTTCTCGTTATCGAGGTAGTTGTAGCCCGGCAGAACGCCTTTCCAGTTGCCCAGGCCCGGGTACAGCACCAGGTAGCCCAGGGCGAAGACGATGGTGCCGACGAACAGCATGAACCACCATTTCGGCAGGGGGTTGTCGTACTCCTCGATCCCGTCGAAGGAGTGGCCGACCGTCTCGTCGGTCTGCTCGGCGCGCTGGCCCTTGCGGGTCGACAGCAGCAGCCAGGTCAGGGCGAAGATGGTACCCAGACTGAGGACTGTGACGTACAGACTCCAGAACGTAGTCATTCTTTGTTACTCCTAGAAGCTTGCTCGACGTGCTTGATGGCGTCGGGATCATCCGCGAACGGCAGCAAGGTTGCGTCTTCAAACTCGGACTTGCGCTTGGGGCTGAACACCCAGAGCGCCAAACCGATGAAGGCCACCATCACAACAAGGGTGCCCAGGCCACGAATCATCCCGATATCCATCTAGATCACCGTTTGCTTTTGATGATGGTGCCCAGGCCTTGCAGATAGGCCACCAGCGCGTCCATTTCGGTTTTGCCCTTCACGGCATCCTTGGCACCGGCGATGTCTTCGTCGGTGTAAGGGACTCCGAGCGTGCGCAAGACTTCCATTTTCTTCGCGGTGTCTTTGCCGTCGAGCTTGTTTTCTACGAGGAACGGATAAGCCGGCATCTTCGACTCGGGCACCACGTTGCGCGGGTTGTACAAGTGCGCACGCTGCCAGTCATCGGAGTAACGACCGCCCACTCGGGCCAGGTCCGGGCCGGTACGCTTGGAACCCCACAGGAACGGGTGGTCCCAGACGCTCTCACCAGCCACCGAGTAGTGACCATAGCGTTCGGTTTCAGCGCGGAACGGACGGATCATCTGCGAGTGGCAGCCGACACAGCCGTTGGCGATGTAGACGTCGCGGCCTTCCAGTTCCAGTGCGGTACGCGGCTTCATGCCTTCCACCGGCTTGTTGGTGACGTCCTGGAAGAACAGCGGGACGATCTGGGTCAGGCCGCCGATGCTGACGGCGATGACCATGAAGAAGGCCAGCAGGCCAATATTCTTCTCGACTACTTCGTGCTTCATCAGTGAGCTCCAACTACAGCGATCTGAGCAGCGGCTTCAGCTTCAGCCGGGTTCGAGGCGCGAACGGTACGGAACACGTTGTACGCCATGATCAGCATGCCGGTGGCGAAGAACGCACCGCCCAGAGCACGGACGATAAAGCCCGGGTGGCTGGCTTGCAGCGCTTCGACGAAGGAGTAGGTGAGGGTGCCGTCATCGTTGATTGCACGCCACATCAGGCCCTGGGTGATGCCGTTGACCCACATCGAGGCGATGTAGAGCACGGTACCGATGGTAGCCAGCCAGAAGTGGGTGTTGATCAGGCCGATGCTGTGCATCTGCTGACGACCGAAGACTTTCGGGATCAGGTGGTACAGGGCGCCGATGGAGATCATCGCTACCCAGCCCAGAGCGCCGGCGTGTACGTGGCCGATGGTCCAGTCGGTGTAGTGCGAGAGCGAGTTGACGGTCTTGATCGCCATCATCGGACCTTCGAAGGTCGACATGCCGTAGAACGCCAGGGATACCACCAGGAAGCGCAGGATCGGGTCGGTGCGCAGCTTATGCCAGGCGCCCGAGAGGGTCATCATGCCGTTGATCATGCCGCCCCAGCTTGGCGCCAGCAGGATGATCGACATGGCCATGCCCAGGGACTGAGCCCAGTCCGGCAGCGCGGTGTAGTGCAGGTGGTGCGGACCGGCCCAGATGTACAGGGTGATCAGCGCCCAGAAGTGCACGATGGACAGGCGATAGGAATAGATCGGACGCTCGGCCTGCTTGGGTACGAAGTAGTACATCATCCCCAGGAAGCCGGTGGTCAGGAAGAAGCCCACGGCGTTGTGGCCGTACCACCATTGGATCATCGCATCAGTCGCACCGGCGTAGGCCGAGTAGGACTTGAAGAAGCTGACCGGCAGGGAAGCGTGGTTGACGATGTGCAGCATCGCGGTCACCACGATGAAGGCACCGTAGAACCAGTTGCCCACGTAGATGTGCTTGGTCTTGCGCTTGGTGATGGTGCCGAAGAATACCAGGCCGTAGGTGACCCAGACGATCGCCAGCAGGATAGCCAGGGGCCATTCCAGTTCGGCGTATTCCTTGGTGGTGGTGTAACCCAGTGGCAGGGTCACGATCGCGCCGACGATCACCGCTTGCCAACCCCAGAAGGTGAAGGCCGCGAGGCTGTCGGAAATCAGTCGCGTCTGGCAGGTTCGCTGCACGACATAGTAAGAGGTGGCAAACAATGCACATCCACCGAAGGCGAAGATCACCAGGTTGGTGTGCAGCGGGCGCAGGCGTCCAAACGTCGTCCACGGCAGACCGAAGTTCAACTCCGGCCATACCAGTTGTGAGGCGATGAAGACACCGAGCCCCATGCCAAGGATCCCCCAGACCACCGTCATGATGGCGAACTGGCGGACTACCTTATAGTTATAAGCAGTCGGACTGATTGCTGTGCTCATTCTAAGGTTCCACGGTTTGGGTGTTTTATTAGGGATAAAAATCGGTCGCAAGTATGGAGAAAGCAGGGGGTCATTGCAACGCGCTATGACCTGGGTCAATGCGTTCCATGCCTGATTCTGCGGCCTTTCCCTATGCCGAGTAGGGACAAAAAATTGCCCTCGGACAAGCTGTCGCCATGGACAGGAAACGGGGGGTGTCAGGTCGGTTGTAACCGGGTGTGTGGAAGCTGATGGATCAGCTGACAGGCGGTAAGAGAGTCGACAGCCGGTATAAACCAGCCTTTGCGGCCTGTCATCGAGCAGAAGCTTCGAACGTCACGGATACCGTTGGCCTGTGACCAGCCCGTGCCAGTCCCCATCGGGGCAAGCTTAGACCTGAATCAGATGAGTGCAAACGCGCTGCGGGAGAGGGTGCGACACTTGGTCGCAAAGGAGCGGGAGGTTGAACCACGAGCGGCAAGCTGCAAGTCGGGAACCCGCAGCTTGCCGTGACTCGTCTTACTGGGTGTTTTCAGCCTGTGGCTTGTTGCCGTGGGAGAGGCTGTAAACGTAGGCGGCCAGCAGTTGCACCTTGTCATTGCCGAGCAGTTCGCTCTGCGCTGGCATGTGGCCCTGGCGACCATGGCGGATGGTCTGTTGCAGTTGGGCCAGGCTGGTGCCGTAGATGAAGCCGGCGGGCTGGGTCAGGTCGGGCGCGCCCATGATCTGGGTGCCTTTGCCGTCAGCGCCGTGGCAGGCCACGCAGGTGGTGCTGAACGCTTGCTGTCCGGCTACCAGGTCGGCATCGCTGTCGGCTGGCAGGGGCAGGCCGGCCAGGTCATGGCGAACGTAAGCTGCCACGTTCTTCACGCCTGCTTCCTTGAGCACTTCGCCCCAGGCCGGCATGGCCGCCATGCGGCCGCCCATGATGGTGGCCTTGATGGTGTCGGCGCTGCCGCCCCACCGCCAGTTGTCGTCCGCCAGGTTCGGGAAGCCGAAGGCACCCTTGGCGTCGGAACCGTGGCAGACCGAGCAGTTGGAGGCGAACAGGCGTCCGCCCATTTTCAGCGCTTGCGGGTCCTTGGCCACTTCTTCCACCGGCATGGCCGCGAATTTGGCGAAGATCGGACCAAACTTCACGTCCGCCTTGGCCATCTCCTTTTCCCATTCCTTGGTCTGGGTCCAGCCGTCTTCATAGCCCGGCAGGATGCCTTTCCAGTTGCCCAGACCCGGGTAGAGGATCAGGTAGCCAACGGAAAACACCAGGGTCCCGGCGAACAGCAGGAACCACCATTGCGGCAGGGGGTTGTCGTACTCCTCGATGCCATCGAAGGCGTGGCCCATGGTCTGGTCGACACTGCCCTTGGTCTCGCCCTTGCGGGTGCCGACCAGCAGCCAGGTCAGGCCGATCAGGCTGCCAATGGTCAGTACGCAGATCCACGTACTCCAGAAGGTGGTCATGGCCGAATGCTCCTTGTTGCAGGCTCTTGAGGTTGAGCGTCATCAGTTGTGTTACCGGCCGGTGCCGTGCCCGGCATCGGGTCATCGGCGAAGGGCAGCAGGCGGGCCTGGGCAAACTCGGGATTGCGCTTTGAGTTGAACACCCAGATCGACAGGCCGATGAAGGCGATCATCACCACCAGGGTCCCGAGGCCGCGGATCATGCCGCTATCGAGTTCAAAACCCATGGCTCACCTCTTGCTCTTGATCGAAGTGCCAAGCACTTGCAGGTAGGAGACCAGGGCGTCCATTTCGGTCTTGCCCTTGAGCGTGGCGGTGGCGCCGGCGATGTCTTCGTCGGTGTACGGCACGCCCAAGGTGCGCATGACCTTGAGCTTGGTTTCGGTGTGGCTGCTGTCCACCGGTGCGGTCACCAGCCATGGGTAGGCCGGCATCTTCGACTCGGGCACCACGTTGCGCGGGTTGTACAAGTGCGCACGGTGCCAGTCATCGGAGTAGCGGCCGCCCACCCGGGCCAGGTCCGGACCGGTACGCTTGGAACCCCACAGGAACGGGTGGTCCCAGACGCTTTCACCGGCCACCGAGTAGTGACCATAACGCTCGGTCTCGGCGCGGAACGGACGGATCATCTGCGAGTGGCACTGTACGCAGCCTTCGCGGATGTAGATGTCGCGGCCTTCCAGCTGCAGGGCGGTGTAGGGCTTCATGCCTTCCACCGGCTTGTTGGTGACGTCCTGGAAGAACAGCGGGACGATCTGGGTCAGACCGCCGATGCTCACCGCGAAGACCATCAGCAGCATCAGCAGGCCGACGTTTTTCTCAATCGTTTCGTGTTTCATGGCGGACTCCTCAGGCCATCTGCGCAGCGGCGTTGACTTCGGCTGGCACTGCGGCACGCACGGTGCGCCAGGTGTTGTAAGCCATCAGGAACATGCCGCTGAGGAAGATCGCACCACCCACCAGTCGCACGATGAAGCCTGGGTGGCTGGCCACCAGGGTTTCGACGAAGGAGTAGGTGAGAGTGCCGTCCTCGTTGACCGCACGCCACATCAGGCCTTGGGCGATACCGTTGACCCACATCGAAGCGATGTAGAGCACGGTGCCGATGGTAGCCAGCCAGAAGTGGGTGTTGATCAGGCCGGTGCTGTACATCTGCTCGCGGCCGAAGACTTTCGGGATCAGGTGGTACAGCGCGCCGATGGAGATCATCGCTACCCAGCCGAGGGCGCCGGCGTGTACGTGGCCGATGGTCCAGTCGGTGTAGTGGGAGAGGGCGTTGACGGTCTTGATCGCCATCATCGGACCTTCGAAGGTCGACATGCCGTAGAACGCCAGGGATACCACCAGGAACCGCAGGATCGGGTCGCTGCGCAGCTTATGCCAGGCGCCCGAGAGGGTCATCATGCCGTTGATCATGCCGCCCCAGCTTGGCGCCAGCAGAACCAGCGACATCACCATCCCTAGGGACTGAGCCCAGTCCGGCAGCGCGGTGTAGTGCAGGTGGTGCGGGCCGGCCCAGATGTACAGGGTGATCAGTGCCCAGAAGTGCACGATCGACAGGCGATAGGAGTACACCGGGCGCTCGGCCTGCTTGGGTACGAAGTAGTACATCATCCCCAGGAAGCCCGCGGTCAGGAAGAAGCCCACGGCGTTGTGGCCGTACCACCATTGCACCATCGCATCGGTCGCACCGGCATACACCGAGTAGGACTTGGTGAAGCTGACCGGCAGTTCCAGGTTGTTGACGATGTGCAGGATGGCCACGGTGATGATGAACGCGCCGAAGAACCAGTTACCCACATAGATGTGCTTGGTCTTGCGCTGCATCAGGGTGCCGAAGAACACGATGGCGTAGGCCACCCAGACAATGGTGATCAGGATATCGATCGGCCATTCCAGTTCGGCGTATTCCTTGGAGCTGGTGTAGCCCAGTGGCAGGCTGATGGCCGCCAGGAGGATCACCAGTTGCCAGCCCCAGAAGCAGAACGCGGCGATTTTCGGCGCGAACAGCGTGGTCTGGCAGGTGCGTTGCACCGAGTAGAACGAGCTGGCAAACAGCGCACAGCCGCCGAAGGCGAAGATCACCGCGTTGGTGTGCAATGGCCGCAGACGGCCGAAGCTGGTCCACGGTAAATCGAAGTTGAGTTCGGGCCAGACCAACTGGGCAGCGAGAAAAACCCCGAGCCCCATGCCGACGATGCCCCACACCACCGTCATAATGGCGAATTGGCGGACCACCTTGTAGTTGTAGGCGGTACTGATAGAAGTGTTCATGGTTCCCCATCCACGGTTCAGTTGAAGTGAAAGCGACTGCGCACGGCAAGGCGCGCTCACTTCGTCTGGAGTTATAGGCAGACTAAAAGCGAGGCAAGCATGAGCAATGAGCACAAGGCCAGTATTGACGGGGGTCAATGGGCGCAGTGTGTGCGGGAGCGGGGCTGGTTGTGGGATGTCGCGCAGGGCGTCGAGGTGCAGTCGGCGCCGACCCTGATCCTCGCCCATGGCGCCGGCGCGCCCATGGACAGTGGGTTCATGAACGATATTGCTGTACGCCTTGCGGGGCATGGGGTGAACGTCTTGCGCTTCGAGTTTCCCTACATGGCCCAGCGGCGCCTGGACGGCGGCAAACGCCCGCCCAACCCGGCGCCCAGGTTGCTGGAATGCTGGCGCGAGGTGCATGCCCTGGTGCGACCTTATGTCACTGGGGTGTTGGCGTTGGGCGGCAAGTCCATGGGCGGGCGCATGGCCAGTTTGCTGGCCGATGAACTGCAGGCCGATGCATTGGTGTGCCTGGGCTATCCGTTCTATGCCGCCGGCAAACCGGAAAAACCGCGGGTGGCGCATCTGGCCGATCTATCAGTGCCGAGCCTGATCGTGCAGGGCGAGCGTGACGCCCTGGGCAATCGCCAGGCGGTCGAGGCCTATATATTGGCACCCGGTATCGAGTTGTACTGGCTGGCGGCCGCTGATCACGATCTCAAGCCCCTGAAGGCCTCGGGTTTCAGCCATGGGCAGCATCTGGAATCTGCGTCGCTCAAGGTTGCTGCCTTCCTGAAAGCGTTGAGCTGATCCTGCAGGAGCGAGCTTGCTCGCGAAGCGTTCACCCGGCCTTCGAATTTGGAGCGCGGTGAAGATTTATCGCGAGCAAGCTCGCTCCTACGGTTGTCGGGTGGATTTGCGGGCATAAAAAAACCGGAAGCCTTGGCTTCCGGTTTTTTGTTGCCGGCCCTAGGGGGCTTAACGGTTGAAGCGCTCCACCAGCGAGTACTGGGTGTGTGCGGTGCGGGTCAGCGCTTCGCTGAGCTCGGCCGAATGCTGGGCCTGCTCCGAAGTCTGGTCCGCCAGTTGCGCGATGGTGCTGATGTTGCGGCTGATCTCTTCGGCCACCGAGCTTTGCTCTTCGGTGGCGGCAGCGATCTGGGTGGTCATGTCGGTGATGTTGGCCACCGCTTCGCTGATGCCCACCAGTGCCTGGTCGGCTTCCAGAACCCGGGCCACGCCTTCTTCGGCCTGACGATGACCGGCGTCCATGGTCTGCACGGCGGTGGCGGCTGTCTGCTGCAGCTTGGCGATCAGGGTATGGATCTGCCCGGTGGACTCACTGGTGCGCTGTGCCAACTGACGCACCTCGTCGGCCACCACGGCAAAGCCGCGGCCCATTTCACCGGCGCGGGCGGCTTCGATGGCTGCGTTCAGGGCCAGCAGGTTGGTTTGGTCGGCAATGCCTTTGATCACGTCGACAACGCCGCCGATTTCGTCACTGTCCTTGGCCAGTTGGGTTACCGTCAGCCCGGTTTCGCCCACCACCACCGACAGGCGCTGGATGGCTTCGCGGGTTTCCCCGGCGATATCGCGGCCACGGCCGGTCAGGCGATTGGCTTCCTGGGTTGCGTCGGCGGTGCGTTGCACGTGGCTGGCCACTTCCTGGGTGGTGGCGGCCATCTGGTTGACCGCGGTGGCCACCTGCTCGGTCTCGACCCGTTGGCGCTCCAGGCCGCTGGAGCTGTTGTGAGCCAGGGTGTCGGACTGTCGGGCTTGTTCGTTGAGGTGCTCGGCCGTGTCCTGCAGGCGGGTCAGGCAGGTCTTCAGGCGCGCTTCCTGGCTCAGGATCGACATCTCCAGGCGGGCCTGGGCGCCGCGGCTGTCGGTGTACATCTGAGCGATCAGCGGGTCGGAGGTGGTCTGCTCGGCCAGGCGCAACAGGCGCTTGAGGCCGCGCTGCTGCCAGCTCAGGCCCAGCAGGCCCAGGGGCACCGAGAGGGCTGCGGCCAGGGCAAAGCCCCAGTGGGAGTTGAGCCAGGCGCCGATCATGAAGCTCAGCTGGCTGACCAGGATGAACGGCAGCCAGTCCTGCAGCACCGGTAGCCACTTGTCACGCTTGGGAATGGCCGACTTGCCAGTGTTGATGCGCTGGTAGAGGGCTTCGGCGCGGCGCACCTGTTCGGCGGTGGGCTTGACCCGGACCGACTCGTAACCTACCACCTGGCTGCCTTCGAAGATCGGTGTCACATAGGCGTTGACCCAGTAGTGGTCGCCGGTCTTGCAGCGGTTCTTGACGATGCCCATCCATGGCAAGCCTTGTTTCAAGGTGCCCCACATGTGCGCGAACACCGCCGCCGGCACATCAGGGTGACGTACCAGGTTGTGCGGTGCGCGAACCAGTTCTTCACGGGAGAACCCACTGATCTCGACAAAGGCGTCGTTGCAGTAGGTGATCACGCCTTTGGCGTCGGTGGTGGAGATCAATCGTTGCTGAGCGGGGAAGGTACGTTCGCGCTGGGTAACGGGTTGGTTATTACGCATGAGTTTTCAATCCGCAAGGCTTTCATCGGTTATCGGCAGGTTTCCGGAATAGTTGAAGGAAATTTCTCTAAATGTCCGGTGACGGTTTGCGAGCTTTTTGTACGTCGTAATATCCCGATGCGTGCGAAATCCGAGAGAAAAGTAATAAAGATCAATGACACGATTTGTAAGGCGGTGTGTCTTAATCTTCAATGAAGTGAGCCGTTGTGAATGGTAGGTCAGTTTTTATCCATCTGAATACGGGTAGCTGCGCGGGTATAGATCCGGCTTTTCCTAGACAAAAATTACCATCCAGTGAAGAATATGCCCCTATTTTTGTAAGAAAAGTGATTTGCTTTTCTTCATGTCCAGCATTTTCTCGGTTAGGTTTGTCTAGGGTCAGCTAGGCTCTAAGTCGCTTCCTTCGAGCCCGCAGTATTTATGTTGGTGAGTTTTTGGCCTGATAAATGATGTGATATTTAGTAAAGGAGTACAGCGTGACACTCGTTCCAGTCATTATTTGTGGCGGTTCAGGCAGCCGTCTATGGCCTGTTTCACGTACTGCTCATCCCAAGCCGTTTATCGAATTGCCCGATGGTGGCAATTTGATTCGAAAAACATACAGTCGCGCTTTGGCGTTAAATGACGTAACAGAAGTATTGACGATCACAAACCGTGATCTCTACTTCAAAACCCTTGATGAATATGTTGCCACTGCGCCGAACTACACCAACTTGGGTTTCGTACTCGAGCCTTTTGGCCGCAACACCGCTGCTGCGGTCGCATTAGCGGCGCAGGAAGTGGCCCGAACTCACGGCCCTGACGCGATTATGCTGGTGTTGCCGGCGGACCACCTGATCGACAATCAGGCGGCGTTCGCTGCAGCAGTCGAGTCTGCATCGCAGCAGGCCCGGGACGGCTGGCTGGTGACTTTTGGGGTGAAGCCCGAATATCCGGAAACTGGCTACGGGTACATTCAAAAAGATACCGACGCGTCATTAGTCAACGGCTTCAAGGTCAAGCGTTTCGTCGAAAAACCAGATTTGGATACTGCGAAAGACTACCTGGCGTCCGGTGAGTATTACTGGAACTCCGGTATGTTCTGTTTCCGTGCGGGCACACTTATTGAAGAAATGGCGCTCTGTGCGCCGGATGTCGCCAGCGCCGTAGATCTATGCCTTGCTGGCTCCGGTGTGATGCAAGGCAGCAGCCATCGCAGCCTGCATCTGGAGCCGGAAAGCTTTGCCAAAGTACCGGACATTTCCCTCGATTTCGCACTGATGGAACGCTCAAACAAAGTGGCGACCATACCTTGTGATATTGGCTGGAGTGACATTGGCTCTTGGAAGGCCATGAGTGAACTCTCGCCAGCGGACGAGCAAGGCAACCGTATCGAAGGCGAAGCCATCCTTCATGCCTCCACCAACAACTACGTGCGCAGCCAGCGTCGACTGGCCGCGTTAGTCGGGGTTGAAAACCTGATCATTGTCGATACGCCGGATGCTTTGTTGGTCGCGCACAAGGACCATGCCCAAGACATCAAGGTAATCACTGCGCAGTTGAAGAAAAACGGTCATTGCTCGCACTTGGACCACACTACGGTGCAGCGTCCCTGGGGGGCTTACACTACCTTGGAAGAGGGCACTCGCTTCAAGATCAAGCGCATTGTCGTAAAACCTCAAGGCTCGTTGTCGCTCCAAATGCATCACCATCGCAGTGAGCACTGGATTGTGGTCAGTGGTATGGCATTGGTCGTTAACGACCAACAACGGTTCTTGCTCAATACCAATGAGTCCACGTATATACGTGCTGGGCACACGCATCGTCTGCAAAACCCGGGGATGATTGACTTGGTATTAATTGAGGTGCAGTGCGGCGATTACCTAGGGGAAGATGATATTGTCAGGTTCGAGGATAGCTACGGTCGAGCTGAAGGCAGTAGGTAATCCGCTAATCATTAGCCCGAGTCAAATCGGGCTGGTGTTTCATTACGTGTTCAGCAGGTCCTGATAGACCTCGATGTGGGCTCGTGTCATTTGCTCCCCCGTGAATAGCAGGTTGTAACGACTCTGCGCTTTTTCGCCCATTACCAATGCTTCTTGCGGGTTGTCCCAAAGGTGTTGCATCGCTTGGCGAAGCGCTGTCGGGTGCTCTGGTGGAACTACCAGCCCGGTTTCGCCGGCAATGTTGATGTACGTAGTGCCCGTACCAATCTCGCACGAGATCATCGGCTTTCCATACATTGCCCCCTCCAGTAGTGACACTCCGAACGCTTCGGAACGAAGGTGCGAGGGGAATACGATGGCTGTTGAAAGTTGAATTAGCGCGACTTTGTCTGCTTCTGGAAGACGGCCCAAAAAGTGGACGTTTTGAAGCCCCATACTTTTTGCTTGCGCCATGAGTTCTTGTTTCTTTGGTCCATCTCCTACGATGACCATAGGGTATCCAGTGCCTTGGAGGGCTTCCATCAATGTGTGAAGCCCTTTGTAGTAGCGCAATACGCCAACAAACAGGAAGAACCGCTCGCTCATTTCTTCCGCCCAGCGTGTCGTTAGAGCAGTGGAGGGGATTGGGTAGCTTTCCCTGTTGAGACCTATAGGAATAATTGTGGTTTTGTCATGAAATGCAGAAAGCTCAGCACTTGATTCCAGGTAGTTGGGGGATGAGACAATGATCCGGTTGACGCTACGCAGAAATATATTTTGGAGTGGGCGGTAGAGCTTTAAGAGAAATTTCTGGTTGATGATGTCAGAGTGGTATGAAACAACGCTGGGTTTTCCGGTACAACTGGCAAAGTGGATCAAGTCCATGAATGGCCATGGAAAATGGTAATGAATGATATCCGCATTCCGCGCAAGTTCTTTAAACTTCGAATAAACCTCTAACGAAAAGCCTGTTGAGGCAATATTAAGGTTTTCTTTAACGCGATGAACCCGATAACCGTTCATTTCTATTGTGGCTGGAATTGGGTTGGGAGACAGCGTAAGGACTTCGCAGGTCGCCCCCATACGATGAGACTGCTGACAAATTTGATCAATCACTTGCTCTATGCCGCCCATGGTGTCAGGAAGGGCGGTTTTAAAAAAATGCAGAATGCGCATGGTAACTTCCGGCTATGGAAAGATGGATTTGAGCCAGACGGCGTAGGGCTGAAAAAGCCACCACTTTAAGGGAACGCTACCGTGATACTTACGCACCACCGCCATAGCTTCCTGATAATGGCGGCGGCGCAAAGTTTTTGTTTTGGTCGCTTCATGTTCTCGATTGACCGCTACAAACGCGTCGATATATTTGAGAGGGCCCACTATTTTGAAGAGTCGCCACCAAAGATCGTAGTCCATAGCCATATGCAAGGTGGGGTTCACGCCGCCAATATTCAGCCATGCGGATCGTCGAATCAGCGTCGCTGGTTGGGAAATAATGCAGCGAAGCGCTAGCCTGCGCTCGCTGAACGGCTCAACCCAAACCGGTTTGCGTTTTCCGGTATTTTGAATAACGTTCCAGCATTTCCCATAAACGGCTGAGGCCTCAGGTGCTGTTTCAATGGCACTGATCAGTCGTTTTAGTCCGTCCGGCTCGAACCAGTCATCGCTATTCAGCCAGCAGACATACGGTGCTTTACCTTGAAGGATACCTTCGTTGATAGCAGCTGCTTGGCCTTTATCTGGATAGCTGCGCCAACCAGCTAGCTTGTGTTCCCATTTACGGATGATTTCCACCGAGTTATCGGTGGAACCACCATCCAGAACAAACACCTCCACAGGGACATTTTGTTCAAATATGGACCTTAAGGCGTCGTCGAGATAACGCCCTTGATTGAAGGAGGGGACTGTAATCGTAACCAAGGGTTGATGCATTCAGTGGCGATCCAGACGGCTGAGAAAATCTTGGTAGGTCAATGCTATACCTTCACGCAGTTGCGTTTTGGCAGCCCATCCCAAGTTCTTTAGGCGATTGATGTCGAGTAGTTTACGGGGTGTACCGTCAGGCTGGCTCTGGTCGTATACGATCTGCCCGTTATACCCGACCACCTCCATAATTAACTCTGCTAGTTCGCGGATGGATAGATCACTGCCCATTCCAACATTGAATAGTCCGCTGTCAACGTTGGATTCCATCAAGTGTAGACAAGCATCGGCCATGTCTTCGACGAAAAGGAACTCGCGCTTTGGCTTTCCCGAACCCCAAACTATTAACTCTGATGCGCCGCTAATTTTTGCTTCATGGGCTTTGCTAATCAGTGCCGGCAGCACATGACAGTTTTCCAGGTTGTAGCTGTCATTGGGGCCATAAAGATTTGACGGCATAACGGCTATGAACTTTGCACCGTATTCGCGGTGGTAGTTCTCGCACATCTTTACACCCATGATCTTGGCGAGGGCGTAAGGTTCATTGGTTTGTTCCAGCGGTCCGGTTAACAGGTGGTCTTCGTGGATCGGCTGGGGGCAGTCCCGTGGGTATATGCAACTGGAGCCCAAAAAAAGAAGTCGTTCGACGCCATGTTTCCAAGCGCTGTGAATTACGTTCGCCTCTATCATCAGGTTTTGATATATAAATTCAGCTCTAAAGTTGTTGTTGGCTTTGATTCCGCCTACCTTGCCGGCTGCTAAGTACACAATCTCAGGTTTTTCTGTTGCGAAAAAAGCATCGACAGCAGCCTGTTGAGTCAAATCAAGTTCAGCATGCGAGCGGGTGACGAAATTGCTGAATCCAGCGGCGGATAGCCGCCGCTGGATCGCAGAGCCAGCCATACCGGCATGGCCTGCGATGTATATTTTGGCGCGTTTATCCACCTAACTATTACTCGTGGTAATCGTAAACGGAGTAGCCGTGCTTTTTTACCAACTCATCACGGGTCGCTGACTTGAGGTCCTCGGTCATCATTTCATTGACCAGATCCTCAAAGGTGATTTTAGGCGTCCATCCCAGTTTCTGCTTCGCTTTGGTTGGGTCGCCCAGCAATGTTTCCACCTCGGTTGGACGGAAGTACCGCGGATCCACGGAAACTATGCATTTACCGGTTGCGTCGTAGCCTTTCTCATCGACGCCCTGACCTTTCCAGGTAATGTCGATTTCGGCGTGTTTCGCTGCCGCGTTGACGAAGTCGCGAACGCTGTATTGCTTGCCGGTTGCAATAACGAAGTCTTCCGGAGTTTCTTGCTGCAGCATCAGCCATTGCATCTCGACGTAGTCTTTCGCATGGCCCCAGTCGCGCAGTGCATCAAGGTTGCCCAGATACAGACAGTCTTGCAGGCCCAGCTTGATGCGTGCGAGTGCACGGGTAATCTTGCGAGTGACGAAGGTCTCGCCGCGCACCGGGCTTTCGTGGTTGAAGAGAATGCCGTTACAGGCATAGATACCGTACGCTTCCCGGTAGTTGACGGTAATCCAGTATGCGTACAGCTTTGCTACTGCATAAGGGGAGCGTGGGTAGAAAGGTGTGGTCTCCTTCTGTGGAGTTTCCTGCACCAAGCCGTACAGTTCGGAGGTTGAAGCCTGATAGAAGCGGGTCTTCTTCTCGAGCCCCAGGATCCTGATCGCCTCAAGGATACGCAAGGCACCCAGCGCGTCCGAGTTGGCAGTGTACTCTGGCTCTTCGAACGAGACCGCAACGTGGGACTGGGCAGCCAGGTTATAGATTTCGTCGGGTTGTATTTGTTTGATGATGCGGATCAGGCCGGTCGAATCGGTCATGTCGCCATAGTGCAGGACCAAGCGACGATCTGACTCATGGGGGTCTTGGTAAAGGTGATCGATACGGTCGGTATTGAAGGATGATGCCCGGCGCTTTATACCGTGCACTTCGTAACCTTTTTCGAGAAGCAACTCGGCCAGGTAGGATCCGTCTTGACCTGTTACTCCAGTAATAAGCGCAACTTTTTTCATATGCTTCTCTTAACGTATTTGATTCAAAAAATCTTCTTTAGGTACGTAAGCGGGTAGATAGTTCCGCATGATCAATTTGCTCGATCCGGGCCCAAATCACGATCGTCTATACTGCCTCAATGGGGCTGAATTCTCAATGTATCCTGGTAGCTTGTGACTTCTACGGTGTATGGGCAGGCGGCTTTAATTGCTTGTGGCTGAAAATCACGGCGAAGTTGGACATTTATCGCCAGAAAATCAGACATCTCCCTCATACCGCCACTGGAAATGCATTGGTTTTTTGAGAGCTCGTTATTGCCGAAGTGCAAATTTTTTTGATCCAGAACGAATCACTTAATCCTCTCGATCGAGTTTGCCTGGCTTGATAGTCCTAATCGAAGGATGGCACTTTGCCTCTTTTGCCTAGGGAGCATGTCTTGAAGCTGGCAGTGAGAGGGATGTGACGTTGAGTGACGCTATCGCAGCGATGCTTGGCAAGCACCAGCGTAGTATCACTCTGCAATATTCCTCGATATCGATTAGGCACGAGGTTTCTCTTCGAAAGAAGAGTATAGGCAAACTGATCTGGCGAGTATCACAGACAGGTTTGTGATGGTTACGAAAAAAAGCAAAAGTTTTGCTAGATTGTTCACACGGTTGAAATATTAAAGTGCATTGATTCAAGTCATCAGAAGCGTTGCCTTGAACTGTCCTTGCTATCCTTTATATATAGCGACAACAAATATAGGCGTATATACGCAAGTATGCCAAGATTTCTGTATTTAGTCTCTGCAGGCCCTGATCGAGAAGCTACACCTCCGATGCTGCCCCGCCACTGAGGCCCATTCCTTTGCCGCAGGTGCAAATTTAAAATGGTTGCCAGCTTTCGTCAGGCATAAGCCAGAAAGCATCATCAATCGCTGAAAATACTGGATGGGAGTCAAATGCTTCTTTTGGATTCAGAGCAGTCAAATTGCCTTTGGCGATGTCTTCGCGTACGAAGAAAGCATTGAAGCAGCAGGTTCCCACTGCGCAGAGTTCGTAGCCCTTTGGCTTCAGAAGGGTCGTCCAGGCGGTCAGGCTTGCTGCCCCTGATTGCTGCCATCTACGGTTGAATTGCTCTCGGTCACGCTGGACGACGCTGTGCCGTTCGCGAAAGCGCTTTTCAAACTCTACGACAATTACGCGAGGTCTGATGTCACGCAGGTTTTCCATGACTGCGAAGTCACCGCCATCGATGTCGATGATGAAGAGGTCGGGTTCCGGTTCCGGGTTGTTTGCCATGAGCAGGCCGTTGATATTTTCCGGGCTAATGGCTTGCTGAACGATCTTCGGCGAGTAGTATTCGGTTTCGCCCTCTCGAGTCCAATGGTAATGCCGCGTCGAAGCTGTGCGCGCGAAAAAGTAACGCATTCTGCTGCACTCAGTTGCATCGAGTTCAAAAATTGTTCCATGCCAGCCATGATTGACCAGCAAATTTGTCGACAGGTTTTCCGGAATCCCAACATCAGAATCGCTGCAGTTGCTGCCAATTTCGATGACATAGCGATTGGTGCAGCCAATATGTGTGAATAGGCGCAACAAGATTCCGTCTTCATCATTTTGCGAAAACGCACGAAACCCGCTTTCCACCAAATCTGAAGGCTCAAGCACTCGTGGGGAGTTATGTTTCCACGTATGCATCAAGTGCTTTTGTTGGGCTGCGTCAGCATTGCTGACGAAATTGCGACGTAGTAGGGGGTTAAAACTTCCTACGTCCTCAGTCGAAAGGCCTTTGTTCAGAAGAATCGTTTCAAAGTGAATCTGACGCTCGCTCAAAGCCTTCAATTCTTGCAGGGCTTCTGCGAGCTGTTGGGACAGTGTATTGAGATCAGACATTTTGTTTTTCTTCCAATAAATCCACTGAGACAACCGGGTGCATATTGAAAATCCCGCCATAGAACGCTGCCAGCGGCGATTCGGTAACCTGCAGCTGTTCAACGTCATGCATCAGCAAGCTGTACTCTTCAAATTCGCTTCTAGAGAAACCTTTATTTGCAACACCCACCGAAAATGAATATTGACCCGCCTTTAGATTCAGATTGAGGTTGAATCTTACGAGGACCTGGGCGCCTTCTTCGCATGGCGCTTCGGGCATTTGCAAGGCAAAAGTGCTGGTCTCAAATATCGAGCGTCCCAAACGGTCCCTGACTATAAGGCCATAGGCAGGGCGCTCGAAGTCCTTGTTCAGTTTGACCACGTATCGAACGGTTAACTGAGTTTCGCTTTCAATGTGGGTGACAGGCTGGTTTTCGGCGTTCAGGAGGGCGAAGTCGATAAGTTCGGCGTCGCCGTTGGTCGTGATGGTTGTAGCTTTTGTCCACGCCTTGGGGCGCTCAATCGCTTTGAGGCTCTCAGTTGCAGGAGCAATGCTCTGATCGATAGATACCTCGCCGCTACTCATGTCGGTTTTTTTGGCAACCAACCCTTGATACAAATCGATCACGTCTCGAGGTGCACCAAAACTGAGTGTTCGGCCATGGCTCAGTAGCAAAGCCTTGTTGCAAATGTGTTTGATCGTGTTGGCATCATGGGACACGAACAGTAACGTCCCCCCGCGTGCGCGAAAGCTTTCCAGGCGTTGGAAACACTTTTGCTGAAAGTAGGCATCGCCTACCGCCAACGCCTCATCAATAATCAAAATGTCGGGCTCGAACGCCGTCGAAACGGCGAAGGCGACACGCATTTGCATGCCACTGGAATACGATGAAACGGCTTGTTCGAAGTGCTCACCAATATCAGCAAACGCCTCTATGTCGGGTATTTTTGCTTCGATTTCACGACGGCTGAAGCCCAGTAGTGCTCCGTTCATATAAACATTTTCGCGGCCGCTGAACTCAGGATTGAAGCCTGACCCCAGTTCAAGTAAAGCAGCTACACGACCGTTGATGCTCACCTTACCTGTAGTGGGGGTGAGGGTGCCGGTGATGATTTGCAAGAGAGTGCTTTTACCGCTGCCGTTCAGTCCGACGATTGCACAGGACTCGCCTTTGCGAACTTCAAGGAAAATTTCGCGAAGAGCCCAGAATTCCTTGAAGTAGTTACGACTTGGCCTGCGGAGCAGGCGACGCAGCCTCGGGTAAATGAATTGCTTGAGTTGATCACGAGGGTGTTCAAATATTTCGAATCGCTTGGAAACGGCTTCCACACGAATTGCGAATTCATTAGAGGACATTCGCGAATCCTTTTCTGGTCTTCTGGAACCAGCCATATCCCGCCCAAGCAAAGCTCAAGGCCACAACAGCATAAACTGCGAGGCCAGCGAAGTTAGGCATTGAACCACTGATTAGTATCGCTCGGGCTTGCTCGATAATGAAGGTGAGGGGATTGAGCATCAGCCAAGGTTGGATTTCGACGGGTAGAGCGGAAATGGGGTAAAAAACCGGAGAGGCGAACAGCAGCAAGGTCATAAGCAGGCCAATGGGGTGGGCGACATCGCGTAAATACACCCCAAGCGATGCAAGTATCCAGGCCAGGCCTAAAGACAGCACGATCAGCGGTGCTATCACCAGTGGCAGAAAAACGACTGTCCAGGGGATGGTGCCGTGAACCAGAAGTTGTGCGACCAACAATACGCCAATACTGACCAACGCGTGGAAGAAGGAGGTGCCCATGGCAATGATAGGGAGAATCTCCAGAGGGAAGACCACCTTCTTTACGTAACTTACGTTGCTCAAAATTAGCGTGGGGGCCCGAGTCAATGTCTCGGCAAACAAGCTATGAACGATCATTCCGGTGAATAGCAGAATCGCAAACTCACCTTTGCTGCCAGGCTCGCCGGTTCCCCAGCGAGCCTTGAACACGACTGAAAAGACCAGCGTGTAAATCACCAGCAACAGTATCGGGTTCGCGAATGACCACAGAATACCCATCATCGAACCTTTGTATCGTCCGATGACATCCCGTTTGGTCATTTGCTGGATCAGGTGCCAGTTTGACCAAACGCTTTTGATCAGTGACAACAGCGAGACGGGGGCGGGTGAGTGCGGGTTCATCTCAGCTTCCGCTTCAGTATTTCAAAGCGAGCCCTGAAGCCTTGGGTCTTGATCGCCTGGATCTGAGCCTTGACCCATGCCTTGTTAAGGAACAGCCGGGCGATGTGCTGCCGCGGCGACTCTACGACGACAGGGGTGGGTACTTCAGGCATGTAGAACCCTGCCGAAACCTTAAGTACTCCAGGATTGAAATCCTTGATTAGTTCGGTTTCTGCGGCCTCATCCCAAGTTCTTTCGGGGAACGACTGACGGATATCCAATGTGACGGTAGCAGGCAGCAGGTGCTTGATTTTACCGCTGATCATTGCCGCCAGTGGCCGCCCGTCAAGATAATGGAGTGCGATACCCAGGTCGGCAGGGAGCGACGCAGTCCTGAAAATGAAGCGGCCATATCCGGGTGGGCCGGCAGCGTCCACATGACCAAAGTCGATCAACTCGTGAACGGTATGCACAGGCGAGTGACCATCGTCCATGATCACCGCGGTTGCCGCGCAGTTCACTTGATCGTCGCTTTGCAAGGCGCCAGCTAGAACGGTCAGGTGGTTGAAGAACAGCTTTTCATTCGGTGCGACAAATATGATCGCGTCGGATTCCGCTGCGTCGTTTACCAGTTCCTGAAGAATTTCTCCTAGCGGACGTTTGCTCTTGATTCCAGGATGAATGCCGTACCTGTAGGCTTCAACTTCCTTTATCTGAATCGGAATAGGCGAGGCGCTGAGGATTCTTGAAATTTCCGGTTTCAGGCTGCCAGCGATTACCTTATCGATGACCAGCGTGGCGGTGAAGTTTCTGTAATCCTGATGGCGGACACTTTCGACGTGTGCTTTCAGAGCCGCAGTAGAGTACTCGGGCATCAAGAGGTTTAGGCTGATATGTGTTTTTTCGCCTTCGGTCCCAAGATGTCGTGTGACTAATTGTTGCTTGCGCTCCTTCAGGCCACTGTACAGTTCCTTCAAGCTGCCGATCAGCGAGTAATGGCCGTTGAAGATAGCCTGTGCCTTTTTGATCTTGGCCATGGCCTCTTCGGGATTGCTTTTTATCCAGCTGAGGTGGGCTGTGATATCGCCGTAGATCTGCTCCATCGGAGACCGGCTGTCGATATAAAGAAGTGAATCGCCAAAGAATTTTTGCGCGAAAGGATTCTCATCGCAGATGACAAGGGTGCCAGCAGCAATGGTTTCGAACAGACGGTTCGACATCATTTCCGAGTCGCGGTGGGCCTGGGAGGACAGTACCAGTGCCGCCCCCGCTTTGGCGATCTCGTTGATCATGGAGTTTCCGTCGAACGGAATCTCTCGAACGTAGCTCTGATAACCTTCCCATACACGTACGCCCTGAAAAATAGTTGGGCCGTAGATTTTCAGCAGACCGGTAGGGTCGAGTCGCTTGAGCACTTCCTGCTGGCGCGATTGACGACTGCTGACGATCGCTTCCCAGTTAATACCGGCGTAGAACAGTTTGCCGTCACCCAGCGAAGGTTCATGTACGATCTGGGGGGTGGAGTGGTACAGCTTGAAGTGTGCGGGTAAGTGCGTCGTAGCGCCACGTACCATTCGGGCCACATGGTCATCGGCGGCAATGGAGCTGCAACTGAGGAAGTCATCGTGCGTGGTCAGGTTGCGCGAGCAACGTTGATAGCCCCACTCATGGTAGAACTTCAGCGGGTTCCAGAGTGCGACAAAGGAAAACGCGTCGTAGCGCTTTGGGGTGTCGTAGTGGAGGTGAATCACAAAATCGACATTCGCCTTGGACGCTTTTATATCCGGAGCGGAGACGAAGCCGCCATCGGCGAGGATTTCAACGCATTCAACCCCAATGGCTTTGGCTGCCAGTTTTAGACGTGCGATGCACTCATCTTCTGCGGTTTTAATACCTGGCCAAAGTTTTACAACTCCGAAGCGACCAAATAAACCCTCGGGCAGAGGGAAATCATTGTTCATTACATTGGATCCAAATGTAGGAAATTAAAAGATGACGGTTCGCCTGCGGTGCTTGCATCAGATGTCGATACGTGCGTCCGGGGTCGGCGACTCAAGCAAGTTCAAGAAGTCCTCGTAGGCGCTTTTGAGCCCTGTTTTTTCATCAATTTTAGGTTTCCATCCAAGCGCTCTAATCTTGCTGCTATCCAGTAGCTTGCGGATAGTGCCATTTGGTTTGTTCGTGTCGTAAACGATTTTTCCCTCATAGCCGACGACCTCCGCAATCATCGCAGCAAGGTCGGCGATGGCGATATCGTGATTACAGCCGATGTTGTAGAGGTCGTCAGTGGTTGGCGCGAGCATTACGCACTTCATTGCGTCGGCAAGGTCGTCAACATGCAGGAGCTCGCGTCGTGGAGTGCCATCGCCCCAAACGACGAACTCTTTCTGCTGCAGGACTTTGGCCGCATGCGTACGACGGAGAATTCCCGCAACGACATGGCTGTGTTGAGAGTGGTAGTTGTCGCCGGGGCCATAAAGATTTGGCGGGATAACGGAGACGAAGTCACAGCCATATTGTTTGCGGTAGGCCCGGCACATTTCAATGCCAGCAATTTTGCTGACAGCGTACGCGCGGATACTATCTTCCAAAGGGCCCGTGAGTAGCGTCTCTTCGGTAATAGGTTGTGCTGCATTTTTGGGATAGGTGCAGTTGGTGGCGACAAAGAGTAATTTTTTGGTCCCGAACTTGTGAGCGCCAGAGATGACGTTCGTTTGAATCATCAAGTTGTCGTAAATGAACGATGCAGGCAGCGTTGCGTTGGCATGAATGCCGCCGACCTTGGCGCCGACATGAAAGATATAGTCCGGGCGGTGCTCTGCCATCCAATCGTATACAGCAGCCTGGTTGGTAAGATCCAAATCGGCCCTAGACGTCAGCAGTAGTTGGGCATCCTCGTCTTTAAAATTCCGGACTACAGCAGAGCCAAGCATTCCTTTGTGCCCTGTAATCCAAACTTTTTTTCCGGCGAAGTGTGGTACGGAACCCTGTACTGATGCCTTGACGCTTGTTGCAGACATTTGATCATCCTAATTATTTGGAAAGCTTCGCAAATTCACCTTCACCCTGCATCCGTTCGTCCTGCGCCGCCATCAAGGTAAGTTATCGGTACCCTGCGCAGCGTGCGGTCAAGCAAGCCTTTTTGCCCCACGTACAACACACTCATCTCAGAAGGGGAGCTCAGGTCGAAAGTCGCCTTTATTGATCCCAGCACGGTAATTGCGAGCTCCGTTTTCTGTTGTCCACTCTGGTCGGAGGACTGTGGGTTTGTATCCTGTCAAAGTGCCATTCGGTAAACTTGGGTTGATGGCTATTTGCCCACTTTGTATCGTTCACCAGCGACCTACTTTAATCAAAATCAAGACATTAGCTCATCTCGCGCTGCCTAGAGGGTCTGTATGGGGGAAGGGTAACAGTGAGGTCGGTTTTGGCAACCGCCTCTTCCTGTAGCCCTTCTGCAGAGGTGCTGCGTTACATCGGCGATGTTACCACGTCGTATTTTTTTTTCCTCCCCGACAAGGGCATTGGCACATTTTGCCCACTGACGCGGCACTGGCCGCTGATCGGGTTGGGGTGAGTCCAGTGGACGCTGCATCGTAAACGTTAACCTTCTGACATTGCTCTGCAAAAGGCCATGTTTGTTCAGGTAAAGACACAGCCTGGGCCAGACAAGTTCAGATTGTCAGCGTCAAATATCAGGTCGTATTGCCGCGCGATGGATTTTCTTTGATCATGGGCGCGCCAGGTGTTCGTTGGGAGATACCCCCACAGATCTGCCCGAAACTGATGAGGCTCTCGGGCCTGCGGTAACGTGGTCAGATATCTCACACGAACATCCTGTTCGCCACTGGATACTTTTGCGATGACTAAAGTCGTATTGATAACGTATTGAGGCATTAATTTACGATCAACGGTGTTATTTCCTTGGCGTATAGACCTGATCCTTCTGGTGTCAGGTGCACGATGTCATAGATCAGGGGTTTTTCATCGGGAGATGCCATTGGGCAGGACCCGTTAGGGCATACCGCTTTTGTCAGTGATACATAAGCAATACGGTTGTGATGAGAGACCACCTCACTGACGGCAGCCTCGGACCGTTGCATGACCTCCCAATCAACATCATTTGACGAGTTGAAGTTGAACATCTTGCCTTTTATCCTATCAATCATGATCAAGGGAACGCTGCGTTTGAAAAGTGGCGCTTCACCTATTACAACCACTTTAGTCAAGTTCAAGGTGTCTACTTTATCCAGCGTTCGATCTAAGGACGCCATGTATTCGGGCGATATTGGCCAGCCGGCAGTAATGATTAGAATATCGGGTCGAGCGGCCTCGATTTTTTTTAAGAATATTTCGTTTGCATTCTTGCAGTAAGGGCGTGCCGGCATATCCATGCCTAGAATCGGAGCGCATGCTGAGGCCGTTAACTGCCCAAGTGAGATGTTATGTTCGCCAAGTGTTTTACGTAGCCCCATATAGAGGTGTGCGGCATGACTGTCTCCCCAAAGAAGCGCCATTTTCTTTTTTCCAGAGGGTACACAATGTAGGAGGTCCGTTTTAGCGGGATCTTGATCCGGGTCTAGAAAACATTCCCCCGCTTGATAATCCTTAGTTGGATTGTAGGACATCGTCGTAAGCACTTGATCGATTCGACTTTGGGAAGATGAGGGGAAGCCGTGTTTGTGTGAGACGAACCATCCTATGGCTACCACTAGGCAAAGAGACATAGATGCGACTGACAAGATGTGTGCAGGCGTCCATTGCTTTTTTGCGTAACGGAAAGTTTGCTCAATCAGTTTGTAATTTAACCAAGCTAAAAGAATGGCCATTGCAAAAATCACCAGTGCGGCGATCTCTTTGTCTGCATTAGGGAATGCGCGTTTGGCGAATACAATCAAAGGCCAGTGAACGAGATACAGGGAGTACGATATTTTTCCCACGAATACCATCGGTCGGGAGCCCAAGAGCATCGACATCCTGTCGCCTTGCTCGCCAGCCATGATAATGAGCGCTGCGCCTAAGCACGGTAGGGCTGCGGCGATTCCAGGGAACGGGGTTTGACTATTGTAGAAGAATATTGGGTAAGCCAATCCGGCCATGCCCAGCGCAAACAGGCATAGCGAGATTATCGGAGGTTTTTTTAGGTGTAGCGCAGGAAGTGCAATCAAACTCCCGATAAGAAGCTCGAATGCACGAAACGGCAGAAGATAAAACGACGCGGTTGGGTTTGTAGAGAGTAATTGCTGCGAGAAAAACAACGATACAGCCAGCATGATAACGATGGTTGCGGGTATCAACCGTTTTGAAACTTTCGAAAGTCCCAGGATGATTAACGGGAAGAAGATATAGAATTGCTCCTCGATACCAAGTGACCAAAGGTGCAGAAGCGGAATCTCATCCGCGGAGGGCGAAAAATAATTGAGGGTGGTATAGAAGTAGATGTTTGCGGAGAAAAGCGCTGAGGCGATAGCGGATTTTGCGTAGTTTGCAAGTTCACTTGGATACTGTAGGCAATAGGCGGCAATCGATGTTGTGACTATCACCGACAGAAAGGCAGGCAGGATCCGGCGTGCTCGTCTTACGTAGAAATTCGCGATGGAGAATGAGTCGTTGCTAGTCTCTGTGTAGATGATCTTCGAAATAAGGTAGCCAGAAATCACGAAAAATATGTCGACCCCGACAAATCCGCCAGGAAGTAATCCGACATTCAAATGGAAAATCACCACACTCAGGACGGCTATCGCCCGGAGTCCATCAATATCTGAACGGTACTTCATGTCTTGGAAAAATCCTTGTGGTTACTCAGTTTATGGGGGGGATTCTAACCGTGAAAATGACTTTTTTGATCTGTTTTTCGTTCCGGATTCGGAATTAGGATGGATTAACCAAATTCTGCACGGGGTAGTTTTCGCCACAAAAAATGATGTGAATCGCCCCGAGTTTCGTAGGCACCTCTTTGCCTTAGAATGAGGCCAATCAGGAGGTGCCATGAGCAACCCACGTTATCCCGAAGAATCCAAAATCCAAGCAGTCAATCAAGTGACCGAAAACAAGCTACCCGTTGCTGAGGTAGCTGCCCGTCTCGGCGTGTCGACGCATAGCCTCTATGCCTGAATAAAGCGCTACAGCAAACCTCAAGTAGAACGGCAGCAGGATGATGATCAGCACGCTGAATTGCGTCGCCTGCGAGCGGAATTCAAGCGCGTCACTGAAGAGCAGGCATATTAAAAAAGTCCGCCGCATACTTTGCCAAGGAGTGCGGCTGAAGTACGCCTTTATCAAGCTGCGCGCGGGCGACTATTCGATTCGACGGCTTTGCCTGGCGCTGAAAGTCCATCCCAGCGGTTATTACGCCTGGCTGGCTGAGCCGCAATCTGTACGTGCCAAAGACGACCAGCGACTGCTGGGTTTGATCAAGCATTTCTGGCTGGAGAGCGGCGGCGTTTATGGCTGTCGCAAAATCCATGACGATCTGCGCGAGGTCGGTGAAGACTGTGGTCGGCACCGTGTGGCGAGGCTAATGCGTCTTGCGGGACTGCGCTCTCAGACAGGTTATCGACGTCGCCCAGTAAAGTACGGCGGTAAGCCAGCGGTCGCCTCGCCCAATTTGCTGAAGCGCCAGTTCGATGCCGTAGAACCCAACAAAGTTTGGGGCATCGACATCACCTACATTCGCACGTATGAAGGCTGGTTGTATTTGGTGGTGGTGCTGGATCTGTTTTCTCGTCAGGTCGTTGGCTGGTCAATGAAGTCGCAGATGACCAGTGATCTAGCTATTGATGCGTTGTTGATGGCGGTTTGGAGGCGTAAACCGAAGCAAGAGGTGATGGTTCATTTCGGCCTGGTAGCCAGTACAGCAGCTCCGATTGGCGCAGCTTTAATTTGATTGCCGCATGAGTCGCCGAGGCAACTGTCATGACAATGCTGTGGCCGGGAGCTATTTCCAGCTTCTGAAACGGGAACGGATCAGGCGGAAAACCTACACCACGCGGGAAGATGCTCGTAGTGATGTGTTCGATTACATCGAGATGTTCTACAACGTTAAACGTCGGCATGGCTTCAACAAACAACTGTCGCCGGTAGAGTTTGAAAAGCGTTACGCAATGAGTTTGCAAGGTGTCTAGAGAGTCCGGGGCGATTTAATTTTATTCTCGGGAGGCCGTGAGCAATAGGAGCAACCGTTAGGAGGTGGTTCTCCCCAGAGTGCGAAACTTTATCACATGAGTAATCGTGAGCACTGCTGCTTACTCTACCCGGCTCTGATCCCGTGGGGGGGCAGGGCCGGGCTTTAATCGGATCTAAAGATCTGTGGGGGACGAGCACTGCCTTCAGCTGGATCTCTGGCCGTTAGGGGGCAACGCTCGCCATCAAAGCGGAATAGTGCAACTGATGTTAGAGAACCAGGCATTGCCATCCTGTACCAGAGCGAATCGTAACTGTGATGATTCGGTCTTGCTAGCGCTCGGTAACTGGAGGGCACTGAGAGGGACTGTTAGCGTCTCGCTTTCGCCCGGCGGTAGAACGCGATTACTCGATGCACGATATCCATTGTCCCATTGAGTGACTGCTCCATCTGTTCTTTCAATGTGATATCCGATTTTTATCGGGAATTGTCCTGCCCCTATGCTCCAGTTGAAGTTACTTTCATTGGTTAAAGTCAATGTCAGGTTTTTATATGAAGATGTACCTTCTTCTCGGGTGCAGGAGAGACTGCCTTTCATGGCTTCAAGTGGAGTAATCGCAGAATCACCCGTGCCCTTTGTTAATACTGATCCGTCCAGAAATAATTCTGGGTGCGTCTTGTTGTCGACAGTAACTGGGATGTCTCCAGGGTAACTATGGATAAAGGCGACAAGCATGTCCCGGTTTAACAATATAGGGTAAAGATTTTTGTTTGCCGCTTCTTTTGAATTGATTTCAATAGTGCTGATATTTTTGTAGTCAGGTTCGTAGTGTATACGGTATCCAGGATCATCCAGGAGTGCGTAGGCAAGATTGCTCGCGTCGTCCTCGACTACCTTGTAGTTACGCGCCTGTAAGGTTTGGTGAATTGCCGAATACTCCTCGCCTTTGACGACAGTTCGGTCGATTACAATAGATTTGAAACCCAATGCTTCGATTTCGGTCAGTTGTTGCGTGAAAGTGAGTTTAGATATCCTGTAATTCCAGTCATCTGCTGGGCTATTTTTCGCGCCACCATTGCTCCAGTGAATTGTGTGTGAGTTTAGGTAAAGGCGGACTTGGGAAAAAGCGCCCCACCCGTAGTAAGGGCTTTCGCGTAAATATTGAGCGTAAGGGTATTGATAGACCATTGAGTTTTTTGGAATGGTCTGTTCTAACTGGCTAACGAAATTGCGCTCTGCTTTATACTGATCTGCAAAGGGTTGATTTCTGCGGTTCGAAGTCGCAGGGATCTGATCGAACAGTCCTACGATAGTAATAGTTAGAATCAGTACTGAAGCGATCATTCGTCCTTTTTGTTCTTTGCGATCTCGCCATCCATCAGCTATTCGGGCGCCGAATAATAGTAGGAAGAAAATAAGGAGTACGGCGAAACGATCATAGGCACGGATGGTAGGGAATATCAAAGCTACCAGAGTGCCAATGCCTCCAAATATGCAGCACAGCAATGAAAATAGGATTAAGGGGAGTAGGGTGTCGATCAAGCTCAATTGATTATTGGTTGTGGCGGAGGTGTCAGCTTTTCTGAGTATGGGAAGTGCTAGAGCGGTGAGTGCTGCCGCAAGTAATAGTGATCCCAAAAGGCCGAGAGAGACTGCGGCAACGGATGAGTATTTTCTTGCGGCGGTATTAGAGCTTAGGATTTTCTCTCCTGCTTTTGCGATTGACGGTATTCTATGATTGGTGGCGGGAGCGATAAGTTGCTTCAGGCTTGTGCTATAAACTTCAGCCTCAAAAGGGTGCTTTATCAACACGGGATCCGCTGTATTTCCCGTGGGGTAAAACTCACTGTGATGATTTTTTTTGTAAGTGTAGAGTGGTAGCTGTATCAGTAATGACGCTGCGACAAGCAGCAAAATATAGATGGTAGAGGGGGTAAGCAGGATAGGTTTTTTCCAGCCCACCAATACAGCTCGGGCACCAGCGGAAAATCCGAGTGTGAGTAGTATGAAAAACGCGTAGTACCCATCGGATATCGCTATGAGTAAAATGAAAAGTGCGCCGAGCAGAAAAAAACGATCAGTTATAAGTTTTTTGGGGGCTGCCAAAAGTATGTGATCAAATTTTCCCTGTAGAGTCCATATTACAGAAACGAGGGCAAGAGGAACTATGAAATAATTGGGTATAAAAGAGTAAATAAGAAAATTTATTCTGAAGGTAGTAAAGGCAAATAGGAAGGCGACACAAACCCCGCAGAGCCTAGAGATATTAAGCAGTCTGCAAGCAGTGAAAGATGTGAGTGCGATCAATGAAAAGTTCAGCAGGTAGTAGAATTGCTGAAGGTAAATTGGGTCTTTGATAAAAAAGTTTAGACCCAGCATGATGACTGAGTGCAGTGCGCTGGTTTGTGCGGCGGCATTGTGATGCCAGCTTGCAACTTCTGGTGCTCCTAGGAATGGATTGCTAAGCACCCATCCCGTATCGGTTAATACTTTCGTCAGGGTCAATTGCCATATGTCATCCCCATTTCCATATATCATAGGGATCGACATGTCCCAATGGTTAAGCCCTAGAACATAGTAGCCTAGCACCATCGGTAGAATTATCAGAAGGCCAATGTAAATTCCCAGTTTTTTTAGTAATGGCTTTTTGTTTTGGCGCAATGCTTCTTGCATCCTGGAATGTACCTTGTGTTTTTTTAACTTGCGTTATTTTTGAAGATGAATAATTTGCAGGCGATGAACATCACGGTGCTGTAAATTACTATTCCACAGAGTTGCGCAATGTAAGGATTGATTTTCAGGGCGTTTAACGCGAGTAACACTGCAGCTGCGTTCAATAAATAGGCGATAATGGCGCACAGTATATATTTAGGGAACGAGTGCCTCGCAGGGTTCGTGCTTTTAAATGTCCAGATGCTATTCAGGGTAAAGCTAATGGCCAAGCCTACGGCATAACCCACAGCATTAGCCGTCAGCGGGCCGAGGGATGTAAAGTACATGATTGCATAGATAGCGGCCAAACCTGTCAGCGTGTTTAACACGCCGACAAGTAAGAATTTCATCGTCTGAATGGCCAGTGCAATCATTCTGGCGCTCGCGCAGACATACGGTACTGAGCACCTAGTGCGAGCCAATTCAACTTCCGCTCCAGCGGGCGCAGATAGCTCAAGAAGGCCGGAAAGAAAAGTTTGTAGTCAACGCTGGGTTTTGCCCAGCCACCGGCAGTTGCGCGCTTCGCCATAGTCCGCCCCAGAATCAGTTTTGCGTTTACATCAAGGGGGCAGGTGTTCACCGCTTTTACGGTCAGTGGATTCAGCGGGTTATGCTCATATATCGTTAGAATTCCTCCTGGTTTGGTGATGCGTAGCAACTCCTTTAACCAGTGATCATGGTCTTCGTGCGGTATATGGTGAAAGACGCAAGCTGTGAATACGATATCCTGGCTGTGTGTAGGCAAAGGGATAGTGTTTTCAATCTGTACGTATCTTTCGTCACCGGGGAATCTGATTTTTGCGATTTCAATACTGCGAGATGAGACATCCCCGCAAGTAATCGCACTGCCAGGGAAATATTTTCTGAAGAAGGGTAATGAGTTTCCGATACCGCTGCCGAAGTCAAAAACAGAGGCCGAGGGCAGTTTTTGATCTGCTACTAGCGCTGCCAAGTCTGCAATTTTGTATTCAGAAAAAAACTCCGGGTTTTCGCCGGTAATTGCGACGTTCTCTTTATGCTGATCATGGTACTCGTCAGCAAGTAGATCGAATTCGGCACGTACGCGTTGATCTTTATCCGGGTTGATATTATCGCTCAATTCGATGTCTCCTTGTTGGGCTCCGTTTTGATCTCCTTGTCCAGAGATGAGACTATCTCTTGAATAATAAACAAAGGTCGGCCTTTGGTTTCTATATAGAGTCTTCCCAAATACTCTCCCATGACACCAGCAACAAATAACTGCATGCTGCCCAGCGCCAGCATGATCACTGCCAGGGATGTCCATCCTTCTACACTGTTGCCTGTGAAGTAGTGAAGCAACACATAACCCAATAGCAGTACTGTGGCCGCCCCGAAGCCAATGCCTAAATACGATGCCATGCGCAAAGGGCGTACAGAGAATCCGGTGATTGCATCTATTGCAAACTTAATCATCTTCGACAACGGGTACTTTGTTTCCCCGGCGAATCGTGCTGCGCGCTCATAGGGAAGGGCTTCTTGCTTAAGACCGATCCAACTGACCATTCCGCGAATAAAGCGATGATGCTCAGGCATTCCGTTCAGCAAGTCGACGGCTCGACGACTCATCAGGCGGAAGTCCCCGGTATCTGCAGGGATGTCGATGTCTACCATCCGGTTAAGCATGCGATAGAAGAAGTGAGCCGAAGCCTTTTTGAACATCGTCTCGCCGTCGCGTTTAATCCGCTGGCCGTAGACAACGTCGCATCCGTGGTCCATTCGTTCCATCATTTTTGATAGCAGTTCTGGAGGATCCTGAAGGTCGGCGTCGAGGATGAAAACCCGATTGCCCCGACAGAGTTGCAAGCCGGCTGACAATGCAAGTTGATGACCATGGTTGCGTGAGAGATTGATGGCAACCACGCGGCGATCAATTTGCGACAGATCCTGCATGATTTTCCACGTTGAATCCCTGGATCCATCATTGATCAGGACGAGTTCGTAGTCATCGTTAAGTTGCTCTGTACAGACGGCGGTAACTCGTCGGTGCAACTCGAGAATCCCGTCTTCCTCGTTATAACAAGGAATGACTACAGATAATGTTGGCCCTGCCATTGATTCATCCTTAATTCTGAAAAGATTGCGTCATTTGCGTTACATGGACGAATGCCATGCATAGGCATGGGCAATGATATCGTCTAGAGCAGGGTAACGTGGGGTCCAGTTCAAAGCCTTCCTTGCCTGTGCGGAGTCCGCGACGAGCACTGATGGGTCGCCCATGCGCCTGGCTACAAACTCATGAGGAACTGCCTGGCGAGTGATTCGTTGCACGCTATTCAGAACATCTTTAACGCTATAGCCGGCGCCGTTCCCCAGGTTCAGCTTCAGGGAGTCGCCCTGATTTCGCAAATGATTCAATGCCGACAGGTGGGCGGCGGCTATGTCGCAGACGTGAATGTAGTCGCGCACGCATGTGCCATCGGCAGTTGAGTAGTCATCGCCAAAAATTTTCAGCGAAGGGCCGTTGCCCAGGGCGGCATTGATTGCCAAAGGTATCAAGTGCGTTTCCGGCTCATGGCGCTCGCCTAGCGAACCGTCTGGTTGAGCGCCTGCAGCGTTAAAGTACCGCAGGCACACGTGACGTATACCGTAGGCCTGTTCGTAATCAGGTAGAACCTGCTCGACTGCGAGCTTGGATCGGCCATAAGGATTTATCGGAACGGTTTGGTGAGCCTCGCAAATAGCGCCATTGGTAGGGCTCCCAAAAATGGCCGCAGTAGATGAAAATATGAAGTTCTTGATCTGATGGTGCGCCATGCTCGCCAGCAAGGCGAGGGTCTTGCTCAGATTGTTCTCGTAATACTTCGCAGGCTGCAGGACCGATTCCCCCACTTGAATGTAGGAAGCAAAATGCATTACTGCGTCGATCTCATGTTCCTGAAAAATTTGCTCGAGGAGTTCGCGATTACCAGCGTCCCCGACAATAAGAGGCACGCTCTGAGGCACGGTGTCGGCAAACCCGGAACTCAGGTCGTCGAGCACGACGGCTCCCAAGCCCTCTTCAGTCAGCATTCTCACCATGTGAGAACCTATATAACCGGCGCCCCCAATAACCAGTACATTTTTCGCCGTCACACCGCCTCTCCTTCGATGGCTTAGAGTCCGTTTTGCACATTCAATAAAATGGCGCTTGTTAATCCTTCTGACACTATATCAATCTTGGTGCGTGCCTGGGCCTTGCAGCATGCGCTTTGAACGTTTTTTGACGCTGCAGGTTCAAGCCAACATCGGATAAGTAAACAACCCAAAATGCAGCAAATTCAGCCCGAAATGCGTAACAACCGCGGCCCCCAACCCCCCGAACCGATACGCTAGTCCATACCCGACGCCAGCAATAGTCGCCAGCAACGTCCATTGCCATCCCGCACCTAAGTGCACCAACCCGAACAGCAACGCCGCCAAAAACAGCGCCAGATTCTCCCCATACGGCAACTGCTTGAACCGACGGCTTAACCCGCCCTGGATGTACCCGCGAAATAGCGCTTCCTCCACCAGCGTCACCAGAAGCAGGTTATTCAAAACCCATAGCCAAGCCTGTTCCGGCCACTTCGGCGCCCAACTGATGACGCCCAACAACGCAGCGCCGCCCAATGCGGCAATCGCCGTCAAGGCCAACGCCAGCGCCATGGCACAGATCGACAGGCGCAGGGAGCGGCGTGCAACAATCCACGGGCATACCAGCAGCAGCCAGAAGCCGATCAGCGGCTTGTCCTGGTTCAGGTACAGGGAGAAGGGCACGGCATCGTCGGTGAAGCGTTGCGGGTCGATGGCCCGGCCATTGTAGAACCCAGGCAGCCAGTGCATGGCCAGGGCCAGGGCGAGCACCACGAACAGGCCGTGGCCCAGGTACTGGCCGACGCGGCTGCGTTGCTGGCGCACGGCAAAGCCGGCAGCCAACAGCAGCAAGATCGACAGGGCGGCCAGCAGGCCCAGTTGCCCGTAGCTCAGGGCCAGTGCGTAGCCAATGGAAAGAAGTGCCAGGTACATCCATGGCAGAGCGGTCATGGGGAATCCTTGTTGCGTAAGAATGGGTATTGCAGAGACGTAGTACTGCGCCGGATCTGTAGTCGCCATTGCGACCGGTGAGTCAGATTTGGCGGGCGCGCAGTATAACCACCTCGTCCTGGCACGGCAGCCCAATGCAAAACACCGCCCGAAGGCGGTGTTTTTTTCAGGCAGCGTCAGGAGGCAATCAGTTGCCGCAGAACGTAGTGCAGGATCCCGCCGGACTTGAAGTATTCCACTTCATTCAAGGTGTCGATGCGGCACAGCACCTCGATCTTCTCCTGGCTGCCATCCTCACGGGTGATCACCAGGGTCAGGTTCATCCGCGGCGTCAGTTCCGTACCGCTGAGGCCGAGAATGTCCAGGGTTTCCTTGCCGGTCAGCTTCAGGCTCTTGCGGTTCTGGTCCAGCTTGAACTGCAAGGGCAGGACGCCCATGCCCACCAGGTTGGAGCGGTGGATACGTTCGAAGCTTTCGGCGATCACCGCCTTGACCCCCAGCAGGTTGGTGCCTTTGGCCGCCCAGTCGCGGCTCGAACCGGTGCCGTATTCCTGGCCGGCGATCACCACCAGCGGCGTGCCGTCGGCCTGATAGCGCATGGCTGCGTCATAGATCGCCAACTTCTCGCCGGTGGGAATGTACAAGGTGTTGCCACCTTCCTCGCCGCCGAGCATTTCGTTGCGAATGCGGATGTTGGCGAAGGTACCGCGCATCATCACTTCGTGGTTGCCGCGCCGTGAGCCGTAGGAGTTGAAGTCCCGCGGTTCCACGCCCTTGTCCCGCAGGTAGCGGCCAGCCGGGCTGTCGGCCTTGATGTTGCCGGCCGGGGAGATGTGGTCGGTGGTCACCGAGTCCCCCAGCAGGGCCAGTACTCGGGCGCCGCTGACATCGGTGATCTGCGGCAGCGGGCCGGCGATGTCATCGAAGAACGGCGGGTGCTGGATATAGGTGGAGTCGTCCTGCCACACATAGGTGGCGGCCTGCGGCACTTCGATGGCTTGCCACTGTGCATCCCCGGCGAACACTTCGGCGTACTCCTTGTGGAACATCCGAGTGTTGACCTGGGCCACGGCGTCGGCGATCTCCTTGCTGCTGGGCCAGATGTCCCGCAGATACACCGGCTGGCCGTCCTTGCCTTGGCCCAGAGGCTCGCTACTGATGTCGATGCGCACCGTGCCCGCCAGGGCATAGGCCACGACCAGGGGCGGCGAGGCCAGCCAGTTGGTTTTCACCAGTGGATGCACCCGGCCCTCGAAGTTGCGGTTGCCCGACAACACCGAGGCCACGCTGAGGTCGGCCTGCTGGATGGCTTTCTCGATCGGCTCCTGCAGCGGGCCGGAGTTGCCGATACAGGTGGTGCAGCCGTAGCCCACCAGATCGAAGCCCAGTTGGTCCAGGTAGGGCGTCAGGCCGGCAGCCTTGTAGTAGTCGGTCACCACCTTGGAACCTGGAGCCAACGAGCTCTTGACCCAGGGTTTGCGTTGCAGGCCTTTTTCCACGGCCTTCTTCGCCACCAGGCCGGCGGCCATCATGACGCTGGGGTTGGAGGTGTTGGTGCAGGAGGTGATGGCCGCGATCACCACGGCACCGTTTTTCAGGCGATAGGTCTGGCCGTCGTACTGGTAGTCGGCTTCGCCCACCAGGTCCGCGTTGCCCACCGCCACACCACCGCCACCTTCGCTTTCCAGGCGGCCTTCTTCCTTGCTGGTGGGTTTGAACTGCAGGTCGAGGAAGTCAGTGAAAGCCTGGGCAACGTTGGGCAGTGCAACCCGGTCCTGCGGCCGTTTGGGGCCGGCGAGGCTGGCCTCCACGGTGCCCATGTCCAGCGCCAGGCTGTCGGTGAATACCGGCTCCTTGCCCGGCAGGCGCCACAGGCCCTGGGCCTTGCTGTAGGCCTCCACCAGTTTCACCAGTTCGTCGGGGCGCCCGGACAGGCGCAGGTAGTCCAGGGTGATGTCATCCACCGGGAAGAAACCGCAGGTGGCGCCGTATTCCGGCGCCATGTTGGCGATGGTGGCACGGTCCGCCAGGGGCAGGTCGGCCAGGCCGTCACCGTAGAACTCGACGAATTTGCCGACCACGCCTTTCTTGCGCAGCATCTGGGTCACCGTCAGCACCAGGTCGGTGGCGGTGATACCTTCCTTGAGCTTGCCGGTGAGCTTGAAGCCGATGACTTCGGGAATCAGCATCGACACCGGCTGGCCGAGCATCGCCGCCTCGGCTTCGATCCCGCCCACGCCCCAGCCCAGTACGCCAAGGCCATTGATCATGGTGGTGTGGGAGTCGGTGCCCACCAGGGTGTCGGGGAAGGCGTAGGTGCGGCCGTCCTCGTCCTTGGTCCAGACCGTGCGCCCCAGGTATTCCAGGTTGACCTGGTGGCAGATGCCGGTGCCCGGCGGTACCACGCTGAAGTTGTCGAAGGCGCTCTGGCCCCAGCGCAGGAAGGCATAGCGCTCGCCGTTGCGTTGCATCTCGATATCGACGTTCTGCTCGAAGGCGCTGCTGCTGGCGAATTTGTCCACCATCACCGAGTGGTCGATCACCAGGTCCACCGGTGACAGCGGGTTGATCCGCTGTGGATCGCCACCGGCCTTGGCCATGGCGGCGCGCATCGCGGCCAGGTCGACCACCGCCGGCACCCCGGTGAAGTCCTGCATCAGCACCCGTGCGGGGCGGTACTGGATCTCGCGGTCGGAGCGGCGCTCCTTGAGCCAGGCCGCGATGGCTTTGAGGTCGGCGCCGGTGACGGTCTTGTCGTCCTCCCAGCGCAACAGGTTTTCCAGCAGGACTTTCAGCGACATGGGCAGGGTGTCGATATCACCCAGGCTCCTGGCGGCGTCCGGCAGGCTGAAATAGTGATAAGTCTTGTCGTCGACTTTTAGGGTCTTAAGGGTTTTCAGGCTATCGAGGGATGGCATTGAATGACTCCTTGTGGCCCGCACGGCTACGGGCCTGTGATACGGACAGAGAGTTAACCTAGCTCTGTTTGGGGCTTATAGCTAATCACTGGACTGCTGGGCTCAGTCCAAGGTTCCGAACTCGGTTATCATGCGCCGGTTTTCGTGACAGGCTTTGCTACAGGGCAGGTTTGCGCATCGATTCATCGCCATTTGCCCAGGAGATTCAATGAACACCCTGTTTATCCATTGCCGGCCCGGCTTCGAGGGCGAAGTCTGCTCCGAGATCGCCGACCATGCGGCCCGGCTGAATGTCGCCGGTTATGCCAAGGCCAAGCCCAGCACCGCCTGCGCCGAGTTCATCTGCACCGAGGACGACGGGGCCCAGCGTCTGATGCAGGGCCTGCGCTTCCCGGAGCTGATCTTTCCCCGGCAGTGGGCCCGGGGCGGTTTCATCGACCTGCCGGAAACCGACCGCATCAGCGTGATCCTTGCCTACCTGGCCAACTTCCCGCAGTGCGGCAGCCTGTGGCTGGAAGTGGTGGACACCAACGATGGCAAGGAGCTGTCCAACTTCTGCAAGAAGTTCGAAGCCCCCCTGCGCAAGGCCCTGACCGCTGCCGGCAAGCTGGTGGACGACGCGACCAAGCCGCGCTTGTTGCTGACCTTCAAGAGCGGTCGGGAAGTCTTCGTCGGCCTGGCTGATGCCGGCAACTCGGCCATGTGGCCCATGGGCATTCCACGGCTGAAATTCCCCCGGGAAGCGCCGAGCCGCTCGACCCTGAAGCTGGAAGAGGCCTGGCACCATTTCATTCCTCGGGACCAGTGGGACGAGCGCCTGCATGGCGACATGACCGGCGTCGACCTGGGGGCTGCCCCGGGCGGCTGGACCTGGCAACTGGTCAACCGCGGCATGCTGGTGACCGCCGTGGACAACGGCCCCATGGCTGAAAGCCTGATGGACACCGGCCTGGTGCAGCACCTGATGGCGGACGGCTTTACCTACAAGCCCAGGCAGCCGGTGGACTGGATGGTTTGCGACATCGTCGAGAAACCGGCGCGCAACGCCGCGCTGCTGGAGACCTGGATCGGCGAGGGGCACTGCCGCGAGGCGGTGGTCAACCTCAAGCTGCCGATGAAGCAGCGCTATGCCGAAGTGAAGCGCTTGCTGGAGCGCATCGAAGAAGGCTTCAAGGCCCGGGGCATTCGCGTGGCCATTGGCTGCAAGCAGCTGTACCACGACCGCGAGGAAGTCACCTGCCACCTGCGGCGCCTGGATCTGAAAAAGCCCAAATCGGCGTAGTACCCGCAACACCGCCCGCTTCCTGGTCGGAGCCGGCTTGCCGGCGAAAAAGGCCCCGCACTTGTGCAAGGCGTGAGGATGCCTTCGCTGGCAAGCCAGCTCCTACGGCAGGATCGGGGCCGTGGAACGACAGCAACAGATGAACCGATGGCGGTATTGCGCGACAATGCCGGCCAGTTTCAGGAGTGATTCATGAGTCAGATTATCGATACGCCGGTTGACGGCACCCTCGACGCCACCGGCCTCAACTGCCCGGAGCCGGTGATGATGCTGCACCAGCACATCCGCGACCTGCCGCCGGGCGGGCTGTTGAAGGTGATTGCCACCGACCCCTCCACCCGCCGCGACATTCCCAAGTTCTGCGTGTTTCTCGACCATGAACTGGTAGCGCAGCAGGAAGAGGCAGGTACCTACCTCTACTGGATCCGCAAGAAGCTCGATTAACCCGCCGAGCGGCTGATGCGGATCTGCTTGCGCGCGCTGCGGGTCAGGCGGATCGACAGCATCAGCGCCGCGCAGCTCAAGCCCACGATCAGGCCTTCCCACAGGCCACTCGGGCCCCGCGCCGGGCCGAACCAGTCGGTCAGGCCCAGGGCGTAGCCCACCGGCAAGCCAATCCCCCAGTAGGCGAACAGGGTCAGGATCATGGTCACCCGAGTGTCCTGGTAGCCGCGCAATGCGCCGGCCGCCGTGACCTGGATGCCATCGGAAAACTGGAACAGCGCCGCATACACAATCAGCATCGAGGCGACCTGAATCACCATCGGGTCGGTGGTGTAGATGGTGGCGATGGGCTCACGCAGGAAGAACATCAGGCTCGCCGAAAGGCAGGCGTAGGCCAGTGACGTGGCCATGCCGACGCCGGCGCTGAAGCGCGCATTGCGGGGTTGCTGGCGGCCCAGGGCCTGGCCGACCCGCACGGTCACCGCCATGGCCAGGGAGTAGGGAATCATGAACATCAGGGCGCTGACGTTGAGGGCGATCTGGTGCCCGGCCACCACCGTGGCCCCCAGGCTGCCGATCAGCAGGGCGATCACCGCGAAAATGCTCGATTCGGCGAACACTGCAATGCCGATGGGCAGGCCGATGCTCAGCAAGCGCCCGATCATCGCCCCTTGCGGCCAGTCGAAGCGGCTGAACAACTGGATCTTGCGGTAGGCCGGTGCCCAGAAAATCCAGCCGGCCATGCCCAGCATCATGGCCCACATCACGATGGCCGTGGCCCAGCCGCAACCGACGCCACCCATGGCCGGTACACCGAAATGGCCATAGATGAAGATGTAGTTGATGGGGATGTTCAGGGCCAGGCCTCCCAGGCCGATGACCATGCTCGGCACCGTGCGGCCCAGGCCATCGCTGAGGCAGCGCAGCACGTAGTACAGCGCTACCGCCGGCAAGCCACTGGCGATGCCGTGCAGGTAGCCCATGCAGGGCTTGATCAGTTCCGGATCGACATTCATCAGGTGCAGCACCGGCTCGGCACTGATCAGTATCAGCAGGGCCGAGATCCCGGCCACCACGGCGAGCCACAGTGCCTGGCGCACCAGCGGGCCGATCTCGTGCAGGTTGCCGGCGCCGAAGCGCTGCGCCACCTTGGGCGTGGTGGCCAGCAGGGTGCCGGTCATCAGCAGGAACACCGGAATCCAGATCGAGTTGCCCAGGGCGACGGCTGCCAGATCCCGCGGGCCGACCCGGCCGGCCATCACGGCATCGACAAAGCCCATGGCGGTGGTGGCCACCTGGGCAATCATGATGGGCAGGGCCAGTACCAGCAGGTCATGCAGTTCACGGCCGACCCGGGCAGGGCGGCTGGTGGCGGTGGCGGCAGGGGAGTCAGTCACGGAATTCACGGGGCGTAGCGTCCATAGGTGGTGTTGCGCAGGACGCGACAGTCTACGCGTTGACATCTCAGTCAGGAAAACATCCCGTGTTGTGGATTTGTAAGCGCCGGGGGTGGTGAAAATGCCGGTTCGCGCGCATGCCGCGCTAGCCCGGCCTGGCATCTGCGCCTACACTGCGGCTCCGCCAGAGGAGCCTGCCATGTTGATTGTTGCCGACGAAAATATCCCCCTGATCGAAGAGTTCTTTGCCGGTTTCGGCGAGATCCGGCGTTTCCCCGGGCGCGCCATCGACCGGGCGACCGTGGAGCAGGCAGATGTGTTGCTGGTGCGCTCGGTGACCCAGGTCGACCGCCAGTTGCTGGAAGGCAGCCCGGTGCGGTTTGTCGGCACCTGCACCATCGGCACCGATCACCTGGACCTGGAGTATTTCCAGCAGGCCGGGATCACCTGGTCCAGCGCCCCGGGCTGCAACGCCCGGGGCGTGGTGGACTATGTGCTGGGCAGCCTGCTGACCCTGGCCGAGATCGAAGGCGTGGACCTGGCGCAGCGTTGCTATGGCGTGGTCGGTGCCGGTGAAGTGGGCGGGCGCCTGATCGAGGTGCTGCGCGGCCTGGGCTGGAATGTGCTGGTCTGCGATCCGCAGCGGCAGGCGGCGGAAGGCGGCGACTATGTCAGCCTGGAGCAGTTGCTCGAGCGTTGCGATGTCATCAGCCTGCACACACCCCTGACCAAGAGCGGGCAAGACTCCACCTGGCACCTGCTGGATCGCCAGCGGCTGAACCGGCTCAGGCACGGCACCTGGCTGATCAACGCGGCCCGTGGCCCGGTGGTGGATAACCGGGCCCTGGCTGAGGTGCTGCGCCAGCGCGAGGACTTGCAGGCGGTGCTGGATGTCTGGGAAGAGGAGCCGACGGTGGATGCTTCCCTGGCGGACCTCTGCGTGCTGGCGACGCCGCATATCGCCGGTTACAGCCTGGACGGCAAGCAACGGGGCACGGCGCAGATCTACCAGGCCTACTGCCGTTTCCTCGGGCAGGCCGAGCAGGTCAGCCTGTCGGCCTTGCTGCCGGCGCCCTGGGTGCCTCAGGTCAGCCTGAATGCCAATGCGGACCCGGCCTGGGCCCTGGCGATGATCTGCCGTGCCGTGTATGACCCGCGTCGTGACGATGCGGATTTTCGCCGTAGCCTGTCGGACGATGTAGCTCAGCAGCGCAGCGCCTTCGATGGTCTGCGCAAGCATTATCCGGAGCGCCGCGAGATCGACGGCCTGGAAGTGCGCATCCAGGGCGAGTCCGCGGCCTTGAGCCGGATCGTCCGTGCCTTGGGTGCCAGGGAAGCCTGAAACCGCGCATAAAAAACCCGGCCGCAAGGCCGGGTCAAGAGGACGTGAGGCTGTGTGTCAATCTTGCCGAGCAGGCTTGACCAGTCGCTTTTCCAGTTCGCGGCAGGCGTTCTGGATCATGTCTTCAGTAATGGGTACTTCGCGACCCTGGGCGTCGATGATGGCACACCCCAGAGACTGGTTCGGCTGGGTACGGATCACTTGAATCTTGTCATTGCTGCTGTGTTGCAAGGACATGGCCTGTCTCCTCATCAGGTTGTGTGCTTACTCTAGAATGGCCGGGTGACCAAGCTGTTACAGACCGCCGCGAGGGCTGGCCCGGCGACTTCACTCCAACAGAAATGCCCGGGGAGTGCCAGCCACGGATTAGACCGATAATCTCTAGGCTCTAGTGTCAGCGGTCATAATCAACCTGACTCATTGTGATTTACCAAAGTTCCTGCGAATTCATCTCGTTGCCGTTGCTGCAACGAACGGCTCGCCGGTGCGTCAATGGATGAACAGCATGCTTTCTTCTCGTCACCGCCGGGCGCTGCATCTGGCCAGCCGCTTTGTCGCTCCCTACCGTTGGCAGGCGCTGGGCGCCTTGCTGGCACTGATAGTTACCGCCGGCATTACCCTGTCCATGGGGCAGGGCATTCGCCTGTTGGTGGACCAGGGCTTCATGACTCAATCGCCCCATCTGTTGAACCAGTCCATCGGCCTGTTCCTGCTGCTGGTGCTGGCGCTGGCGGTGGGCACCTTCGTGCGCTTTTACCTGGTGTCGTGGATTGGCGAGCGTTGCGTGGCGGATATCCGGCGCCAGGTGTTCAATCACCTGATCTACCTGCATCCCGGGTTCTACGAAAACAACCGCAGCTCGGAAATCCAGTCGCGCTTGACCGCGGACACCACCTTGCTGCAATCGGTGATCGGGTCTTCGCTGTCGCTGTTTTTGCGCAATGCGCTGATGGTGCTGGGGGGGATCGTGCTGCTGTTTGTCACCAACCCCAAGCTCACCAGCATTGTGGTCATCGCCTTGCCGCTGGTGCTGGCGCCAATCCTGATCTTCGGTCGGCGGGTGCGCAGCCTGTCGCGCCTGAGCCAGGACCGGATTGCCGATGTCGGCAGCTATGTCTCGGAAACCCTCGGCCAGATCAAGACGGTCCAGGCTTACAACCACCAACCCCAGGATGAACGGCGGTTTGCCGTGACCGTGGAGCAGGCGTTCGACACGGCGCGCAAGCGGATTGTCCAGCGTGCCTGGCTGATCACCCTGGTGATCGTCCTGGTGCTGGGGGCGGTGGGGGTGATGCTCTGGGTCGGTGGCATGGACGTGATTGCCGGACGCATCTCCGGCGGCGAGCTGGCGGCATTCGTCTTCTACAGCCTGATTGTCGGCAGTGCCTTCGGCACCCTGAGCGAAGTGATCGGCGAGTTGCAGCGCGCGGCCGGCGCGGCGGAGCGGATTGCCGAATTGTTGCGGGCGGACAATATCATCCAACCGCCCGCCGACGGGCTGGTAAGCCTGCCTGCGCGGGTGCGGGGTGATCTGGAGCTGGACGGTCTGCGGTTTTCCTATCCGTCGCGGCCCGACCGCTTCGCGATCGATGGTTTGAGCCTGAGCATCCGGGCCGGAGAGACTCTGGCGTTGGTGGGGCCTTCCGGGGCCGGTAAATCCACCCTTTATGATCTGTTGCTGCGCTTCTACGACCCGCAGCAGGGAAGGATCCTGCTGGATGGCGTGGCCCTGACCCAGCTCGACCCGCTGGACCTGCGTCGCTGCTTCGCCCTGGTTTCGCAAAGCCCGGCGCTGTTCTACGGCAGCATCGAGGAGAACATTCGCTACGGCAATCCCGAGGCGACCCTGGCCCAGGTCCAGGAAGCGGCGAAGATCGCCTATGCCCATGAGTTCATCGAACAGATGCCCGAGGGTTACCAGACCCACCTGGGGGATGCCGGGCTTGGCCTTTCGGGCGGCCAGCGCCAGCGCCTGGCGATAGCTAGGGCCTTGCTGGTGGACGCGCCGATCCTGCTACTGGACGAAGCCACCAGCGCCCTCGACGCGCAAAGCGAGCACCTGATCCAGCAGGCCTTGCCCAGCCTGATGAAGAACCGCACCACCCTGGTGATCGCCCATCGCCTGGCCACGGTGAAGAATGCCGACCGGATCGCGGTCATGGACCAGGGCAGGCTGGTCGCGGTGGGTACCCACCAGCAACTGATTGCCAGCAACCCCTTGTATGCGCGCCTGGCGGCCCTGCAATTCAGCGATGGCTGAGCCCACGCATCCCTGAGCCCTGTAGTCGCTGCCGCGCCTGCGAGGCTGCGCACGAGCACGTAGTCCTCGCCAACGTAGCGAGTGCTTTACGGCCACTTCGCGCCCGGTCGCAGGCTCGGCAGCGGCTACAGGTATTGGGGGGTGTTGGGGGAGATACAAAAATGCCCGCATTGCTGCGGGCATTTTTTGTTGTGGGGCGGTGCTTACTGATCGTCGAAATAGCGTTCGTGCCAGTCCACCAGGGGCTGCGGCGAATTGAGCTTCTGGCCGTAGATCACCGAGTAGGACAGTACGTTCTGCACGTACTGGCGGGTTTCGTCGAAAGGAATGCTTTCCACCCAGACATCGAAACTCAGGTGGTCGGCCCCCTTGAGCCACTGGCGCACCCGCCCGGGGCCGGCGTTGTAGGCGGCGGAAGCCAGTACCCGATTGCCGTTGAACTGGCTGTGGACCTGGCTCAGGTAGGCGGCGCCCAACTGGATGTTCTTGTCCGGGTCCAGCACTTGCTGGGGCGAGGCTAGGGGAATGCTGAACTTGCGCGCGGTTTCCTTGGCGGTGCCGGGCATCAGCTGCATCAGGCCGCTGGCGCCGACGCCGGAACGGGCGTCGTCCATGAAGGCGCTTTCCTGGCGGGTAATGGCGAACACCCAGCTGGAATGCAGGCCGCGAACCTTGGCTTCGCGCACCAGGGTGTCGCGGTGGGCCATGGGGAAGCGGATGTCCAGGTCATCCCAGTACTGGGCCTGGCTGATGGTGCGAATGGCCGGGAAGTACCATTTCAGGTCGTAGGCCAGCTTGGCCTGGGCAACCATTTCGTCGCGGTTGAAATGCCGGCTGACGTGGTACCACTCGCGGCGGCCGTCGACGATCTGCCCGCGGGCATGCAGCTCCAGGGCGCGGCGTACACCCGGGGTGTTGCGTACCTTGTTGATCACGGCCTGGCTGAGCATCAGCGGTTGGTTGTTGAGCTGGTAGGGCGCCTTGGCGTGATCGGCGGCAAGGAAACCGTAGAAATCCCGCTCCCGGGCCAGGCCCTTGAACAATACCTGGGCCTGAGGGTTCTTCGGTTCGGCCAGTTCCAGGCTACGGGCCTGCCAGTAGCGCCAGCGGTTGGTGGTGGCCAGGTCCTGGGGCAGCTTGCGGGTCAGCTGGTAGGCGTCTTCCCAGCGCGCCAGGCGCAGCAGCAGGCGCAGGCGCCATTCGGAGACGGTGTTGTCCCGCAGTTCGGGATCGTACTTGGTCATCACGTCCAGGGCGCGGCTGTCGAAGCGCCGTGCCAGGGTCAGGCCGATCTCGCGGGCGATGGCCACTTTTTCGTCACGGGAAAAGTGCATGCTGCTGGCATAGCCATCCAGCAGGGCCATGGCCTTGTCCGGATCCTGGCGCGCCAGGCGGCGCAGGCCGAGGCCAACCACGTCGGACATGGCTTCATCGGCAGGCTGGAAGCGCGAGGGCTGGCTCAGCAGTTCGGGTTTTTGCGCCACGTCCACCAGCAGGCGGCCCTGGGGCGCCAGGGTGGTCATGCTCTTTACCAGGCTGTTGGCCAGGGGGTAGTTGCGGGCCTCGGCGGCCAGTTTGGCTCGCTGCCAGCGCTTCTGTTCGGTCAACTGGCCTTCGGCGGCCCACTGGGCGAACAACGCGTCGCAGGCAGCAGGTTGGGATTTGCCGGTCAGCCAGAGCTTCTCGGTGGCGGCGTAGCCTTCGGCCTTGAGGTTGTGCCCCAGCTGGTACTGGCCATTGAGGCAGTCCAGTTCGGTGAAGTTGAGTTTCGGATCGTAGTACTTGGTGAAGGTCGCCCAGTCGCCGCGTTCGGCCAGCCAGCGCAACCAGCGCAGTTTCATCCAGTTGGCCTGGGGCAGGTCGCCATGTTCGGCGAGGAACTTCTCGATCTCGGGGTTGCTGGCGGATTTCAGCCGGGCGGTGAGCTCGTCGTAGGCCAGGTAGGGCTCCAGCGGATAGTCGCGCAGCGCATCGGCATAACGGAAATAGGGGCCGGAATCGCCTTTGGCCAGGGCGCGCTTGGCTTCATCGTAATACTGGCGCTGTAGAGTCAGGTCTGCCGCCTGGGCGCAGTGGACGGCTGTGGTGGAAAGAAGCAGGCAAGATAAAACACTGAAAAGGCGACTGCGCATGAGACATCCGGGCAGAGAAATCATGACAAGTGCCGACAGGGCCAACACTGATTGCTCACTAGCTTAGCCTTTTGCCAGCAACCGGTGAAAGCTTTGCCGGCCTGCTGGCATCAGTTGGCAAAAAATGTGCCGCGAGCGCCCTTGTGGGCGAAATACCCGGCCTTCTGCGGGCTCAACTCAGGTAGAATGCGCGCCCGGTTTTTGGAGAAGAACATGACCCTGCTCAAATTCAGCGATGTGTCCCTTGCTTTCGGCGCCATGCCGTTGTTGGACAAGGTGTCCTGGCAGATCGCCCGTGGTGAGCGGGTGTGCATCATCGGCCGTAACGGTACTGGCAAATCCAGCATGATGAAGCTGGTCAAGGGCGATCAGAAGCCCGACGACGGCTCCGTATGGCGCGCACCCGGTCTGAAGATCGGCGAATTGCCCCAGGAATTGCCGGTGGCCGACGAGCGGACCGTGTTCGACGTGGTCGCCCAGGGCCTGGACGGTGTCGGCGAGTTGCTGGCCCAGTACCACCACCTGAGCCAGAACATCGTCACCGACGCCGATCTGGAAAAACTGATGCACGTCCAGCACGACCTCGAAGCCCGTGACGGCTGGCGCCTGCAACAATTGGTGGACAGCACCCTGAGCCGCCTGCAACTGCCGGCCGACAAGACCCTCGCCGAGTTGTCCGGCGGCTGGCGTCGTCGCGTGCTGCTGGCCCAGGCCCTGGTGTCCGAGCCGGACCTGCTGCTGCTCGACGAGCCCACCAACCACCTGGACATTGGTGCCATCGCCTGGCTGGAAGAGGCGCTGAAGGATTTCCAGGGGGCGGTCCTCTTTATTACCCACGACCGTTCCTTCCTGCAGAACCTGGCCACCCGCATCCTCGAACTGGACCGCGGCGGCCTGATCGACTGGAACGGCGACTACGCCAGCTTCCTGGTGCACAAGGAAGCCATGCTGGCGGCGGAAGAAACCGCCAACGCGCTGTTCGACAAGCGCCTGGCCCAGGAGGAAGTCTGGATTCGCCAGGGCATCAAGGCCCGGCGCACCCGCAACGAAGGCCGCGTGCGCGCCCTCAAGGCGCTGCGTGTCGAGCGCAGCGAACGTCGCGAGCGTACCGGCAAGGCCAATATCCAGCTGGAAACCGCAGACAAGTCCGGCAAGCAGGTGATGGTGCTGGAGAACGTCAGCTTTGCTCACCCGGACGGTCCGTTCCTGGTCAAGGACTTCTCCATGGTCCTGCAGCGCGGCGACCGCATCGGCCTCTTGGGCGCCAACGGTACCGGCAAGACCACGCTGCTCAAGCTGATGCTCGGTGGCCTGGTGCCCAGCAGCGGTAAGGTGGAAGAGGGTACGCGTATCGACGTGGCCTACTTCGACCAGTTGCGCCATCAGCTGGATCTGGAAAAGACCGTGATCGACAACGTTGCCGAAGGTCGCGACTTCATCGAGATCGATGGCCAGAGCCGCCACGTGCTGAGCTACCTCGGCGACTTCCTGTTCAGCCCGCAGCGTGCTCGCACGCCGGTCAAGGCGTTGTCTGGCGGCGAACGTGCGCGGTTGCTGCTGGCCAAGCTGTTCAGTAAACCGGCCAACCTGCTGGTGCTCGATGAACCGACCAACGACCTGGATGTAGAAACCCTCGAACTGCTGGAAGAGGTGCTGCTGACCTTCCAGGGCACTGTGCTGATGGTCAGCCACGACCGGGCATTCCTCGACAACGTGGTGACCAGCACCCTGGTCTTCGAAGGGGAAGGCAAGGTGCGCGAGTACGTCGGCGGCTACCAGGACTGGTTGCGCCAGGGCGGTTCGCCGCGGTTGCTGGGGGTGACCGAGAACAAGTCCGGCAAGGCCGAGCTGAACTCTGCAGTGGTGGCACCGGTACAGGCGGCTCCGGCTCCTGCCCAGGAAGCGCCGGCGGCGAAAAAGAAGCTCAGCTACAAATTGCAGCGCGAGCTTGAGGCTTTGCCGGGGCAGATCGATGCCATGGAGCAGCAGATCGCCGGGGTCGAGGCGGAAATGGCCGACGCTGGTTTCTATCAGCGCCCGGCGGCGGAAACTGCAGCGGTAATTGCCCGCCTTGAGCAGTTGAATGCCGAACTGGAGCAGATGGTCGAGCGCTGGGCCGAACTGGATGCCTGAGTGACCGGTTGCTGATAAAAAAGCCCGACTGCAGAGTCGGGCTTTTTTTCAGTGCGCTTGCCAGCTTTTGGGAGCCGGCAACCCTCGGGGCGGGTTCAGCGTTTGACCAGGTGCACGGCCAGCACGTCGCAAGGCGCGCCGTGCAGGACGTCATTGGCGGTGGAGCCCAGTAGCAGGGCCAGGCCATGTCGGCCGTGGCTGCCGACCACGATCAGGTCGCATTCCTGTTCCTTGGCCAGGTGATGGATTTCCTGGCGCGGCTGGCCGTAGGTCAGGTGGCTGTATTCCTTGGTCAGCTCCGGGTACTTGTTGATCAGCCGATCAAGACGCTCCCGGGCCTGGTCGAACTGTTGCTGCTGCAATTGCGAAAGATCCATGGGGACGTCGCCCCCGAAGGCCATGGCCATGGGTTCGACAATGTGCACCAGGGACAGCTTGGCTCCATTGCTCACCGACAGTTCGCGAGCACGGTGGATAACAGGATCGCACTCTTCGGTTAGATCTACGGCGACCAGAATATGGTGGTAGGGCATGAGGTGCTCCTCCTGAGGGTTGCAATAGCTTCAAGTATGGCTGGTTTCAAGCGGGTTGGTTTGACCCAGGTCCCGCTCATCAAAAATCGAGAGTACAGATATGACGGTCTGGATAGTGGTGTCAATCCTTGCGGTAGTTCTCAGTCCGCTGGCGTGGTTGCGACCTTCTCGTCGCCAGAGCGGGTTGATCGCCTTGCGCATGGAGGCGCGACGCATGGGCCTGGCCATGCAACTGGCCCCTCAGGAGTGGCCGCACTGGCTGGGCCAGGAGCCGCCCAACCCTTGCCCGCAGTATCACCGGCCACGACGCAGCGGGCAGCCTGTGTGTTGGAGTTATTGGCAGATCGCGCCGGGCAACTGGGTCAACCAGTGGCGCGAGCCCTGTGTCGATGAGCCACTGCTCAAGCACTTCCAGGCCTTGCCGGCAGGGGTGTTCAAGGTCGAGGCGGACAAGCAGATGATCGCCCTGTACTGGAACGAGCGTGGCGAGGTCAGTGTTTTGCAGGATATTGCCTCGGTGCTCAAGGCGTTGGCCTGAGTCATCCAGGGGAGGGTGCGCGCGGCAATCGCGGGCAGCCGGCAATAAAAAGCCCGATATCAGCATCGGGCGGGGATGGCCAGGCAGGCCGGTAATCTCGTGGCTGCCACCCGGGGTGGCCTCTTGCAGAATGGGGCGGTGCCCCTGTCGCACAAACTGTGCGGCTTCTTCAGATATTTTCCCAGCGTAGTCGCTCTTTCTCCCATTCAGTGGGAGATTTAGGGCGCATTTTCTAAATATAGATCCTATGAATGGTTATGAATGCAGGGGCGTGTTGATCGTTCAGGGAGCAATGGAGTGACCGCAAAGTCGCGTTTCAAACAGCATTTTGGACGATTGACAATTGCTGGATTTTCCCTGAATGTGGCGTACCCAAATCAAACGGGCGTATGAAATGAGCGTTTGCATCGCAGGCGGCTCTATACAGAATCCCGACTATCGCGTTGGCGGGTGTGCCTGGCGGATTGGCGTTAGCATCGACGGTGACGTTAGTGCCATGCCAGAAGTCAGCGTCCGACGTGTACTGTTCAGCTTCCATATCGTGGAGATCAGTTGATGATTTACGAAGGTAAAGCCATCACGGTTAAGGCTCTTGAAAGTGGCATCGTCGAATTGAATTTCGACCTCAAGGGTGAGTCCGTCAACAAGTTCAACCGTCTAACCCTGAACGAATTGCGTCAGGCTGTTGACACCATCAAGGCAGATGCTTCGATCAAGGGCGTGATCGTCAGCAGCGGCAAGGACGTGTTCATCGTCGGCGCCGACATCACCGAGTTTGTCGACAACTTCAAGCTGCCGGATGCCGAGCTGGTGGCAGGCAACCTCGAAGCCAACAAGATCTTCAGCGATTTCGAAGACCTCAACGTGCCAACCGTTGCCGCGATCAACGGCATCGCCCTGGGCGGCGGCCTGGAAATGTGCCTGGCGGCGGACTACCGCGTCATGGCTGCCAGTGCCAAGATCGGCCTGCCGGAAGTCAAGCTGGGCATCTACCCGGGCTTCGGCGGTACCGTGCGCCTGCCGCGTCTGATCGGTGCCGACAACGCCATCGAGTGGATTGCCGCCGGCAAGGAAAACCGTGCTGAAGACGCGCTGAAAGTTGGTGCCGTCGACGCCGTGGTTGCTCCCGACAAACTCAAGGACGCCGCTCTGGCCCTGGTCAAGCGCGCCATTTCCGGCGAGTTCGACTACAAGGCCAAGCGCCAGCCTAAGCTGGAAAAGCTCAAGCTCAACGCCATTGAGCAGATGATGGCTTTCGAAACCGCCAAAGGTTTCGTGGCCGGCCAGGCTGGCCCGAACTACCCGGCACCGGTCGAAGCGATCAAGACCATTCAGAAAGCCGCCAACTTTGGCCGCGACAAAGCCTTGGAAGTAGAGGCCGCCGGCTTCGTCAAACTGGCCAAGACCTCTGCTGCGCAAAGCCTGATCGGCCTGTTCCTGAACGATCAGGAACTGAAGAAAAAGGCCAAGGCCTACGACGAAATCGCCAAGGACGTGAAGCAGGCCGCCGTACTCGGCGCCGGTATCATGGGTGGCGGCATCGCCTACCAGTCGGCCTCCAAAGGCACGCCGATCCTGATGAAGGACATCAACGAACACGGCATCGAGCAGGGTCTGGCGGAAGCCGCGAAACTGCTGGTGGGCCGCGTTGACAAAGGCCGCATGACCGCCGCGAAGATGGCTGAAGTGCTCAACGGCATTCGTCCGACCCTGTCCTACGGTGACTTCGGCAACGTCGATCTGGTGGTTGAAGCCGTGGTCGAGAACCCAAAGGTCAAGCAGATCGTGCTGGCTGAAGTGGAAGGCCAGGTCAAGGAGGACACCATCCTGGCGTCCAACACCTCGACCATTTCCATCAGCCTGCTGGCCAAGGCCCTCAAGCGTCCGGAAAACTTCGTCGGCATGCACTTCTTCAACCCGGTGCACATGATGCCGCTGGTGGAAGTGATCCGTGGCGAGAAGTCCAGCGAGCTGGCGGTAGCGACCACCGTTGCCTACGCCAAGAAAATGGGCAAGAACCCGATCGTGGTCAACGACTGCCCGGGCTTTTTGGTCAACCGCGTGCTGTTCCCGTACTTCGGCGGTTTCGCCAAGCTGGTCAGCGCCGGTGTGGACTTCGTGCGCATCGACAAGATCATGGAGAAATTCGGCTGGCCAATGGGCCCGGCGTACCTGATGGACGTGGTCGGCATCGACACCGGCCACCACGGTCGTGACGTCATGGCCGAAGGCTTCCCGGATCGCATGAAGGACGATCGCCGCTCGGCCGTGGACGTGCTCTACGAAGCCAAGCGCCTGGGCCAGAAGAACGGCAAGGGCTTCTACGCCTACGAAACCGACAAGAAGGGCAAGCAGAAGAAGGTGGCCGATCCGTCGGTGCTGGAAGTGCTCAAGCCGATTGTCTACGAGCAGCGTGAAGTCACCGACGAAGACATCATCAACTGGATGATGATCCCGTTGTGCCTGGAAACCGTTCGTTGCCTGGAAGACGGCATCGTTGAAACCGCTGCCGAAGCTGACATGGGCCTGGTCTACGGCATTGGTTTCCCTCCATTCCGTGGCGGTGCGCTGCGCTACATCGATTCCATCGGTGTTGCCGAGTTCGTTGCCCTGGCCGACCAGTACGCCGATCTGGGCGCGCTGTACCACCCGACCGCGAAGCTGCGTGAAATGGCCAAGAACGGCCAGAGCTTCTTCGGTTAAGCGCCCACACTAGAGCGAGAGTGAACATATGAGCTTGAATCCTAGAGACGTCGTGATTGTCGACTTCGGTCGTACTCCGATGGGCCGCTCCAAGGGCGGCATGCACCGCAACACCCGCGCCGAAGACATGTCGGCGCACCTGATCAGCAAACTGCTGGAACGCAACGCCAAGGTCGACCCGGCGGAAGTCGAGGACGTGATCTGGGGCTGCGTCAACCAGACCCTGGAGCAGGGCTGGAACATCGCACGCATGGCGTCGCTGATGACCCAGATCCCGCACACCTCGGCCGGCCAGACCGTCAGCCGCCTGTGTGGCTCGTCCATGAGTGCTTTGCACACTGCCGCGCAAGCGATCATGACCGGCAACGGTGACGTGTTCGTGGTCGGCGGCGTCGAGCACATGGGCCACGTGAGCATGATGCACGGTGTCGATCCGAACCCGCACATGTCCCTGTACGCAGCCAAAGCCTCCGGCATGATGGGCCTGACCGCCGAGATGCTGGGCAAGATGCACGGCATCACCCGTGAGCAGCAGGACGCCTTTGGCGTGCGCTCCCACCAGCTCGCCCACAAGGCGACTGTGGAAGGCAAGTTCAAGGATGAAATCATCCCGATGCAGGGTTACGACGAGAACGGTTTCCTGAAACTGTTCGACTACGACGAAACCATCCGTCCCGAGACCACCCTGGAGAGCCTGGCGGCCCTGAAGCCGGCGTTCAACCCTAAAGGTGGTACCGTGACTGCCGGTACTTCGTCGCAGATCACCGACGGTGCCTCGTGCATGATCGTGATGTCGGCCCAGCGTGCCCAGGACCTGGGTATCCAGCCGATGGCGGTGATTCGTTCGATGGCCGTTGCAGGTGTGGATCCGGCCATCATGGGCTATGGTCCAGTACCGGCCACGCAGAAAGCCCTGAAGCGCGCGGGCCTGGGCATCAACGATATCGACTTCTTCGAGCTCAACGAAGCTTTCGCTGCACAGGCCCTGCCAGTGCTGAAAGATCTGAAAGTGCTCGACAAGATGAACGAGAAGGTTAACCTGCACGGCGGCGCGATCGCCCTGGGTCACCCGTTCGGTTGCTCCGGCGCACGTATCTCCGGGACCCTGCTCAACGTCATGAAGCAGAATGGCGGCACCTTCGGGGTGTCCACCATGTGCATCGGCCTTGGCCAGGGTATCTCGACCGTCTTCGAACGCGTTTAAGCGTTGGGTTGATGGAAGCCGGGGCCCAGTGCCCCGGTTTTTGTTTTTCTGAAGATTTGTTTGTCTTTATTTTGAAAAAATTGCACGAGGGCCAGAGCATGCAGTTACAACCCGGGCTCTATCAGCATTACAAGGGGCCGCAGTACCGCGTTTTCAGCGTGGCGCGGCACTCGGAAACGGAAGAAGAAGTGGTGTTCTACCAAGCCCTGTATGGGGATTACGGCTTTTGGGTGCGGCCCTTGAGCATGTTCCTGGAGTCGGTCGAAGTTGACGGCGAGCAGGTCCCGCGCTTTGCTTTGGTGCAGGCCGAACCCAGTCTTTTTTCACCGGCATGAGTACAGGTCGCGCAGTACCCTGCGCTTGACCTCACCCTGTTGCCACTATATATAGCGGTGCCGCGTCAGGCGCCAACCGCCTTTCACTTCTCGAATTCAGGAATTTTCTGATCCATGGGCAAATCGCTGGTCATTGTGGAATCCCCGGCTAAGGCCAAGACCATCAACAAGTACTTGGGTAACCAATACGTGGTGAAGTCGAGTATCGGCCATATCCGAGACCTGCCCACCAGCGGTTCGGCAAGTGCCGCCAAGGAGCCAGCCGCCAAGCGTGGCAAGGCCGCTGCGGGCGAAGCCCCGGCTCTGTCGCCGAAGGAAAAGGCTCGCAAGCAGCTGGTGTCGCGCATGGGCGTCGATCCCGAGCACGGCTGGAAAGCCAAGTACGAAATCCTCCCTGGCAAGGAAAAGGTCATCGAAGAGTTGCGCCGCCTTGCCAAGGATGCCGACACCATCTATCTCGCAACGGACTTGGACCGCGAAGGGGAAGCCATTGCCTGGCACCTGCGGGAAGCCATCGGCGGTGATGACAGCCGCTACAAGCGCGTGGTGTTCAACGAAATCACCAAGAAGGCGATCCAGGAAGCCTTCTCCCAGCCGGGCGAGCTGGACATTGATCGAGTCAATGCCCAGCAGGCGCGACGCTTCCTCGACCGCGTGGTGGGCTACATGGTTTCGCCGCTGCTGTGGGCGAAGATTGCCCGGGGCCTGTCTGCCGGTCGCGTGCAGTCGGTAGCCGTGAAGCTGGTGGTGGAGCGCGAGCGTGAGATTCGTGCCTTCATCCCGGAAGAATACTGGGAAGTACACGCTGACCTGGGCACTGCCAAGGGCTCGAATGTGCGTTTTGAAGTGGCCCGTGAAAACGGCGAAGCCTTCAAACCGCTCAACGAAGCACAGGCCATGGCCGCCCTGGAGAAGCTCAAGGCCTCGGCCTACAGCGTCGCCAAGCGTGAAGACAAGCCCACCAGCAGCAAGCCATCGGCGCCGTTCATCACCTCCACCCTGCAGCAGGCTGCGAGCAATCGCCTGGGCTTCGGGGTGAAGAAGACCATGATGATGGCCCAGCGTCTGTATGAAGCCGGCTACATCACCTATATGCGTACCGACTCCACCAACCTCTCGGCCGATGCCGTGGCGATGGCGCGTACCTATATCGAAGACGAGTTCGGCAACAAGTACCTGCCGGCTTCGCCCAATGTCTACAGCAGCAAGGAAGGGGCCCAGGAGGCGCACGAAGCGATTCGTCCGTCCGATGTGAACACCCACCCAAGCAAGCTGTCGGGCATGGAACGTGACGCTGAGCGCCTCTACGAGCTGATCTGGCGCCAGTTCGTCGCCTGCCAGATGCTGCCGGCGCAATACCTGTCCACCACCGTCAGCGTCGCCGCTGGCGACTTCGAGCTGCGTGCCAAGGGCCGCATCCTCAAGTTCGACGGTTACACCCGGGTCATGCCGCAGATGGCCAAGCCGGGCGATGACGATGTGCTGCCGGAAATGGCCCAGGGCGAAGTGCTGAAGCTGATCAAGCTCGATCCGAGCCAGCACTTCACCAAGCCCCCGGCGCGTTACTCCGAAGCCAGCCTGGTGAAGGAAATGGAAAAGCGCGGCATTGGTCGTCCTTCGACCTATGCGGCAATCATTTCGACCATCCAGGATCGCGGCTATGTGACCCTGCACAACCGTCGTTTCTATTCGGAAAAGATGGGCGACATCGTCACTGAGCGCCTTTCCGAGAGCTTCTCCAACCTTATGGACTACGGCTTCACCGCCGGCATGGAAGAGAACCTCGATGACGTGGCCCAGGGCGAGCGCGACTGGAAGAACGTCCTCGACGAATTCTACGGCGACTTCAAGAAGAAGCTCGAAGTGGCCGAGGGCGCCGAAAGCGGCATGCGCGCCAACCAGCCGGTAATGACCGATATCCCATGCCAGACCTGCGGCCGGCCGATGCAGATCCGTACCGCCTCCACTGGCGTGTTCCTCGGCTGCTCGGGCTACAGCCTGCCACCCAAGGAGCGTTGCAAGGCCACCGTCAACCTGGTGCCGGGCGACGAGATCGCCGCGGATGACGAAGGCGAGTCCGAATCCCTGGTGCTGCGCGGCAAGCATCGTTGCCCGATCTGCAGTACGGCGATGGATGCCTACCTGCTGGACGAAAAGCGCAAGCTGCACATCTGCGGTAACAACCCGGATTGCGCCGGCTACGAGATCGAAGAGGGCAGCTACCGGATCAAGGGGTATGAAGGCCCGAGCCTGGAGTGTGATAAGTGCGGCAGCGAGATGCAGCTCAAGACCGGCCGTTTCGGCAAGTTCTTCGGTTGCACCAACCCGACCTGCAAGAACACTCGCAAGCTGCTGAAAAGCGGTGACGCGGCGCCGCCGAAGATGGACCCGGTGAAGATGCCCGAGCTCAAGTGCGAGAAGGTCAACGACACCTACATCCTGCGCGATGGCGCTTCGGGCCTGTTCCTGGCGGCCAGTCAGTTCCCGAAAAACCGCGAGACCCGTGCGCCGTTGGTGCTGGAACTGATCCCGCACAAGGATGAGATCGATCCCAAGTACCACTTCCTCTGCGAAGCTCCGCAGAAGGACCCGGACGGCCGCCCTGCGGTGGTGCGCTACAGCCGCAAGACCAAGGAGCAGTACGTGCAGACCGAAGTCGACGGCAAGCCGACCGGCTGGCGTGCCTTCTACGACGGCGGTAAATGGAAGGTCGAAGACAAGCGCTAAGTGCTTGGCCTGCCGAGGGCTAGCTTCTCGGTGTAGCGACCAACAGGGCCGCATGACTCCTTCAAGGGGGCATGCGGCCTTTCTTTTGCTTGCGGCAAGCTGGAGTGATCCCTGAAACTGTGCCGTCTGCATCTGGTTCTCTTTTCGCAGTGGAGGCTGCCCATATGGCCCACGAGCTCTATACCCGTACCAATCAGAAAATCTACTTTGCCGGTCTGTCGCTCGAAGCCCTGGCACGCGCTGAGGAAGGGCGGGCCATGAATGCCCAGGCGCAGGTCCAGGCGGGGCGCGAGTCGGTGCTGTTCCACCTGTACGGGGCCTTGCTGGGGCTGTGCCATGAAATTGCCGGGTTCTATCGGCTGCCGCAGGCCAATGCGGCCCGGGTCGAGCAGATCCTCAATCGTGAAGTGCTGCAAAGCATTGCCATTCCCGAGCTGGCAGAGCTGGTGGAATTGGCGCACAGCCCGCAAACCTGGCTGGCGCAACTGCTGTCTGCTTACAGCGAGCTGTTTCAGCCGCCACAGGCGCCGCACAAGCCCAAGGGCGACGTAACCCAGCCACTGATTGTTGCGGTCAATCTGGATGAAGAGGAGCCCGAGCAGGCACTGAGTCGGGAAGAGCTGGAAAGCTGGCGGCAGAACCTCAAGGCCCTGGCCATTCGTTTCAGGGATGGCCTTAACGAGTGTTGATCCTGAGCGCTGCTTGATTGGCGGCGTGACTATTTGATCAAGGAAGATTCATGCTGTTCTTCTTGCGTGACCAGGCGCTGCTTCGCCTGCTGAACGATTGCCGGGTGCGAGTGGTTCGTGCCCAGTCCAATACTGACTTGCTGGAAGTGCTCGACAGGCTGGAGATATTCCCCGGCGGTCTGGAATTCGACCATGTGCAGGCAATAACGCTTCTGGTCCTGGCGTTTGCCTCCCTGGCTGTCGCGCTGCTGATGGACGGCATGGGCGGGATGTTCTGGGTGTTTCTGGCTCTGTGTTTCTTTAGCTATTACGTCAGCAAAGGGGCCTCTGGCTCCTTGACTGATCTGGCGGCAAGCATCGTGCGCAAGTGCGTAATGTTTCATCATGGCTTGAGCGAGTCCGACAGCAGTGCCGACTGGCGCCTGAAAAGGCTGAACAACGAGTTCAGCGATTACCAGCGGGGTAATGAGCGACGCCATATCCAGGACTCGCTCCTGGGTGTCTACCAGGGGCCTCGCCAGTCCTTGGCGTTCGAGTATCACCATCTGCAGTACGTCAATTCCAGGCAAGAGCGTGGTGCCGGCGGCAGCTATCGCACTGTCTACGACACGTACAACCGCTACAGCCTGGTGCTGGATTTCCCGTGGGTGACAGAGATTACGGTTCGCTCCAGTCCCCTGGAAGTGTCATTGGCGGGGCAGCCGTTCAAGACCGGTCGCGACGATTTCGACCAGGTCTTTGTACTGCGCGGTAATGATCAGGCCTGTTGCGAACACTTCGCCAGGCCAGCAATCCTGGACCTCCTGATGGAGCTTTCACGCCATCTTTACCGGGTCAATCTGGAATTTTCCAGTCAAGGGCGGCTCTGTCTGAGCTTTGATAATGCGGACATCATTGCCCATGCCGATCCGGGCTCGCTGAGTGACCTGGCGGTCTTTCGCGAGCGGATCAAGGCGGGTATCGAGTTGCCGAAGCTGTATTCACTGCTGGAGCTGGTGCATCAGTTGGCGCAGTTGCATGACGGCCATGCTCTTGCTGCTGTTCCAGATGTTCCTGAGGCTTGCAACTTGATCAAGGAAATGTAATGCAGTTTCTCAAGCACGATGCCGAGTTGGTGAAGTTGTTGGCCACTAGCAATGCAGAGGTGGCTCGAGCCAAGAGCAACGAGGATCTATTGAGGGTCATCGCCAGGCTCCAGTCCTTCAGGGGAGGGTTGGAGTTCGATCATGCCCAGTCCTGGCTGCTGTTGATGCTGGCTATTGTGTCGGCGATCCCGGCCATGGCGGGTGTGGAGCTGATGTGGTTTGCGACGGCCTGCCTGGGTTTTGCCACCTTGTATACCTGGATGGGCCGTAAAGCCGTGTTAGACGAGTTGCCGCAGAAAATAGCCCGTAAGTGTTCATTTCTCAGTAACGGCCTTTGGGACCCGGGCGGAACCGCCGATGAGCGTTTCGCGCAACTGAGCAGTGAGTTCGACGACTATGATCGCGGCAATGACAGCCGCCGTATCGAGGCTTCAGCCAGGGGGACCTACCAGGGCCCGCGGCATCAGTTGTCCTTTGTCTTTCACCATCTGCGTTATGTGAACTCCCACTACAAACGCAAATCCGATGGCGAGAGCGAGCGGGTCTATGAGAGTTTCGATCGCTTCAGCCTGGTGGTGGACTTTCCTTGGGTCAGAGGGGTGATGGTGCGCAGTGATCTGCCAAATACCAAGAGCAAGAAGCGCAAAGTCTTTGAGACCACTTCCGATGACTTCAACAGAAGCTTCAATTTCACCGGTGATAGTGAGCTGGCTTGCGCGAAGTTCGCAACGCCCACCACCCTGGCTTTCTTGCTGGAACTTCGTCGGCGGCTGAAAAAGGTGAATCTGGAATTCTCCAGCGAGGGCCATTTATGTCTGAGCTTCGATGATGCCGAGGTCATGGCCTACAAGGATCCGGGCACGTTTGACGATCTGTCGAGCTTCTACGCCAATATCGAGCAGGGCCTGCCGTTGCCTAACCTGTTTCCGGTGCTGGCCCTGGTGCATGAGTTGGCGGAGCTGCACGACAACAATTTCGATCTTCCGCTGAAGGTCACTGATGAAATGGAGCAGTAGAGTATGGAGTTGTTGCTGGTCATCGCGATTGCCTTGGGCGTTCTTGCCTATGTGCACTACAACAAGATTGTCGGTGCGCATAACCGTGCCCAGCGGGCCTGGTCGGATGTGCTGACCTACCAGCGCCAGAGGATCAAGGTGCTGGACATGCTGGAGCCGCAAGTGGCTGGCTTCCAGGCCTATGAAAGCCAGTTGCTGGAAAAGATCGTTGGGCTGCGTAGTGCCATTGGTAGCTTGCCATCCGCAGCCGACGGTGATGCGCTCAAGTCGGTAGACCAGGGCACCAAGGCTTTGCTGGGCGGTTTGAATCTTGCGTTTGAGGCCTACCCCGACCTCAAGTCCGTCGAGTTGTTGAGTAACCTGATGCGCGAGGTTGCCGAGCAGGAAGGCAATATCGGTGGGGCGATTACCCTGTTCAACCTGAATGTGGAGCACTTCAACAACTCCATTCAGATGTTTCCCGGCTCCCTGGTCAATCGGTTGGTCCTGAAGAAGTCGCTGATCACGCCGTTTTCCGACAGCCAGGCCTCGGCGGGTTTTGAATACAAGCCGAATTTTTGAAGGGGGCTGGCGCGGGCTTGGGGTCGGTGTGGCTAGGGGTTGATTGCAAGGATCGGGAAGTAATTCCTGGTGAGGGGGCACGATCCCCCTGCAAGATCCTGAGCGGGGCGGGGGTGATGACTGATATAATCCCGCCCTTTCGTGGAGACCAGACCTTTATGCCAACGTCCTTTCTAGAAATTGTCGAGTTGCCAGACGGCCGTATCGAGCTGCGCAGAGCTGAGGACGAGGGTTCTCTGGTTACTTTGGATTTCTCCGAGGATGCCAAAGCCTTTCTGCAAGGTCAGCACGTGGAAGTGGCCAAGGCCATGTTGAGCGTCGGCGTACAGATGGCCGGTCGACTGGTTGAAGGTGAAATTGACAAGGAAGATGGCCCGCGGGTTCTGCACTAAGCCCGTCTATCGGGTTTCTCCGGTCATCCGTCGCATTTGTTCCGGCTTCTCAATCCTGGAGAAGCCTTGTGTCATTCAAGCGTAAATCCCACGCTTTCCCGGTGTTTCATCCCAGGCGAATATTCAGGCTCTGCGCATCGCCAGTCCGTGCGGCGCTGATCAGTTGTTGCCGGGCGCTGGCGCTCAACGGGTTCAACCAGCTGACTACGGTATGACTGCGACCCAGGCGCAGGGCCTCGCAGGCGAGCTGTTGCGGGCTCTGATTGCCCCGGGGGTGCAGCAGCAGGATCCCCTCGCGATTCAGGCCGGCGTCCCGTAGCCAGCTTTGGGTCAGGCTGGAGGGCGGGGCGATCAGTGTCAGCCAGCGCGCGTCCTGGTCCTGGCTGAGTTCCCGAAGGATCGGTGCCAATAGGTTCAGGCAGTTCCCGGCGGCGCCGCGTAACGACAGCTCGCTGAAGGCTTCTGGATCTTTGTTCCAGGGCGATTCGACCACTTCCTTGAGGGCGGGCGCCAATGGCTGGGCCAGGAACGCCTCGAACAGTGGCAGTTGTGCTTGCTGTGGTGTGTGGGGGAACTGCATGGAGCCTCCTTTAGCGGCGAATGACGCCGACACTCAAGCCTTCGATCACCAGATCCTGATCTTTCAGGTTGACTTCGATGGGGGCGAATTCAGGGTTCTCGGCAATCAGCCAGACCTTGCTGCCTTCGCGCTTGAAGCGCTTGACCGTGACCTCATCACCGATGCGCGCCACCACGACCTGGCCATTGCGGGCCTCGCGAGTGGTGTGTACCGCCAACAGGTCACCGTCGAAGATGCCGATGTCCTTCATGCTCATGCCGTGGACGCGAAGCAAGTAGTCGGCGCGAGGGTGGAAGAAGGTCGGGTTGATATTGCAGGACTCTTCGATGTGCTGCTGGGCCAGGATCGGTGCACCGGCGGCGACACGGCCAATGATCGGCAGGGTATCGTCGGCCTTGGCTTCGAAGCCGGGAATGCGGATTCCGCGGGAGGCACCCGGGGTCATCTCGATGGCGCCTTTGCGGGCCAGGGCCTTGAGGTGTTCCTCAGCGGCGTTGGGCGATTTGAATCCCAGTTCCTGGGCAATTTCCGCACGGGTGGGCGGGTAGCCGTTGTCTTCGAGGCAGCGTTTGATAAAAGCCAGAATCTCAGCTTGGCGTGGCGTCAGTTTTAGCATGTCGATCGCTCTGTCTTTTTATACAGTGACTGGGATTATATACAGTGGACGTCGCTTGGCAATCCTCCTTTTGCCTGAGGTGGCCGAGCGGTTGTCATCCGGGTGCCGCAATCCTGCGCCGAAGGCTGGCTACAGTGGCCGGCAGGTGTGATTAAATAGCGCGCCGGACGGCTTGCGCAGAGGCCGGCAGGCTTGACATTGCAAAGCCTGAAACGTATGTTTCAAACAAGTGTTTGTCAGGCGGAGTAGCCATGGCCCAGTCGGAAACCGTTGAACGCATTCTCGATGCTGCCGAGCAGTTGTTCGCGGAAAAAGGTTTTGCCGAAACCTCATTGCGGCTGATCACCAGCAAGGCCGGGGTCAACCTGGCAGCGGTCAACTATCATTTCGGGTCCAAGAAGGCCTTGATCCAGGCGGTATTCTCGCGTTTCCTCGGCCCGTTCTGCATCAGTCTCGATCGTGAGCTTGAGCGCCGTCAGTCCAGGCCGGAGAACAAGCCGAGCCTGGAAGAGCTGCTGGAAATCCTCGTCGAGCAGGCCCTGGTAGTGCAGCCGCGCAGCGGTAACGACCTGTCGATCTTCATGCGTCTGCTGGGGCTGGCGTTCAGCCAGAGCCAGGGGCACTTGCGGCGTTATCTGGAGGACATGTACGGCAAGGTGTTCCGCCGCTACATGCTGCTGGTCAACGAAGCGGCGCCGCGTATTCCGCCCATCGAGCTGTTCTGGCGCGTGCACTTCATGCTCGGTGCTGCGGCGTTCAGCATGTCCGGGATCAAGGCGCTGCGGGCTATCGCCGAAACCGATTTCGGGGTCAATACCTCCATCGAGCAGGTGATGCGCCTGATGGTGCCGTTCCTCGCCGCGGGCATGCGTGCCGAAACCGGCGTCACCGACGAAGCCATGGCCAGCGCCCAGCTCAAGCCGCGCAGCAAATCGGCCCCGGCAGCCGCCAAGGCCTGACCCACGGGTGGGCGCGACAGCTTACATCCGCTAAGCTAGCCGCCCATGCCGATTCTCGTTCTATATCCCGTGCCTTCCCTGCGCCGATGCTGCTCGGCCGGCTGCATCCATGCGGATGCGGCTCGATCAGCGTTGCCTGGAAGCCATCGTAGTGCTTAAGGAATTTCTATGACTGCTGGCCTGCAAGGCTCTTTGATGGTGGACGTCGCCGGTACCTGGCTGACGGCCGAAGATCGCCAACTCCTGCGTCAGCCGCAGGTCGGTGGGTTGATCATCTTTGCCCGCAATATCGAACATCCGCGCCAGGTACGGGAGCTGTGCGCGGCGATTCGCGCGATTCGCCCGGACCTGTTGTTGGCCGTGGACCAGGAGGGCGGCCGGGTGCAGCGTCTGCGCCAGGGCTTTGTGCGCCTGCCGGCCATGCGTGCCCTGGCCGACAATCCGAATGCCGAGTACCTGGCCGAGCAGTGTGGCTGGGTCATGGCCACCGAGGTCCTGGCGGTGGGGCTGGACCTGAGCTTCGCCCCGGTACTGGACCTCGATCACCAGCGCAGCGCGGTGGTGGGCAGCCGGGCTTTCGAGGGCGACCCCGAGCAGGCGGCGTTGCTCGCCGGTGCCTTCATCCGCGGCATGAAGAGTGCCGGCATGGCCGCTACCGGCAAGCACTTTCCCGGGCACGGCTGGGCCGAGGCCGACTCCCATGTGGCGATCCCCAATGACGAGCGCAGTCTGGATGAAATCCGTGCCAAGGACCTGCTGCCCTTTGCTCGTCTGAGCAAGCAGTTGGCGGCAGTGATGCCTGCGCACGTCATCTATCCGCAAGTCGACCCTCAACCGGCCGGCTTCTCGCGCTACTGGTTGCAGGACATCCTGCGTGGCGAGCTGCAATTTGACGGGGTGATCTTCAGCGATGACCTGTCCATGGCCGGCGCCCATGTTGTCGGGGACGCGGCAAGCCGGATCGAAGCGGCGCTGACCGCCGGTTGCGACATGGGGCTGGTATGCAATGACCGTGCTGCCGCCGAGCTGGCCCTGAGTGCCGTGCAGCGCCTCAAGGTGCAGCCTTCGCCACGCATCGCGCGGATGCGTGGCCAAGCCTTCGCCAATATCGAGTACAAGCAGGATCCGCGTTGGTTGGCGGCACTGGGTGCTCTCAAGGATGCCCAGTTGATCGACTGACGACTTCGCAAGGGGGCTTCGGGCAATTCTGGATGCCCCCGCACGTGGCCGGTCTCAGCGGCCGCCCTTGTTGTCCGGCAGTGGGGCGAACAAGGCTTCGATGTCGTCGCTCTGCAGCTTCCAGTCACCGGCCTTGCGCCCATCAAGCACACCTGCCGCCAGGTCCGATTTTTCCTGCTGCAGGTGCTGGATCTTTTCTTCCACCGTACCTCGGGCAATCAGCTTGTAGACGAACACGGGCTTTTCCTGGCCGATGCGATATGCGCGGTCGGTAGCCTGGCTCTCGGTGGCCGGGTTCCACCAAGGGTCGTAGTGAATCACCGTATCGGCTTCGGTCAGGTTGAGGCCGACACCACCGGCCTTGAGGCTGATCAGGAAAATCTGCAGCTTGCCGCTCTGGAAGTCCCGTACCGGAGTGCGCCGGTCCCGGGTCTGGCCGGTGAGCAAGGCGTAGGCGATGTTGCGCCGCTTCAGCTCGGCCTCGATCAGGCTCAGCATCGAGGTGAACTGCGAGAACAGCAGAATCCGCCGGCCCTCTTCGAACAGTTCTTCAAGCATTTCCATCAGGCTGTCGAGCTTGCCTGAGGAGCTGCCCCGTGTGGGTGGCGAGTCGTTGACCAGGCGCAGGTCGCAACACACCTGGCGCAGTTTGAGCAGGGCTTCAAGAATGATGATCTGGCTGCGCGCCACACCTTTGCGGGTGATTTCGTCGCGCACTTTCTTGTCCATGGCCAGGCGCATGGTTTCGTAGACATCACGCTGCGCCTCGTTGAGCTCGACCCAGTGGATGATCTCGGTCTTGGGCGGCAGTTCGGTGGCCACTTGCTCCTTGGTACGGCGCAGCAGGAAGGGCTTGATCCGGCCGTTGAGGTGCTGCAGGCGCACTTCGCTGGCGTGCTTTTCAATCGGTACCCGGTAGTCACGGTTGAAGCTCTTGGCATCGCCGAGCCAGCCCGGCAAGAGGAAGTGGAACAGCGACCAGAGCTCCCCCAGATGGTTTTCCAGCGGCGTGCCGGACAGGCACAGGCGCTGCCGGGCATTGAGTTCCCGAGCAGCCTGGGCGGCCTTGCTCGACGGATTCTTGATGTACTGCGCCTCATCGAGGATCAGCACATGCAGGGGCTGGGCCGCCAGCAGTTCGATGTCCTTGGGCAGCAGCGCATAGGTGGTCAGCAGCAAGTCATGATCGCCCAGCTGGGCGAAGTGTTTCTTGCGCCCGGCGCCATACAGCGCCAGTACCTTGAGCTGCGGGGTGAAGTGCGCGGCCTCGTCCAGCCAGTTGGGAATCAGGCTGGTGGGCATTACCACCATGCAGGGGCGGTCCAGGCGCCCGGCGTTCTTCTCGCTGAGTATGTGCGCCAGGGTTTGCAGGGTCTTGCCCAGGCCCATGTCGTCGGCCAGGATGCCGCCCACTTCCAGCTGGCGCAGTGACTGCATCCAGCTCAGGCCTTCGAGCTGATAGGGGCGCAGGGTGGCGTTCAGGCCCTGGGGCGCCGGCGCCGAGTAGTCGCGGATGTCCCGCAGGCGCTGGGCGAAGGTGCGAATGTGTTCGCCGCCTTCCCATAGCAGTGGCAGGTCCTGCAACGGGTTGAGGCGGGTGGCGTCGGCGCTGCTCAAGCGCAGGGTGGTATCGCCGGGTTCTTGCAGATAGAACTCGCCCAGGGTTGCCAGTACCGGCTTCAGGCGGCCATAGGGCAGTGCCACTTGCAGCGGGCCATGCAGGGAGTTGGGCCGATTGGGAATGTTCACCAGGATCAGCTCGTCGTCGCGGCGCTTGGCCAGGCGCTCCGGATTGAGGATCTCGGTGTGCGAGCGCATCAGGTTGAGCAAAATCGGCAGCAGGCTCAAGCGCTCGCCGTTGACGATGATCCCCAGTTCCAGGTCGAACCAGTCGCGGCCCGGGGCCTCGTCGACACTGGCGTACCAGTCGTCCACCGCCGTCAGGTCGAAGCCGAAGCCCTCGTCGATCTGCAGCTCCCATCCCTGGCTGCGCAGCTTGGGCAGTTCGTTGAGGGTGAAGGTCAGCCAGGCGCTGTCGTTGACCATCTCGAACAGCTCGCCGGCGCTTTCCGGCAGTGCCTTGCTCTGCCGGGTGGCGATCTTGAAGCCCAGGCCTCGCAATTGCTCGCGCCAGCCCTGTTCCAGCTCGGGCTGGCGCTTGATGCGCAGGCTTTGGTGTTCCTGGCGGATGATCACATCGGTGTTCTTCTGCCCGCTGGCGTATTCGCCCCTGTAGTTGAACGACAGTGCGGCGCGGTGCTGGATGTAGCGCTGCATCTTGCCGTTGCGCGGTTCGAAGGCGCTGAACTCGATGCTTGCCAGCCACAGCCGCGGCACCGGGTGCACATCCTCCAGCAGTACCTGGGGCGGGGCAGCGGGGCGACGGCTGTCGAGGACTGCGGAGAGCTTTTCCAGCAGTTCTGCGTCCTGGGCTGCCGCCGGGTAGGCCAGGGTTTCCTCCACTTGTAGCAGCACCGCAGCGATGTGCTTGCAGTTGCTGCGTACTGGGCAGGTGCAGTGGGCGTCGATCAGCAGCAGGTTGCCCTTGCTCGATTCGCGCAGGGTGATGGTCTGCCGGTACATAGTGCCACCGGAGCCTTCGCAACTGGCGGTGATAGCGCTGTCTCCGGCCGTGGCGATGCGCACGCGTTTTTCCAGGGCGTAGCGCCGGCCACGCTCCAAGGCTTGTTCCTTGAAGCGGTTGACCCAGGAGGGGGCCAGGGGTTTGGTCAGGGGCGGGGTCATAGGGACTTCGATCAGTCCGGAATTTCAGTTGGAGCGGGGCGCGGTGCCGGTGCGGTCAGCGAGGTGATCTTGATCAGCAGCGCCAGGTGGCCGTTGTCCAGGTAGTTGAGCTGGCCATTCTTGGTATGGCTCTGCTGTTTCAGGCGCTCGCTGCTGGTGACCAGGCCGTTGCTGTCGATCTGGTTGACCCAGAAGTCCGCGTCCACATCGGTGAAGCGCCCGAGCTTCAGGCTCAGGGTGCCTTCGATGGGGTACTGGCCGAACTGTTCCGGGCCATCACTGAGGGCAACCTTCACCGGGGTTTCCCCCAGGGTCTGTTGCCAGGCCTTGTGCAACAGCACGCTGTAGCTGCCGCTGGCGCCGAGCTTTTCCACGATGCTGCCCAGGGCCGGGGTACGCAGGCTGTCCGGGCTCAGCCGTTGAGCGCCGGCGGCCCAGTCTTCGGGGGCTGCACGGCTGACGATCAGCGGCTCGGCGTTCTGCCGTACGAGGATCATTTCCACCTGGTACAGGTCATCGGCAAAGGCCGTTGGCGCGACCAGGGCCACGAGCAGGGTCAGGGAGCGGAACAGGCGCATGGGGCGTCCTTCAAGCAGATTTCGGGGTGAGGCGCTCAAACAGTGCCTCCAATGTATTAAAGCGCTCTTCCGGGCGCTCCATCGGCACCATGAACTTGAACAGGGTTGCGCCTTCGAATTTGTAGCGTTTGGGCTGGCCCTGGATCAGTTTGATCAAGGCCAGTGGGTCTACCGGTGTATCTGCGGCGAACTCGATGCGGCCGCCTTGTGGGCCGCCGTCGACCTTCTTGATCCCCAGTTGCTCGGCCTGGAGTTTGAGCAGGGTCAGGCGGATCAGGTTCTTGGTCGGCTCCGGCAGCAGGCCGAAGCGGTCGATCATCTCCACTTGCAGGTCCTTCAGGCCGTCCTCGTCGGTGGCCGACGCGATGCGCTTGTAGAGGATCAGGCGCGCGTGCACGTCCGGCAGGTAGTCCTCGGGAATCAGTGCCGGCAGGCGCAGGTTGATTTCCGGGCCGCCACCCAGTGGCTGGTCGAGGTTCGGTTGCTCGCCCTTGCGGATGGCCTTCACCGCGCGTTCGAGCATTTCCATGTAGAGGGTGAAGCCCACGGCCTGGATCTGCCCGCTCTGGCCGTCGCCCAGCAGTTCGCCAGCGCCACGGATCTCCAGGTCGTTGGTGGCCAGGACGAAGCCGGCTCCCAGGTCCTGGGTGTTGGCGATGGCCTCCAGGCGTTTTTCCGCGTCCGGGGTGATCTGCTGGCGCGGTGGCGTCAAGAGGTATGCGTAGGCCTGGTGGTGGCTGCGCCCGACCCGACCGCGCAACTGGTGCAACTGGGCCAGGCCGAACTTGTCGGCGCGCTCGATGATGATGGTGTTGGCGCTGGGCACGTCGATGCCGGTCTCGATGATGGTCGAGGCGATCAGCACGTTGAAGCGCTTGTGGTAGAAGTCGCTCATCACCTGTTCGAGTTCGCGTTCGCGCATCTGCCCATGGCCGATGCCGATCCGTGCTTCGGGCACCAGTTCCGCCAGGTCGGCGGCGCATTTCTCGATGGTCTTCACGTCGTTGTGCAGGTAGTACACCTGGCCGCCACGCAGCAGTTCTCGCAGCAGGGCCTCTTTGACCGTGCTCTTGTTCTGCTCCATGACGAAAGTGCGCACCGACAGGCGCCGGGCCGGTGGCGTGGCGATGATCGACAGATCGCGCATGCCCGAGACGGCCATGTTCAGGGTCCGCGGGATCGGCGTGGCGGTCAGGGTCAGGATGTCGACTTCGCTGCGCAGCGCCTTGAGCTGCTCTTTCTGGCGGACACCGAAACGGTGTTCTTCGTCGATGATCACCAGCCCCAGGTTCTTGATCTTCACATCGTCCTGCAACAGCTTGTGGGTGCCGATGACGATGTCGATCTTGCCTTCGGCGAGGTCCGCCACCGCAGCATTCACTTCCTTGGTGGACTTGAAGCGGCTCATCACTTCCACGGTCACCGGCCAGTCGGCGAAGCGGTCGCGGAAGCTGTTGTAGTGCTGCTGGGCGAGCAGGGTGGTGGGCACCAGGATCGCCACTTGCTTGCCGCCGTGGACCGCGATGAAGGCAGCGCGCATGGCCACTTCGGTCTTGCCGAAGCCCACGTCGCCGCATACCAGGCGGTCCATGGGCTTGCCCGACAGCATGTCCTCGCGCACCGCTTCGATGGTGCTCTGCTGGTCCGGGGTTTCCTCGAAGGGGAAGCCGGCGCTGAAGGTGGCGTAGTCGGCCTTCGGGTCGGCAAAGGCATAGCCTTCGCGGGCGGCGCGGCGGGCATAGATGTCCAGCAGTTCGGCAGCCACATCGCGCACCTGTTCGGCGGCCTTGCGCTTGGCCTTCTGCCAGGCTTCCGAGCCCAGGCGATGCAGGGGCGCGAGGGCGTCGTCGCTGCCGGTGTAGCGGGCGATCAGGTGCAGGTTGGCCACGGGCACATAAAGCTTGGCGCCCTCGGCGTATTCCAGGGTCAGGAACTCGGCGGCCTGGTTGTCGATTTCCAGGGTGGCCAGGCCCAGGTAGCGACCGACGCCATGGTCGATGTGCACCACCGGCGCACCTTCACGCAGCTCGGTGAGGTTCTTGATCACCGCATCGTTGTTGGCATCGGCGCGCTTTTCCCGGCGCCGACGCTGCATTACTCGCTGGCCGAACAACGGGCTTTCGGCCACCAGGGCCACGGCCGGATCGTTCAGCACCAGGCCTTCGTCCAGCGGGGCGATGGTGATTGCCAGGCGTTCCTTGCTGGCGACGAAGTCCGGCCAGCTGTCGACGGTCTTGGGCCGCAGCTTGAGGCGCTCCAGCAGCTCCAGCAGCACTTCCCGGCGGCCGGCGGATTCGGCGGTGAACAGCACTCGCCCGGGGAACTCGTCGAGAAAGCCCGAAAGTGCTGCCAGCGGCTGGTTGGCCTTGGCTTCGATGGCCAGGTTCGGCAGCTCGTGGGCCGGGAAGCGTTCGCGGCCGACACCGGTCTCGATGTCCTGCTGGCTGGCCACCACTCGCGGCCAGTTCTTCAGCCGGGCGAAGCAGTCTTCCACTGGCAGGAACAGTTCGGCCGGGGGCAGGAGCGGGCGCGAAGGGTCGACGCGGCGCTCTTCATAGCGGTTGCGTACATCGTTCCAGAAGTTTTCCGCGGCCTGTTCGATGCCCGGCAGGGAAAACACCTGGGTGTCCTGGGGCAGGTAGTCGAACAGGGTCGAGGTCTCTTCGAAGAACAGCGGCAGGTAGTACTCGATACCGGCCGGGGTAATCCCGCTGCTCAGGTCCTGGAAGATCGGGCAGCGGCGGAAGTCCACATCGAAGCGTTCGCGAAAGCGCGCCTTGAAGCGGGTCACCGCTTCTTTCTGCAGCGGGAACTCCTTGGCCGGCAGCAGGCGCACCGAGTCGACCTTGTCGATGGAGCGCTGGTTCTCCGGATCGAAGGTGCGCAGGGTCTCGATTTCGTCGTCGAACAGGTCGATGCGATAGGGCAGCTTGCTGCCCATGGGAAACAGATCGATCAGTGCGCCGCGCACGGTGAATTCGCCGTGTTCGTAGACGGTGTCCACGTAGCGGTAACCACTGGCTTCCAGGCGGGTGCGCATCTGTTCCACATCGAGCTTCTGGCCGACGTCCAGCACCAGGCTGCTGCCCAGCAGGAACTGGGTGGGCGCCAGGCGGTGCAGGGCAGTGGTGATCGGCACCACCAGCACGCCATGTTCCAGCTCCGGCAGCCGATAGAGGCTGGCGATGCGCTGGGAAATGATGTCCTGGTGCGGCGAGAACAGGTCGTAGGGCAGGGTTTCCCAGTCAGGAAAATGCAGCACCGGCAGATCCGGGGCGAAGAAGCTCAGCTCCTGTTCCAGCCGGTCAGCGCTTTGGCTGTCGGCAGTCAGCAGGAGGGTGAAGCGCTTGGCAGCGCTGGCGGCTTCGGCGATGGCCAGGCTCAGGGCGGCACCGGGCAAGTTGCCCCAATGCTGTTTGCCGGCGGCGGCAGGGAGTAGCGGTAGACGCAGGACGGGCACGGACGGTCAAGCTCCAAGCGTTGCGACAAAGTCGGTAATTGTAACGGCCCCGGGCAGCCACTGTCAGTGGCTGATGCGTCTAATACGCTGGTTGGGGCAAATGTAGTGGCTATGACAACAAAATACGCTTCTTGACCTGAAATGTAGTGCCGATTGCGGCTGGTGTTACGGAGGGTTACAGACAGGCTGATGTGATGTCCAAAAAATTGACGCTGCTGGAAGCCGCGGTTTTACTGGTCTCCAGCACAGTGGTGTTTTTTTGCAAGGGCTTTTTGTTACGTTCCGCACGACAGGCGCGCATTGCTACGACAGGAACTGGGCGGCATAATGTAGCCCCTTTTTTCTGCCCCTACATGTGGAAGGTTCCCGTGACTCAGAAGCCCGACCAGTGTCTTGGTGAATGGATCGACCGTGAAGCACTCGCAGAAGCGATGATTCCGCTTATCGGTCAGCTCTACCGCAATAACAACGTGGTGAGCTCGATCTATGGCCGCAGCCTGATCAACCAGTCTGTCATCGCGATTCTCAAAGCTCACCGCTTTGCTCGCCACCGTTCCTCCGACGATAGCGAACTCTCCGTCCACGAAACATTCCCTCTGCTTAAAGCCATGAGCGAGCTCAAGCTCGGCGCGGCATCGGTAGACCTGGGCAAGTTGGCGTTCAAATTCCGTAACGAAGGCAATGGCCGCAGCGCCGAGCAGTTCGTTCGCGAAGAAATGGCTGATGTGGTTGGCCAGCAAAATGCTTCGGCCCGCAAAGGCACTGACGTAGTCCTGTACGGCTTCGGTCGTATCGGCCGTCTGCTGGCGCGCATCCTGATCGAGAAAACCGGTGGTGGCGACGGCCTGCGCCTGCGCGCCATCGTGGTGCGCAAGGGCGCCGAAAACGACCTGACCAAACGCGCCAGCCTGTTGCGTCGCGACTCGGTGCACGGTTCGTTCAACGGCACCATCACCATCGACGAAGAAAACAACACCATCACCGCCAACGGTAACCTGATCCAGGTGATCTACGCGAAGAACCCGACCGAGGTGGACTACACCCAGTACGGCATCAAGGACGCTCTGCTGGTGGACAACACCGGTGTATGGCGTGACGCCGACGGTCTGGGCCAGCACCTGGCCTGCCCGGGTATCGATCGCGTTGTTCTGACCGCGCCAGGCAAAGGCAAGCTGAAGAACATCGTTCACGGTATCAACCACAACGAAATCACCGCTGACGACAAGATCGTGTCCGCCGCTTCCTGCACCACCAACGCCATCGTGCCGGTGCTGAAGGCTGTGAATGACAAGTTCGGCATCATCAACGGTCACGTCGAAACCGTTCACTCGTACACCAACGACCAGAACCTGATCGACAACTTCCACAAGGGCGATCGCCGTGGCCGTAGCGCCGCGCTGAACATGGTGATCACCGAGACCGGTGCTGCTACTGCTGCTGCCAAGGCCCTGCCTGAGCTGGCCGGCAAGCTGACCGGTAACGCGATCCGCGTTCCGACGCCAAACGTGTCGATGGCCATTCTCAACCTGAACCTCGAGAAAGCCGCCACCCGTGAAGAGATGAACGAGTACCTGCGCTACATGGCGCTGCACTCCGACCTGCACAAGCAGATCGACTTCGTCAACTCGCAGGAAGTGGTGTCCACCGACTTCGTGGGCTCGCGTCACGCCGGTGTGGTCGACGCTGAAGCGACCATCGTTCAGGACAACCGCGTTGTTCTGTACGTCTGGTACGACAACGAGTTCGGTTACAGCTGCCAGGTAGTGCGCGTGATGGAAGACATGGCCGGGGTCAACCCGCCAGCGTTCCCACGCTAAGCGACTGCTGAAATGAAAACGCCCCGACTTGTCGGGGCGTTTTTGTTTGTGGCTTTGCGCCGGCAAGCCAGGTCGGCGCAACCGTAGGAGCTGGCTTGCCAGCGAAGCGTTTGTCTCAGGCGCCGCGCGCTGTTGCCGCTTGCGCGGTGCGCAGTTCGTGGCGATTACCGCGGAACAGCACCAGGGTGGCGATCAGCCCCAGCACCGCCGCGCCACTGAGCCAGATGCCCGGAGCCGCCTGATTGCCCAGGACGTGGATCAGGTAGGTGCAGGCTGCCGGGGTAAAGCCGCCGAAGGTCGCGGTGGCCAGGCTGTAGGCCAGGGAGAAACCCGTGGTGCGCACTTCCACCGGCATGATTTCAGTCAGGGCCACCACCATCGCGCCGTTATACGAGCCATAGAGGAAAGACAGCCACAGCTCGACGATCAGCAGATGGCTGAAGCTGGGGTTGGCCACCAGCCAGGACAGTGCCGGATAAGCCGTGAAGATGGCCAGGATGGTCGCCCCCAGCAGCAGCGGCTTGCGGCCGATCTTGTCCGACAGTGACCCCATGACCGGCAGCCAGAAGAAGTTCGACAGACCGATGCACACGGTTACCAGCAGGGCGTCGAAGTCCGACAGGTGCAGTTCGGCCTTGCCGAAGGTCGGGGTGTAGGCGGTGATCAGGTAGAAGGACACGGTGGTCATCACCACCAGAGCCATGCCGGCGATGACGATGCCGAAGTTCTGGCCGATGGAACGGACGATTTCCTGCAGCGAAGGGCGATGCTTGCGGGCCTGGAATTCCGGGGTTTCTTCCAGGGAGCGACGGATCATGAAGATCGCCGGAACAATCATGCAGCCCACCAGGAACGGCACGCGCCAGCCCCAGTCACCCATTTGCTCGGGGCTCAGCCAGTGGTTCAGGCCTACGCCCAGCAGGCCGGCGAAGACCACTGCGGCCTGTTGGCTGGCCGACTGCCAGCTGACGAAGAAGCCCTTGCGGCCCGGCGTGGAGATTTCGGCGAGGTACACCGACACCCCGCCCAGCTCGACGCCGGCGGAAAAGCCCTGCAGCAGGCGACCCAGCAGCACCAGCAAGGGCGCGGCGACGCCAAGGGTGGCGTAGCCCGGCACGCAGGCAATCAGCACGGTGCCCGCGGCCATCAGTGCCAGGGTAATGATCAGGCCTTGGCGACGGCCGTGACGGTCAATGTAGGCACCGAGGAAAATCGCTCCCAGGGGGCGCATCAGGAAGCCCGCGCCAAAGGTCGCCAGGGACAGCATCAACGAGGCGAAGGCGCTGTCCGCAGGAAAGAAGGTCTTGGCAATCGCCGTGGCGTAGAAGCCGTAGACCATGAAGTCGAACATCTCGAGAAAGTTGCCGCTGACAACGCGAAAGATCGCCTTGCCTTTGCCCGTGGTCGTGGACATTTTTTTCACTCACTTTGGCTGTCTTGTTAGCAATCCCTGGTCGTTATGCGTCCCTTACTGCAAAGTCGGGGCTCGAGGCTGCACGCTGAACAGTTTTGTAACGATATGTGTATGAAAGCCATCCGGCAACAAAAACTCTTGGGGTGGCAGGGCGGCTCTAGATCAAGGTTCTGCCCGTAGCCAAGGCGGTGGGACGCCGGGCAGGCGGCCTCCGTCTGTCGCATAATGGCCATTTGTACTGCCAGCTGGCCCAGCAGGGCGGTTGATCGGGAGGAACACCTTGTCGGGTAAGCAACGATCGCGATGGAGCGCTTTGTACGCCGCGCTGGTGCTGCTGGCCGGTTGTGGCGGCGAGCGCCTGGAAAGCCTCTCCGGGCCGACCATGGGCAGCACCTGGTCGGTGCAGTATGTGCGTCACGCCCAGGGGCCGGCGCCGTCCCTGGTACAGGCTGAGGTCGAGGGAATTCTGGCGGAGGTCGACGGGCAGATGTCCACCTATCGCAGCGATTCGGACATCGAGCGTTTCAACGCCTTGCCCGCCGATAGCTGCCAGCCGATGCCGGAGCCGGTGTTGCAGTTGGTGCGAGTGGGTGAGCAGTTGTCCCGGGACAGCGATGGCGCCTTCGACCTGACGGTGGAACCGCTGCTGGATCTCTGGGGTTTTGGCCCTCAGGGGCGCGAGGAAAAGGTTCCCGGCGCGTCAGCCCTGGCTGAGGTGCGGCAGCGGGTAGGGCACGCTCACCTGCGTATCGAAGGGCAGGAGCTGTGCAAGGATGCGCCGGTGGAGGTGGATTTCAACAGCATCGCCGCCGGCTATGCGGTGGACCGCATCGCTGCCCGGCTCACGCAACTGGGGATCGACAGCTTCCTTGCCGAAGCCACCGGTGAGCTCAAGGCCGTGGGTCGCAAGCCCGACGGCTCACCATGGCGGATAGCCCTGGAGGAGCCGCGTGATGACCAGCAGGTAGCCCAGCGGGTGATCGCCCTGGATGGTTTTGGCGTTTCCACTTCCGGCGACTACCGTAATTACTTCGAGCAGGACGGCCAGCGTTACTCCCATACCTTCGATGCCCGGCTCGGCCAACCCATCGCCCACCCGTTGGCCTCGGTAACGGTGATTCATCCTTCGGCGTTGATGGCCGATGGCCTGTCGACGCTGTTGCTGATACTCGGCCCGGAGGCGGGCTGGGACTACGCGGAAAAACACGGCATCGCCGGATTTTTTGTGATGCGCAGCGCTACAGGTTTCGTCACACGCAGCAACCCGGCTTTCGATGCGCTGCTGGCCGGGCAAAAACAATAACCTGGTGCGCTGTTGCGCAGCCTGTAGTGCAGGCAAAAGTAGCCTACGACGCGACCAAGGGTTAATGTGCGCGGCGTTGACGCTTCTATAGACTGTGCCCGGGTTCGTAACCGAGCCAAATTGATCCTTCATGCCGCTGGCCGCGGCATGATTTAGCCGGAGACGCCAGAAGGGTGTCTCGGCCTGTTCTGAGGAGTACGCATGGCTGTCTACAACTACGACGTAGTGGTGCTGGGCTCAGGCCCCGCTGGAGAAGGTGCGGCGATGAACGCCGCGAAAGCAGGACGCAAAGTGGCGATGGTCGATAGCCGTCGCCAGGTCGGCGGCAACTGCACCCACCTGGGTACCATCCCGTCCAAGGCCCTGCGTCACTCGGTCCGGCAGATCATGCAGTTCAACACCAACCCGATGTTCCGGGCCATTGGCGAGCCGCGCTGGTTCTCCTTCCCGGACGTGCTCAAGAGCGCCGAGAAGGTCATCTCCAAGCAAGTGGCCTCGCGTACCGGCTACTACGCCCGCAACCGGGTCGATGTGTTCTTCGGCACTGGCAGCTTCGCCGACGAGCAGACCGTGGAAGTGGTCTGCGCCAACGGCGTGGTGGAAAAGCTGGTAGCCAAGCACATCATCATTGCCACCGGCTCGCGCCCCTATCGCCCCGCGGATATCGATTTCAGCCACCCGCGTATCTACGATAGCGACACCATCCTCAGCCTCGGCCATACCCCGCGCAAACTCATCGTCTACGGCGCCGGGGTCATCGGTTGCGAATACGCCTCGATCTTCAGTGGCCTGGGGGTTCTGGTGGAGCTGGTGGACAACCGCGGCCAGTTGCTGAGCTTCCTGGATTCGGAAATCTCCCAGGCCCTGAGCTACCACTTCAGCAACAACAACATCACCGTGCGCCACAACGAGGAATACGACCGCGTTGAAGGTGTGGACAACGGCGTGATCCTGCACCTCAAGTCCGGCAAGAAGATCAAGGCCGACGCCTTGCTCTGGTGCAACGGCCGTACCGGCAACACCGACAAGCTGGGCATGGAGAACATCGGGGTCAAGGTCAACAGCCGCGGCCAGATCGAAGTCGACGAGAACTACCGCACCTGCGTGCCGAACATCTACGGGGCCGGTGACGTGATCGGCTGGCCGAGCCTGGCCAGTGCCGCCCACGACCAGGGGCGTTCCGCGGCCGGCAGCATTGTGGACAACGGCAGCTGGCGCTTCGTCAACGACGTGCCGACCGGGATCTACACCATTCCCGAGATCAGCTCCATCGGCAAGAACGAGCAGGAACTGACCCAGGCCAAGGTGCCTTACGAGGTGGGCAAGGCGTTTTTCAAGGGCATGGCCCGTGCGCAGATCGCCGGCGAGCCTCAAGGCATGCTGAAGATCCTGTTCCACCGGGAAACCCTGGAAGTCCTCGGCGTCCATTGCTTCGGCTACCAGGCTTCGGAGATCGTGCACATCGGCCAGGCGATCATGAGCCAGCCGGGCGAGCTCAACACCCTGAAGTACTTCGTCAACACCACCTTCAACTACCCGACCATGGCCGAAGCCTATCGGGTAGCGGCATACGATGGTCTCAACCGGCTTTTTTGAGCGGCTCCGGCCGGTGGCCTGAGCCGGCCGGGGAGACCGATTTCAGCGATTCTCGAGGGTGGCGCTGGCCAAACCGGGAAAGTCTGTAATCAGGCTATCTACGCCGAAGTCGGCGAGCCTGCGCATCAGCGCAGGCTCGTTGACGGTCCATACCGACACATGCAAGCCCTGCCGCTGCGCCCGTTGCAGACGCTCTGGGGTGCACAGCGTCCAGTTCAACGCCAGAATCTCGCATCCATAGCTCTGGGCGACCTTCAATGGGTCGAGCCAGGCGTATTCGGCGACCAGTCCGCGGGACAGGTCCGGGGTCAGCTCCACGGCGGCCTTCAATACTTCCCGAGAACTTGAGGTCACGGTGACCTTGTCCAGCAGGCCGAAACGCTGGGCCATTTCGCGAATCGCCAGCACCGTGGTGGCGGCGCGGGTGCGTGAGGCGCTCTTGACCTCCAGCTGCCAGTGCTCGAAGTCGCATTTCTCGAACAGCTCTTCCAGGCGCGGAATGGGGCAGGGGTTGACCCAGCCCGGGCCGCCCTTGCGCGCGTCGTAGGTCACCAGCTCGGCGGCGGAATGCTCCACCACTTTGCCGCGCCGCTCTGTGGTGCGCTTGAGGGTCGGGTCGTGGATCACCATCAACTCGCCGTCCATGGACAGGTGCAAGTCGAGCTCGCAACGGCGCACGCCGTGCTTGAGGCACTCCTGAAAGCTGGTCAGGGTATTTTCCGGTGCTTCGCCTTTAGCGCCGCGATGGCCATAGATCAGGGTCACAATTGCTCCTTCACGGATGTTGTTCCTTAAGAGAGGGTCGGGCGTACTGCTCAGCCGGCGGCGGGGTCGCTCTGCTCCCGGGCCTGGCGGCGTTGCTGGGCCTGTTTCTGCAGGATATAGCGCGCCAGCAGCTGGCGTTGGGCATCGGTCAATGCTTCGAACTCGGTGCCGATCTCGAAGGTGCCAAAGCTCTGGGGCTCGCAGTGGGTGACCTTGGCCCGCAGCAGCAGGCCCAGGGCCTGCGGCATCAGCAACAGCTTCACCGCAAGATGGCTGCCGCTTGGGTAGCACTGGTGATGGCTGAATTCGATGCCGCCCTCGGACAGAATGACCCGCTGCGGCTCGCCGAACTTGCCGAACACCGTTTGCGCCACCACCTGGCTGAGCAGGTCGATGCGTTTGTTCATGGCCTTGAGGTAGCTGGCCAGGGTGCGATCGCGCTCGCTGACCTGGCGCAGCAGATGCTGGGATTCGAATTCGCTCAGGTGCAGTTCACTGAGCAGATTGAACAGTGGGGACTCATCCTGCAACACTTCCTTGCTCGCCGCGTCGAGGGCGGACAAGGGGCTAATTTCCAGTGCGATCGTGTCCTCGATACGGTAGTATTCGCGGCGATCTTCTTCATCTAATGTCGACATGGCGAACCCATGGTAGAGGCAGTGGTCTGAGTGTAAAGCTGCTTACCAGGCCCCGCCACAAGGACGTCTTCTTTTCCTCTGCACAAGCCCCGACATGTTCAGACCTCTGTTTGCTTTTATCGGCACGCGTTACACCCGTGCAAAGCGTCGCAATCATTTTGTGTCATTCATTTCCCTGACTTCGATGATCGGACTCGCCCTTGGCGTGATCGTGATGATCGTGGTGCTGTCGGTGATGAACGGCTTTGATCATGAGATGCGCACCCGCGTGCTGGGCATGGTGCCCCACGCCACCATCGAATCCGGCGAACCCATCAGCGACTGGCAAAGCCTGGCCGACAAGGTCAAGCAGAACCCCAAAGTGCTGGCGGTGGCACCGTTCACCCAGATGCAGGGCCTGTTGACCAACAACGGCCAGGTGCAGAAGGTGCTGCTCAATGCCATCGACCCTGAGCAGGAGCGGCAGGTGTCGATCATCGACCACTTCATGCAGCAGGGGCAGTTGGACGCGCTGGCGCCCGGTAGCTTCGGCATTGTCATTGGTGACAAGGCGGCAACCAAGCTGGGTGTCGGCCTGGGAGACAAGCTGACCTTCGTCGCCCCGGAAGTCACGGTGACCCCGGCCGGGATGTTCCCACGGATGAAGCGTTTTACCGTGGTGGGCATCTTCCATGTCGGCGCCGGCGAGATCGACGGCTACCTGGGCCTGACCAACCTCCAGGACCTGGGTCGCCTGCACCGCTGGAAGGCGGATCAGGTACAAGGCCTGCGGCTGAAGTTCGACGACCTGTTCCAGGCCCCGCGCACCGCCTGGGAAATCGCCCAGCAGCTGGGTGAGAACCACTATTACGCCCGCGACTGGACCCGTACCCACGGCAACCTGTACCAGGCCATCCGCATGGAAAAAGCCATGATCGGCCTGTTGCTGCTGCTGATCGTCGCGGTGGCCGCGTTCAACATCATCTCGACCCTGGTGATGGTGGTGAACGACAAGAAGGGCGATATCGCCATTCTCCGCACCCTGGGGGCGACGCCGGGAACCATCATGGCGATCTTCATGGTCCAGGGCACGGTGATCGGCGTGGTCGGCACCCTGATCGGTGCTGTGCTGGGGATGCTGGCGGCGCTGAACGTGAGTGCCGCGATTTCCGCCCTTGAAGGCCTGATCGGCCACAAATTCCTGAATGCCGACGTGTATTTCATCGACTACCTGCCGTCGCAACTGATGGCCGAGGATGTGTTGATGGTCTGCGGCGCGGCATTGGTCCTGAGTTTCCTCGCCACCCTGTATCCAGCCTGGCGTGCGGCGCGCACCCAGCCTGCGGAGGCGCTACGTTATGAGTGAGTTGGGCATGAGTGAAAAAGCAATCCTGAGCTGCCGCGACCTGGGCAAGTCCTATGAGGAAGGCCCGGAATCGGTGGTGGTCCTGTCTGGCCTGCAACTGGAACTGCACCCGGGTGAGCGAGTGGCCATCGTCGGCACTTCCGGCTCGGGCAAGAGTACCTTGCTCAACCTGCTGGGCGGCCTGGATACGCCATCCAAGGGCAGCGTCTGGCTGGCGGGCGAGGAGCTTTCGGCGCTGGGCGAGAAGGCCCGCGGCCAGTTGCGCAACCGCGCCCTGGGCTTCGTCTACCAGTTCCACCACCTGCTGCCGGAGTTCACCGCGCTGGAGAACGTCTGCATGCCGCTGCTGATTGGCCGCACGCCGATCCCGGAAGCCCGTCAGCGTGCCACCGCGCTGCTGGAGCGGGTCGGGCTCGGCCATCGCCTGGAGCACAAACCGGCCGAGCTGTCCGGTGGCGAGCGCCAGCGGGTGGCCATTGCCCGGGCGCTGGTGAACAAGCCGGGGCTGGTGATGCTCGATGAGCCTACCGGCAACCTCGACTCGCACACGGCCCAGGGAATTCAGGACCTGATGCTGGAGCTCAGTACCTCGATGCGCACCGCCTTCCTGGTGGTGACCCACGACATGAACCTGGCTCGACAGATGGACCGCGTACTGCACCTGCAAGAAGGTCACCTGGTCGCCATCTGATGCGCCCGCACACGGCGTCGGCGGCTGGGCTGTCGATGCCGGGTCATTAATCTTTCCAGGGTGCCTTGCCCATGTTCAGACCTTTATCGATCTTTATCGGCACGCGCTACACCCGCGCCAAGCGGCGCAATCGTTTTGTCTCGTTCATTTCCATGACCTCGATGATCGGCCTCGCCCTGGGCGTGTTGGCGATGATCGTGGTGCTGTCGGTGATGAACGGCTTCCAGCGGGAAATGAGCTCGCGCATCCTCGGCATGGTGCCCCACGCCACTATCGTTGGGGTCAAGCCCATCGATGACTGGCAGCCGGTGGCCGCGGCGGCCCTGAAGAATCCGGAAGTCACCGCCGCGGTGCCCTTTACCGAGATGGAGGGCATGCTCTCCTACAAGGGGGCGATGCAGCCGATCCAGATCAGCGGCATCGATCCGGCCCAGGAAGGCAAGGTGTCCATCGTTGCCCAGCATATTGTCCAGGGCAGCCTGCAAGACCTGAAACCTGGCGAGTTCGGCGTGGTGATCGGCGAGATCACGGCCCGGCGCTTTCGCCTGAACGTCGGCGACAAGCTGACCCTGATCGTGCCTGAAGTGAGCACTGCACCGGGGGGGATCACCCCGCGCATGCAACGCCTCAACGTGGTTGGGGTGTTCAAGGTAGGGGCCGAGCTGGATGGCTCCATGGGCCTGATCCATGTAGCCGATGCTGCAGAAATGCAGCACTGGCAGCCGAACCAGGTGCAGAGCGTGCGCCTGGCGGTCAAGGACCTGTATGCCGCGCCAAAGGTCTCGGCGGATATCGCCAAGGGCCTGGGGGCGGACTTCCGCGCCGATGACTGGACCCACACCCAGGGCAGCCTGTTCAGCGCGATGAAGATGGAAAAGACCATGATCGGCCTGTTGCTGCTGATGATCGTGGCGGTGGCGGCATTCAACATCATCGCCACCTTGATCATGGTGGTGAATGACAAGGGGGCGGACATCGCGATCCTGCGCACCATCGGCGCCACACCACGGCAGATCATGGCGATCTTCATGGTCCAGGGGACGGTGATCGGTATCGTCGGCACCCTGATCGGCGGGGTGCTGGGGGTAATCGCGGCACTGAACGTGAGTGAGCTGGTGGGCTGGCTGGAAAGAATCAGCGGCCAGCAGATCTTCAGCTCCGATGTGTATTTCGTCAGTAACCTGCCTTCTGAACTGCAGGGCGGCGACGTGGTGCTGATCTGTGGTGCCGGCTTCGTTCTGAGCTTCCTGGCGACCGTGTATCCGGCCTGGCGCGCGTCCAAGGTCGAGCCGGCCCACGCTTTGCGCTACTCCTGAGACCCGCCTTCGCCGGCCGCCGGCTCCTGTCCGATTGGTGCAGGAGCCGGCTGGCCGGCGAACAGTCCCTCAATCCTGCCTTGGCAACTCGATCACGAAACGGGTCCAGCCCGCCGCCGATTCGCATCGGATCTGCCCGCCGTGGGCACGAATGATCGACTGAGTGATCGCCAGCCCCAACCCCGCATGTTCACTGCTGCCTTCGCGCCGTGCCGGGTCGGCCCGGTAGAAACGGTCGAACAGGCGCGGCAGTACATCCTTGGCGATCCCTTCGCCGGTATTCTCGATGCTCAGGCTCAGGTGCCCGGCACTTTCGTTGATGCGCACCTTGACCGCGCCCCCGGCCGGAGTGAAGCGCAGGGCATTGTCCAGCAGGTTGGACAACGCCCGACGCAGCATGCTGCGGTCCCCGGCAATGCCGGCCTGGCCTTCACGGGTCAGTTCGATCTGTGCGTCTTCGGCCAGGGGGCCATAGAACTCCAGCAGCATGTCGGTTTCCTGGGCCAGCTCCAGCGCTTCGCGCCTGGGTGTAAGCAAGCCGTGGTCGGCCTTGGCCAGGTACAGCATGTCGTTGACCAGTTGCGCCATCCATTGCAGCTCCTCCAGGTTGCTGTGCAGGGCTTCGCGATAGTCCTCCAGCGGCCGGGGGCGGGTCAGGGTGACCTGGGTGTGGGTCAGCAGGTTCGACAAAGGGGTGCGCAGTTCGTGGGCGATGTCGGCGGAAAATGCCGAGAGGCGCTGAAACGACTCTTCAAGACGGCCCAGCATGGCGTTGAAGCTGCTGGCCAGTTCCGCCAGCTCGACGGGCATCTGTTCCTGGGGCAGGCGCTGGGTCAGGGAACTGGCGGAGACCCCGGCGGCCACCGCGCCCATGCGCCGCAACGGGCGCAGGCCACTGCGGGCGGCCCAGGCGCCGAGCAGGGCAGTGGCCAGGGCCGAGAGGCCCACGGTGAGCCAGATCAGGTGTTGCATGCGCTGCAGAAAGTGCTGGTGATGGGTGATGTCGAGGATCAGGGTCAATTGCGGCGAGGCCGCCTGGCCGGGATTCAGCGCTGCTGTGTAGAGCCGGTAGGCGGTGCCGGCCTGCTCCAGGCTGCGCAAGCCGGCACCGCCAGGCAGAGAGGCGGGCAGGCCGGGGGCGCTGTCGAACCAGAGCTGGCCATTGGCGTCGCCGACTCGTAGCTGCAGGTCCGGCTGGTGGCTCAGTTCGTCCTGCAGCCTGGCCTGGCTCGGGGGGAAGTCACCGGCCTCGTTGACATTCTGCAAGGCGCTGCGCAGGGCCAGCAGCTTGCCGTCCAGCAGTTGCTGATCCAGTTCGATGAAATGAGCTTCGCTGGCGCGGCTGAACAACACCCCCGCCAACAATGAGACCACTGCGGTGCAGGCGGCGAACAGCAGCGCCAGGCGCCCGCTCAGGGACAGGCGGCGCATCAGGCCTGGCGCTCTTCGAGCACGTAGCCCATGCCGCGTACGGTATGGATCAGTTTGTTCGGGAAGTCGTCGTCGATCTTCAGGCGCAGGCGGCGGATGGCTACTTCGATGACGTTGGTATCGCTGTCGAAATTCATGTCCCAGACCTGGGAGGCAATCAGCGACTTGGGCAGGACTTCGCCCTGGCGCCGCAGGAGCATTTCCAGCAGGGCGAACTCCTTGGCGGTCAGGTCGATGCGCTGGTTGCCGCGTTCTACCCGGCGGCGGATCAGGTCCAGGCGCAGGTCTGCCAGTTGCAGGCTGGTTTCCTGGGCCACGGCGCTGCCCCGGCGCAGCAGGCTGCGGACCCGGGCCAGCAGTTCGGAGAAGGCAAAAGGCTTGACCAGGTAGTCGTCGGCCCCCAGTTCCAGGCCGTGCACCCGGTCTTGCACGGCATCCCGGGCGGTGAGGAACAGTACCGGCATCTCCAGCCCGGCGCTGCGCACCGCCTGGAGGATCTGCCAGCCGTCGCGACCCGGCAGCATCACGTCGAGAATCAGCAGAGCGTAGTCGCCGGTCAGGGCCAAGTGCTGGCCGGTGCTGCCGTCGGCCACCAGTTCGGCGTTGAAGCCGGCCTCGCTCAGGCCCTGGCGCAGGTAGTGGCCGGTTTTGGGTTGGTCTTCGACGATCAGCAGTTTCATGGTGGGACTCGTGGCGGTTGGAACCCGGGCTTTATACCGTGCAGCAGGCCAGGGCAGTGCAAGCTGACAAAGTTGTAATCTGCATGTCAGCTGGCTGGCAGCGGCAGGGCTCTAGAGTGTGCCACAGGCTGAATCCCGATCTTGTTGGAGTCTGATGATGAGTATGCAAAACCTGTTGTGGCGAAGCCGGTCGATCCTGGGGGGCTGCCTGATGCTGTTGAGCGCACCGCTCTGGGCCTCGCCGGCCGGCTCCTACGATTTTGGCCAGCCGGCGCCTGCGGCCAAGGCCACTCGCAGTGTCGAGGTGGTGATGGGGGACATGTCGTTCAATCCCAAGGCCCTGGAGATCAAGGCCGGCGAGACGGTGCGATTCGTGCTGATCAACAAGGGGCAGTTGCTGCACGAGTTCAATCTGGGCAACGCGGCCATGCATGCCGAGCACCAGCAGGAAATGCTCAAGATGCAGCAGAGCGGCATGCTCACCCCGACCGGCATGAAGGCGATGGATCATGGAGCCATGGGCCACGGCTCAATGGCAGGCATGGACCATGGCATGCAGCATGACGATCCCAACAGCGTGCTGGTGGAGCCGGGCAAGCAGGCCGAACTGACCTGGACCTTCAGCAAGAGCGGCAACCTGGAGTTCGCCTGCAACATTCCAGGGCACTACCAGGCCGGGATGGTGGGCAAGCTGACGGTCACCCCATAGGCATCCGGGGCTCAAAGGCGGGAGCAAAGGCTGATAGAATCCGCTGATTCTTCAGTCAGGTTTCCGCCATGCATCCCGCAGCCGAACATTCGCCGCTGGGCAAGTCCAGTGAATACGTCTCCACTTACACCCCGTCCTTGCTGTTCCCGATTCCCCGGGCGGCAAAATGGGCCGAGCTGGGCTTGAGTGCCGATACCCTTCCTTATAAGGGCGTGGACTACTGGAACTGCTTCGAGTTGTCCTGGCTGCTGCCGTCGGGCAAGCCGGTAGTGGCTATCGGTGAGTTCAGCATTCCCGCCGATTCGCCGAACATCATCGAATCCAAGTCGTTCAAGCTGTACCTCAATTCGCTGAACCAGACGCCGTTCGATGATCGGGCGACCCTTGAGGCCACCTTGCGCACTGATCTGTCGGCTGCTGCCGGCAAGCCGGTAGGCGTGCGGATCCGCAGCCTGCAGGAGGTCGAGGCCGAAGGCGTGGTGGCGCTGCCTGGGGTGTGTATCGATGATCTGGATATCAGTGTCGACAGCTATGAGCACCCGCGCCCCGAACTGCTGCGCTGCGATGCTTCGCGCGTGGTGGAGGAGAGCGTGCACAGTCATCTGCTCAAGTCCAACTGCCCGGTAACCAGCCAGCCGGACTGGGGTAGCGTGGTGGTGCAATACCGGGGCGCGGCTCTGGATCACGCCAGCCTGCTGGCCTATCTGGTGAGCTTCCGCCAGCACTCGGACTTTCACGAACAGTGCGTGGAGCGGATCTTTCTCGACCTGCAACGCTTGCTCAAGCCGGAGAGACTCACCGTGTATGCGCGTTATGTGCGCCGTGGTGGGCTGGATATCAACCCTTACCGCAGTACCGAAACCGCGGATTTCGCCAATCACCGGTTGGTACGCCAGTAAAAGCAAAGCCCCGCTTCGAGAGCGGGGCTTTTGCTTTGTGGGGTTGGCTACCGGGGGTTGCTCAGATGCCGATGTTGCCCAGGGTCTGGACGATATTGCGCAGGGTTCCGGCAATCGCCGGGTGTTCCAGTTCGAAGCGTTCCACGGCCAGGTTGACGCCGTCGGCGAGGCTGGCGTCCTGGGTGCCGGTCTCCAGTTTGAGTTGCAGTTCGATCTGCTGCATCAGCTCTTGCAGATTGTTGCGCTCGGCTTCGGAAAGCGGTGGGTTCTGTTCCAATTGCTCGCGCAGGGTGTCGAGTTGTTCTTGCAGTTCGCGGGCAGGCATGGCGTTCTCCCTTTATTGATAGGCACAGGGATGGACCGCGCTGTCGAGTCAAAGGTCCATGCCCACGGCTTAGAGTAATCCACTCCCAGGCGCTGTGCATGATCCTGATCAACAGGCTTATGTCAGGGTTTTTCACCCTTGAGCCGGCGCAGTTCGATGTCCGCCAGGCAGGTGTTCAACTCCCCCAGATGGTCGATGACCGAATGCACCCCCAGGCCGAAGAGCTGCACCGTGGCCTTGCCACGCTTGAATTCCCGTTCTTGCTGGCTCAGGGCCTGCCATTCGCTGGGGGTCATGCCGCACAGGGAGCCGCAAGAGGCCAGGCCTATGGTCCAGAGGCCGGCATTGAGGCCCGACTGCAGCAGTTGGGGTTCGCCGCTGACCAGGACACAACCGTCGATGCCTTTGACATTGAGCGCCATCAGCGCCTGCCAGCAGGCATCGGGTGCGGGCCAGGGGGCGGGGGAGTGAGGTGCCGGCTTGATCCAGTCCGGCAGGACGGCAGCCAATTGGCGGCTACTGGCGGGGAGCAGTTGCTCCAGCCAGGCGCAGGGGATGCCTTGCTGATGCAGGCGCCGCAGCGTTTCCAGCGCGCCAGGTGTGGCTTGGGCTTGCTCCGGATCAGGTTTGTCCGTGGCTTGCTGGCGCATCCGCGCGCCGAAATCCACCAGGCAGCCACTGAGGCCGAAGAGTACGGCAGTCAATGGGCGGGCGGGTTGCACTGAGGCGTCGGCGTGGGGCATGTCAGCGTCCTTGAAGTACCCTTGGAGGCTAGCGGCAGAACATGACATGCAGGTGACAGTACGGTGAATGGCAGCAAGGTTGGCTGAACCCTGACTGAAGACGGTTTGCGGTGATGCTGCCTAAACCGGCATATCCGCTTTATACTCCTGAACTTATCCTCAGGGCATAGCCCCACGAGAGAACAATCGAAGGAGTTTCCTGCTATGCGCTGGAGCCGTTATCTAGTTCCACTATGTATGAGTGCCGGTGTGACGCTGGCTCCCCTGGTTGCCCAGGCGGCCGAAGATGATCCATGGGAAAGCATCAACCGTCCCATCTTCACCTTCAACGATACGCTGGATACTTATGCCCTGAAGCCTCTGGCACAGGGCTATCAGGCCGTCACTCCGCAGTTTCTGGAAGATGGCATCCACAACATGTTTCGCAACATCGGTGATGTCGGCAACCTCGCCAATGACATCCTCCAGGCCAAACCTGGTGCTGCCGGTGTCGACACTGCGCGACTGTTGATGAACACCACCCTGGGCCTGGCGGGCTTCTTTGATGTCGGTACCAAGATGGGCCTGCAGCGCAATGACGAAGACTTCGGCCAGACCCTCGGTCATTGGGGCGTGGGCAGCGGTCCCTACGTGATGCTGCCGTTGCTGGGGCCAAGCACCCTGCGTGATGCGCCGGCCAAGTATGTCGACAGCTACACCGAACCCTACCGCTACATGAATGACATCCCCGCGCGCAACATCACCATGGGGGTGGATGTCGTCGATACCCGTGCCAGCCTGCTCTCGGCGGACAAGCTGATTCGCGGTGACAAATACACCTTCATTCGCAATGCCTACCTGCAAAATCGCGAATTCAAGATCAAGGACGGCAAGGTCGAAGACGACTTCTAAGCTCGACTGTCCTGCACAAACTGAAAAGGCGGCCTGATGGCCGCCTTTTTCATGGGTTGGAATCTTTACTTCATTTTAAGGATTGTAAGTCCAAGTTTCTGGCCGCCACCTTCTTGTGGGTTGACCCATACCACTTCTGTCTCTGCTTCCAGCCCCCTGAGGGCTGCGTGCTCTGAGTCGATACGTACACTCAACTGATCGCCGACCTGGAACGAACGTGGTGCCTGAACCTGCATGCCGCTGCTGGAAAGATCGATGCAGACCGCTTCGATCACCTGCCCCTGATGGATCAGCGTGACCTCTGCATCCACCCGCATGCGGATGTAATCGCGCTTTTCGCTGTAGTCACGCTGGTTTTGGTTCATGTGTTCCATCCTGCGATTGAGTTGCGGTTTTAGCGGTTTTTATAACTCCCGGTGATTTGCGGTGTAAAGACGTCAGGCGACCATCGGCATGAGCTTGAAACGCCCCGCGGATGGGAGTACCGTCTGCGCCTTAGAAGGGCACCTCTGATGGTCGGGCGTGCAGGGCTCAAGGTCCTGGCCGGGCTTGCAGAGTGGCTAGAAAGCGAATCCAGTAGCGTGCCTCAGGCCCCAGGCCAGAGCACCTACGCCAACCTAATTCTGGCGCCGTTTGCCCACATGCAAAAAACCAGTGCCACGCTGCTGATAATCGATGACGACGAAGTAGTGCGCGCGAGCCTCGCGGCCTATTTGGAAGACAGTGGCTTCAGCGTACTGCAGGCCGCTAACGGCCAGCAGGGTCTTCAGGTATTCGAGCGCGACAACCCCGATCTGGTGATCTGCGATCTGCGCATGCCGCAGATGGGCGGTCTCGAGCTTATCCGTCAAGTGACCGAACTGTCCCCGCAAACCCCGGTGATCGTGGTTTCGGGTGCGGGCGTCATGAACGATGCGGTTGAAGCCCTGCGCTTAGGCGCGGCGGACTACCTGATCAAGCCGCTGGAAGATCTGGCTGTGCTCGAGCACTCGGTGCGCCGCGCCCTGGATCGTGCTCGCCTGTTGCTGGAAAACCAGCGTTACAGAGAGAAGCTTGAAGCCGCGAACCGCGAGCTCGAAGCCAGCCTCAATCTGCTCCAGGAAGACCAGAACGCCGGTCGACAGGTGCAGATGAACATGCTGCCGACCAGCCCCTGGTCGATTGACGAATTCAACTTTGCCCACCAGATCATCCCGTCGTTGTACCTGTCGGGTGATTTTGTCGACTATTTCCGTGTCGACGAGCGCCGGGTGGCCTTCTACCTGGCGGATGTTTCCGGTCATGGTGCGTCGTCGGCCTTTGTCACCGTGCTGTTGAAGTTCATGACCACCCGTTTGCTGTTCGAGTCCAAGCGCAATGGCACCTTGCCGGAGTTCAAGCCTTCGGAAGTGCTAGGCCATATCAACCGTGGCCTGATCAGTTGTAAGCTGGGCAAACACGTCACGATGGTCGGTGGAGTCATCGACGAGGAGACTGGCTTGTTGACCTATAGCATTGGCGGGCACTTGCCGTTGCCGGTGTTGTACACCCCCGACAGTGTGCGTTATCTGGAAGGGCGTGGTTTGCCGGTGGGCCTGTTCAACGAGGCCACCTACGAAGACCACATTCTGGAGCTGCCGCCGGTGTTCAGCCTGACGCTGATGTCCGATGGCATCCTGGACCTTTTGCCCGAGCCTACACTCAAAGAGAAAGAAGCAGCCTTGCCCGAACGGGTGAGGGCAGCGGGCGGCAGCCTGGATGGCTTGCGGCAAGTTTTTGGATTGGCCACGCTAGGGGAGATGCCGGATGATATCGCCCTGTTAGTGTTGAGCAGGAACCTTCAATGAGTACCGGTAGAATCCAGTTCGCCGAGCAGGATGGCACCTTCGTCCTGAAGTTCGTCGGTGAAGTGCGCCTGACCCTGTGTTCGGCGCTGGATGCGACTATTGAGCGGATTTTCACCGCGCTGAATTTTTCGGCGATCGTGATCGATCTGACAGAAACCCGCAGCATCGACAGCACCACCCTGGGCCTGCTGGCCAAGCTCTCGATCCTGTCGCGGCAGAAAGTCGGTCTGTTGCCCACCGTCGTCACCACCCACGAAGACATTACCAGGCTGTTGCAGTCCATGGGCTTCGATCAAGTGTTCAACATCGTCGATCGCCCAATTCCCTGTCCGGAATGCCTGACCGACCTGCCGTCCCAGGACCAGTCGGAAGAAGTGGTACGGGTCAAGGTCCTGGAGGCGCACAAGATCCTCATGGGCCTTAATGACTCCAACCGTGAAGCCTTTCACGATCTGGTGAATGCCCTGGAGCGTCACTGATCGACTGAAACGCGAGCGCACAAAAAAGGGCGAACCTGTGAGGGTTCGCCCTTTTTGCGTTGACGCGAAGCGATCAGAGCTTGGCAGCCAGCAGGGCTTCGAGCTTTTCCTGGTCGCGGGCGAACTGGCGGATGCCTTCAGCCAGCTTTTCGGTGGCCATGGCGTCTTCGTTGGAAGCCCAGCGGAACTGTGCTTCGTTCAGGCTCTGGCGAGCTTCACCGGTCTTGCCCGGGCTCAGCTTGCGTTCCAGCTTGCCGGTGTCGGCGGCAAGCTTCTCAATCAGATCCGGGCTGATGGTCAGGCGATCGCAGCCGGCCAGTTGCTCGATCTGGTTGAGGTTGCGGAAGCTTGCCCCCATGACCACGGTCTTGTAGTCATTGGCCTTGTAGTAGTTGTAGATGCGGGTAACCGACTGCACGCCCGGATCGTCAGCGCCCTGATAGTCGTTGCCGGTAGCCTTCTTGTACCAGTCGTAGATCCGCCCTACGAATGGCGAAATCAGAAACACCCCGGCTTCGGCGCAGGCCACGGCCTGGGCGAAGGAAAACAGCAGGGTGAGGTTGGTCTGGATGCCTTCGCGCTCCAGCTTTTCGGCGGCGCGTATGCCTTCCCAGGTAGAGGCGATCTTGATCAGCACCCGATCACGGCCGATGCCGGCCTTGTCATACAGCTCGATCAGCCGATGGGCGCGCTTGAGCATGGCTTCGGTATCGAACGACAGGCGGGCATCCACCTCAGTGGAAATACGGCCCGGAATGACCTTGAGAATCTCCTGGCCGACAGCCACGCCGAAACGGTCGCTGGCCAGGCCGACATCGCCTTTGCAGTCGTTGACGCAGGCATTCAGCAGATCGGCATAACCCGGGATGGCCGCAGCCTTGAGCAGCAGCGAAGGGTTGGTGGTGGCATCCACCGGCTTGACCCGGGCGATGGCGTCGAAGTCACCGGTATCGGCCACTACGGTGGTGATTTTCTTCAGTTGTTCCAGCTTGGAAGTCATGAGCGTGCTCTGTCCTATGGGTCTGACGACATTACCCGAGCGCTGTCAGGCGCTCAAGGGCGCGGAATGCTAACTGCGGCCCCAAAGTCCGTGACCTGAAAACAGTCGTTTGAATGCTGGGGCACTGTCCAGTAGATACGATGCCAAAAGCCCGGCCAGGTTCAACCCGGCCGACGCTTAACGTCCTTCCAGCAACTGCCCGGCCTGATCCAGCAGGGCCAGCGGATCCTGGGTCTTGTGGATATCCACCGACAACAGCTGGCGGAACTTGCGAGCACCGGGGAAGCCCGTGCCCAGCCCTAGGACATGGCGCGTGATGTGGTGCATGGCGCCACCGGCAGCCAGATGCTCGGCAATATAGGGGCGCAACCGGGCCAGCGCCTCGGCCCGGGAAATCACCGGCTCAGTGCTGCCAAACAGCTGCTGGTCTACCTCGGCCAGCAGATAGGGGTTGTGATAGGCCTCACGGCCCAGCATCACCCCATCGAAAGTCTGCAGATGTTCATGACAGGCCTCGAGGGTCTTGATCCCACCGTTGAGGATGATTTCCAACTGTGGGAAATCCGCCTTCAATTGCGCCGCCACGTCGTAGCGCAGCGGGGGAATGTCCCGGTTCTCCTTGGGCGAGAGGCCTTCGAGAATGGCGATTCGTGCGTGCACGGTAAAGCTGCTGCATCCGGCTTCCATGACCTGGCCGACGAAATCGCATAGCTCGGCATAACTATCGCGCCCGTTGATACCGATCCGATGCTTGACCGTCACGGGAATCGACACCGCATCTCGCATGGCTTTCACGCAATCGGCCACCAGCGCCGGATGGCCCATCAGGCAGGCACCGATCATGTTGTTCTGCACCCGGTCACTGGGGCAACCGACGTTGAGGTTGACCTCATCGTAGCCATGCTCCTGGGCCATGCGCGCGCACGCCGCGAGATCCGCCGGCGTGCTGCCCCCCAGTTGCAACGCCAGAGGGTGCTCGGACGGGTGGTAGCGCAGGAAGCGCTCGTGATCACCATTGAGCAGCGCACCCGTGGTGACCATTTCGGTGTAGAGCAAGGTGTGTTTGGACAGTAGGCGCAGGAAGAATCGGCAGTGACGATCCGTCCAATCCATCATCGGCGCCACACTGAAGCGCCGGGAAGGTTCTGAACGGGAAGGGCTTGAAGCGGTAAAGGGCATGGGATGTTTGTCGCTTTGCGGGGCAACCGCCTGTGGTCATGGCGGTTGTCGGGGTGACGAATTGGCGCAGTTTATCAGGAAGTGCCACCCCGACGTTGTGCTCTGAGCCATTGCCGGACTAGCGAGGCTGTCCGAGCATCCGTCCCACCTGCGCCAGCCAGTGGTAGCCCACCACGAAACTGAAACGTAGCCAGACACCTGCACAGATGCTCCAGGAGAGGACCCGGGGATAGTCCTCACGAAAAAACTTGCCATAGAAGCGGATCATGCCCCGGTGCTTGTGCCATTCGACGAACACCGGGCGGGTGCGGCTGCAGGCGCCCCAGGCGTGAAAGATCCTGGCCTGGGGTACGAAGCAGACTTTCCAGCCTTCCTGGCGAAAGCGCATGCACAGGTCCAGGTCCTCGCAGTGCAGGAAGTAGCCTTCGTCCCAGCCGCCGACGCTGTCCAGGGCTTTGCGCTTGACCAGCATGCAGGCGCCGGAAATGGCTTCTACCTGCGTCGGACGGCTGGGCAGGGGCTCGCGGTGCAGAAGAAAGTCGGAGAACAGTCGCGGCGAGAGCCAGGCCAGGCCCGACAGGTTAAGGGCGCGTACTACTGCTCGCCGTGGGGTGGGGAAGACCCGACGTCCACCGGGCTGTTCGCTGCCGTCGAAGTTGCACAGCAGGCCACCTGCCATGCCCAGATCGTGGGTGTGGCGCAGGGCGTCGATCATTCCTTGCAAGGCGCCCGGTTGCAATACGGTGTCGGGGTTGAGGAACAGGATGTGTGGCTGCTCGCAGTGACTGGCGCCTAGGTTGCAGGCCGCGGCGAAGCCGGTGTTGCTTGGGTTGCGCAGGATGAGCAGGCGTTCATCGGCAGCGAACCGGGTGGCAACCTGCTCCAGGCTGCCGTCATGGGAGGCATTGTCTACCAGCACCAGCCGGTTGATGTCCTGGGCCAGCACCGAGATCACGCAGTCCTCCAGCAGAAGGCCGGCGTTGTAGTTGACCACCACCACATCACAGGAACGCGGCATGGGCCCCCTCGAAGCGTTTTGCCCAGGAGTTGGCTTCGCGGAACTTCAGGGTCTCGGCCAGGGGCTCGGTAAACGTCAGCGCCTGGTGGATCACTCGGGAGATGTCGTCGAGGCTGTCGCTGAGAAACACTCCCGGAAGATGGCGCCTGGTGCCCATTTCGCCGAATGCGGTGCTGACCACTGGCAAGCCCAGGGCCCGGTACTCGTAATATTTGATCGGGTCGACGTAGCGGGTGATGTCGTTGCACTTGAACGGGATCAGGCCGACATCGAACTCGGCCATGGCTTGCAGCGCGGCCTCGTGGGACAGCGCCGGCAAGCACCGGATATTGTCCGGCAGTGCCCTGGGCGAAGGTCCGTGCTGGGGGCCGATCAGGCGTACCTCGGCCCCGGGAAAGGCCACGGCCAGGGCAAGCACGAATTCCCAGTCGAACCACTTGGCGAGGGTGCCGATGTAGCCGAACACCGGCCGTGTTCCATGTGCTGCGCGCCGGGACAGGGGCAGGGCGGGCAGGCGTTCGCTGGCGCAACCATTGAGCAGCAGCCGGGTATCGACCTGTTGCCGTTGCCAGTAGCGCTGCAAAGTCGTGCAAGAGGCCAGGGCGGTGACCACAGCCCGGGCGGTCTGGTGCTGGCGCCGGTGCATGGCACGGCGCGACCAGCCGCGATAGAACGCCGGTACGTTGTCCATGACGTCATAGAAACTGCCGGCGAAGATCGGTTCCTGCAGCAGTTGCAGGGCCAGCCTCGAGGGTTTGCCGATGCCGAGCTGGGTCGGTGCCTGGGCAAAATGGCGGATCTGTTGCTTGAGCTCCTGCCAGAACAGGCGATTGACCCAGCCCGAGCCGGGCAGGGGCTCTATGGGCAGGGCCCGGGGCCTGGCCAGGGTCAGCCAGTCCGGCACGGCGACGGTCGGGCCCTGGTATGGCGGGCGGGTTAGCAAGTCGGCCAGTACCGGCAAGCGCGTGGGATAGGGTTCGACCCACAGCACGGGGGCCTGGGTGGCCGCATGGAACTGGCGCACCAGTTCATGGGGTCGTTGCGCGAAGCTGTGCCAACTGACCGGTGACAGATAGACCAGCCTCATGATGGCTCCCTGGCGGTGTGGGCAGTCCAGGGTCGGCCCCATTTCGCCTCGTACAGGGCCTTGTTGCGCTCAAACAGTTGTTGGCGCTGGCTGCCGGGCATCTGGCTGAACGAGGCAGAAAGATGGTGATGAATGAACACGTCTTCGGCAAAGGCGCAGGACAGCCCTGCTTGCTCGACCCGGCGGCAATAGTCGTCGTCTTCGAAAAAGCCCAGACCGAAGGCTTCATCCAGGGGCCCGACGCGCTCATAGGTCGACCTGGGCATCATGACCGCGAAGAAACCGAGGGTGGCGCAGGGCACCAGCTGGCCGGCATGGCGCCAGGTGTATTGGCGGGCGCGGCCAGGCATCTCCTCGAGGCTGCGGTAGCTGATCTCGATCTTCGCTTCGTTGCCGATGTTGTTGGTTACCGGCCCGATCAGGCCGAGCCCCGGGTTGCGTTGCAGGTGGCGGCGCAGGGTCTGCGCCCAGCCAGTGGTGACCTCGGTGTCGTTGTTGAGCAAGACCAGGAACTCGCCCCTAGCCCGGGCCAGGCCCTGATTGTTGGCCGCGGAGAAACCCAGGTTGCCGGGGTTGAGGATGAGCGAGTGAGCGCTGTCGCTGACCCACTGCCGAAGGAATTCGACGCTGCCGTCGGTGGAGGCATTGTCGACGACAATGATTTCCAGATTGCGGCCCAGAGCATCGGCGGCCAGGCTGGCCAGGCAGGCGCGGGTGAATGCCAGGTTGTTGTAGGTCACTACTATCACGCTGATCAGGGGCCCGGTTTGCTCGCCTTCAACCAGGGCCTTCAACTGTTCTACCCGGTGCTCCCACGTCTGTTGTGCGGCGAATTCCTGGCGCTGGCGGGAAGTGCTGTCGCAGGCAGGTTCCTGCAACGCCTGGGCGATGGCTTCGATAAAGGAGGGGGTATCCCTGGCAATGGATACCTGCTGGCCGAACTCCTGCAGCTCGGGCAGATCCACCGCCACCACCGGCTTGCCGGCACTCAGGTATTCGTAGACCTTGACCGGGTTGGTGGCCAGGGTCAGTGCCTCGATGCGAAACGGCAGGATGCAGACATCGAAGGCCTGCAGGTAGGCGGACAGCTGTGCGTAGGGGATTTCACCGGTCAGCCTGACGTTGGCATGGCGCTGCAGGCGCGCACCAACCCGCCCGGTATCTGCGCCTATCAGCAGGATCGTGCAGTGCCTGAAGGCTTCGGCGATGGCGGCCAGCAGATCCACATCAAACCACTGGGCGAGCGCGCCGTAGTAGCCGATCACGGGACGGCCTTGCGGGTCTTGATAACACTGGGCCGGGGGCTTGGAAAAATAGGTGAAGTCGGCGGCATTGCGCAATACGGAGCGTTGCCCGGTGCTTGCAGGCGGGCAGTGCCGACTCCAGTGGCGTTCCAGCCACGCCGAGGCAAACAGCGTGATATCGGCCTCGCGCAGCAGCTCATGCTCCAGTTGCAGGAGGTCCGGGGCGTTGTTGCCGAAGCCCTGATGGTCGTCCATGCAGTCATAGACCAGGCGGCTGGCCGGCAGCGACCCGGCCACGGGGGCCCAGAACGGGTGCTGGACCAGGGAGATCACCTGGCTCGAATGGGCCCAGCTCAATAACTCGCCGATGCTGCGACGCAACTGCTGGACCACGGCCTCTTGCGGGGCAGCGTGGTAGAGGAGCGGGGCTGTGCGTGCAAACAGCCGCACTTCGAACAGCCGCCCTCGGTCATCCAGCGGGCGCAAGGTAAAACCGTCGCGAGCGTCGTCCTCCAGGCTGGCCGAAACATAGAAAACCCGGCGTCCGCTGGTGCTCAAGCCGCGGGCCAGGTGCTGGGGACGCTGCTGGCGGAAATCCCAGTCGATGGCACCCCAGACCACGTAATCCGGCCATTGCGGGTCGGCCGCCGGTAGCACGCTACAAGCGGGTACGAAACTCTTGGCGGCCCGCTGATGCCGACGCAGGGCCCGCCAGCCAGGTCCCAGCACGCCGTGATACAGGCGCCGGATCAAGGCTTTCAGCAGGTAAGGCAGCGGCAGGCGGTGATAGAGGCGACGCCAGCGCTGGAACAGGGCGGTGCTCATTGCCGTGCCCCGGATACAGAGCGAGTCAAGGCACGGACTCCGACTGTTTCGGGGTCGCGGCAACGATCACGAAATCGCTGTTCAGGGTGCCCGACTCGATCAGCCCGTCTTCGATGTCGAACAGCATCCGCAGCACCCGCATCGCCTGGGGATCATCGACCTTGAAATTGCCGGCGATGCCATGCAGCAGAAATTGCAGCAGGGTGCCGCCGCAGGTGTTGAGGGCCTGGATCTCGAAGTGCTGTTCCACCACCTTGAGGATGTCCTGGGAGCGCACCGCCTCGGACGGATCAACCTTCACCACCTCTTGTGGATCAGGGAGCGGTACGTTGTTCTGCACCTGACCGTAGGAACCCTGGACGAAAGAGCGGCGCATGGCCGGGGGAATCAGGGCGAAGGCATGGCTGATGGCTGCGCACTGGGCCTGGTCAAAGGCAAAGTGATTGGCGCCGACATACTCGTTGAAGAACAGCCAGCCGTCCGCCTTCAAGGCCTGGCGGACATTGGCGCAGACCTTTTCCAATTGGCGAATGTGATGCAGTGAACCGTTGAACCAGACGGCGTCGTAATGAGCGCTGGGCAGTTGCCCCCGCTCGACATCGGTAAGGCTGTAGTGCAGGGTCCGGGCCCCCAGCGCCGCCGCTTCTGCCCGGGCGGTGTCCAGCGCCGCCGGGGCGATATCCACGGCGTCGCAGTCCTGGAAGGCCTGGAGTTTGTAGAGCTCGCGTTCCAGGGTACCGGTGCCGCAGCCGATGCTCAGCATACGCGGCACCGGTAACCGGCCCGCCAGAAAGGTGTTCAGGCAATAGGGTACCCAGTGAGCATGACCGCTGCCGGCCGTGGCCTTTTGCTGATGGCGTTGTTGCACCGCAGGCACTGCCAGCCAGTAGACATCCGCAGAAAACGCATCCGAGCCGGCCTGGTTCTGTGACCAGTGCTCGGCGGTCTGCGCCTTGCGCTGCTCCTCGCTCATGTCGTCCGGGGGAACATGGGCTGCGACTGCCCGACCACTGAGCTGTTGAATTATTTTTTTCAGCACGTTCGGCATCTTCCTTGTGGGTGTATCGGGCTGCAGATTCAGTCGGTGAGCTTCATTCCCGTGGCGTCGGCGTTCGCTCTGCGGCGTGCTTGACGATGGGGTTGCCAGGGCCCCCACTTGCTTTCGAAGTAGGCCTGGTTCTTGTCCCATAACCGCTGGTATTCGCCGCTGGCGATAAGGGCCTTGAACGAGGCCTGGCCGTAGTGGTGGATGTAGCTGTCCTCGGCGCATACGGTGCGCAAGCCGGCGGCCTGGACTCGCCGGCTGTAGTCGTCGTCTTCGAACATGCCGATGCCAAAGGTTTCATCCAGCCAGCCCACCTGATCCAGCACTTCGCGGCGCATCGCTACGCAAAACATGGCCAGCATCGGGATGTCGAAGCAGCGCCCGCGGTACTGGCTGGCGCGCCGGTCGGCGAAGTCCTCCATGTCGTTGAGGTCCTGGTAGTCGATGCTGACCCGGGCCTCGTTGCCCACCGCATTGGTGGTCGGCCCCACCAACCCCACCTCCGGGTCGTCGAGGTGGCGCAGCAGGGGCGCGAGCCAGCCCTTGGGCACCACGGTGTCGTTGTTGAGCAGGACCAGGTAGTGGCCCTGCGCAAGGCGCAGGCCCTGGTTGTTGGCGGCGGCGAAACCCAGGTTCTGTTCGTTGAGCACTATGCTCACATTGGGTTCGCTGCGGGCCAGGTAGCGCAGGTAGTTGCGGGTGGAGTCCTGCGAGGCGTTGTCGACGATGATCAGTTGCAGGTTCGGGTAGGCGCAATTGCGCAGCAGGCTGTCGATGCAGCCGCGGGTCAGCTGCACATTGTTGTAGGTGACGATGATTACCGAGACCTTCGGAAACAGTTCGTCCAGCGCATCGCGCGTGTCTTCGAAGCGTTGCCGCCAATCGTTTTCCCTGGCCAGTGCCAGCCGTTGGTCCCAGCGCTGCAGATCGGTTTCCCCAAGGGCTCTTTCGATCTGCGTGACAAAGGCAGACGGCCCGTCGGCGAAATACAGGTAAGGCTCGTAGATCTGCATCTCCAGCAGCGGCACTGCGACCACGGGTTTGCCGGCGCTGATGAACTCGTAGAACTTCACCGGATCCACCGCGTGGGTCACGTTGTAGAGGCGAAAAGGAATGATGCAGACATCGAAGTGGTACAGGTATTGCGGCATCTGCGAGTAAGGCTTGCGGCCCAGCAGGTGCACATTGGGCAAGCGGTCGAGGCCGGCCAGGTCACGGACGAACACATCGCCAATGAGCACCAGATTCCACTCTGGTCGTTGCCGGGCGATGGCCGCCACCAGCTCAAAATCGACCCATTCGGCCAGGGCACCATAGAAGCCGATGATCGGGCCTTGAAGCTCCTCCAGCAGAGTATTGGGTGTACAGCATCGGGCAAAGAAGTCGAAGTCCACCCCGTTTCTAACCAACTGGCAGCGACGGCTGGTACTGGCCCATTTGTCGTACAGCACGGAGGCGGTGACGGTTACCAGATCAGCCTGTTCCACCAGTACCTGTTCCTGGGCCAGCAAGGGCTGACCGATGTTCGGAAAGTCCTGCCATTCGTCCATGCAGTCGTATTGCACGGGCCAGCCGTATGCCTTGCGCAGGTGCAGGGCCAGGCGCGTCCAATAGGGCAGGTGAACCACCGACACCGCCGTCTTGATCCGGTAGTCGCTCACCAGGGCCTGCAACGCCTCTGCATTGGCGCGCAGGTTGCCTTCGGTGATGCAGGTGGCGTAATAGTCCTGCCGTGCATGCCCGCGCAGGGTGACTTCGAAGACCCCGGGAGCGACTGGGTGCGCCGTATAGGGCCGCTCTGCCGCGGGTAGCGGCGAAAGGATAATGTAGAACACCCGATAACCCTGGATAGCGAACTGCGTCATCAGTTGCTGTGGTCGCTGGAACCTGGCGGACCAGTCGATATTGGCAAAGCACAGCAGGTCAAAATGCTGAGCAGCAGAGCCGGGTGCTGAGTCCTCCACGATATCGGGCTCCAAGGGGATGGAAGCTGGCAGAGGCTGGACGAGAGAGGGCAGGTGAGTCGGGTACTCGCTCTCGTCGTTGATCACCCCGTGCCGCAGCAGCTGCATCAGCATGCGCAGGGGGCGGGTCAGGCGCCAGGAACGCGAGCGCCGCATATGTTCGATATGCGCCAGGGCGGCATCGCGCTGAAGGATGGCCTGTGCGTGCTCGAGCCGCAGCAGGGTCGACTCCTGGTCCTGCGAGTGGGACTTAGTCATGAGCGGGCTCATAGTTGTGCAGTGGGCTCTGGTCGCCACTTGGCCACATTGAGCTGAGGGAGCCGGGCCGGTAGAAGGTCACGGTCATGCTGCGCCGTGAAGTCCGGCAATTGGCTACCACCTGCGTCACCGCATGCCAGGAGTTCTCGGCGCGTACCAGTACTGCCGATGTGCCCACCAGGGGCGGGATCACCGCGACCACATCCGTGGGGTCGGCAGAGCCCAGGATATTCAGGCAGCCACCGTCCTCGATGTTCCAGGAATCGTTGAAGTACAGGATATGGGTCACCAGCTTGTCGCCCAGGTCCGGGTGCGGGCCGAGGCAGGCCTGCGGCCCGTAGTGGAAGACATTGACCTCCATGGGAGCGTTTCTGAGGTCCATGTCGGTGAGCGTCGACAGCGCCAGGCGATAGTCCGGTGCGGTCAACTCGCTGGCCAGCCTGCGCCAGGCCGGGCTCAGGTGCTGCTCGTGGATAATGCGCCCGGTGCCCATTTCCACCAGTTGCCGCGCCTGGTACTCGTAGTCCTTTTCTCCGCCATAGCCGGACACCGTCTTGAAGGAGTCACGGGGATAGGTCGCTACCAGGGCCGCGGCGTCCGCGGGTGAATACAGTTCGGTGATCCGCCCCCAGCGAAAGGGCTGAGTGTGCAAGGGGGCTCTGGTCAGCATTGGCAGATTCAGCATCGTATTCATCTTCCCAATAAATGTTGCAGGCGGCGCCGCAGGGAGCGTAACGGCGCGGTGAGGCGATAGGAGTTGGAGCGATGGATTCGACCCAGCTCGGCATCGACCCGACTGGTGAGTTCCGTTTGGTGGCGGCGTAGTAGCGTCAACTGCTGTACCTGGATTTTCAGCGCATCCAGTTCGGCCTGTTTGCTCAGGATCGCCTCGCGACAGTCCGGGAGGGGGGCCTCCAGCAGGCCGGGCAGGGCTTGCCAGAAGCGGTTCAGCGCCTGGCTGGTGGGGCGCGGGCCCTGGGCGATCAGTTCGGCTACCCGGTCCCAATGGCGCTGCACTTGTTCTTGCGCGGCGATCACCTCGGGGCAGGGCCCCGTTTCGCTCAGGTGTTGCTGGAACCACTGGGGATCGATGGGCTGTTCGGCGGGCAGGGGGCGGATCCCGCGGTATGCGCGCAAGGCGGTGTACTTGCCCTGGTTCAGGTTGGCCGAACAGAAGGCCGGTACGCCGAAGGCCAGGGCGGTGATCGCCAGGTGATAGCTGTGGCCGATGACGCCCTGGGCCTGGGCCAGGATCTCCGCCAGTAGCAGTGGCTCTGGCCAGGCCGGCAGGCGCACGGCCCGTGGCAGGTCGGCCCCGAGAATCGACTCATGGTCCCCGAGCACCGGGCCGATGGGCAACAGCAGCAGCTGCCACTGGCTGAACAGCGCGTTGTGGGTTTTCCATAGCTGGAGAAAGCTCTCCAGGCCGGCAATCGCATGCACCACCAGATAGGGCCCGGTCAGGCCGGCCTGGGCACAGAGTTGGCGATAGGCCGCCGAGGGTTGCTGCCGGTCGATCAGGCTGGGCAGGCCAAAGGCGGTATCCGGCAATACCTCGACCTGGGCCTGCTCGCTCAGCGCGGACAGGGTGTTTGCAGACAGGGCATCGCGCACCCGGACGTGGGGGCTTTGCTCCAGGGTCAGCCTGACCAGCGGGGCCGCCCAGGATGGAATCGGGTTGCAGTGCATGCCGGGGGCGTTCCAGATCAGCGGCACATTGTGTTGCAGGGCCATCAGCGCAGGCGACAGCCAGTACCCGGTGGGGTGATGGATCTGCGGGTCGGGCGGGTAGTAGTCGGCAGCGATGACCTTGTCGAAGCGAATGATGAAGCCGCCGCCGATCAGCACTGCGTCCAGGCTATCGATGAGCTGGGGCAGTTCACTGACCGAGGTGACGGGGTAGGGCCATTGCGGCGTGCTGCGCGAGTGATAGGAGAACGCGTGCAGGCGCACCTTGCCCAGGCGCGCCTGCAATGCTGCTTCGGCAATGAGGGGGAACAGCAGGTCGCCGTAGTTGGCTACATCGAAGGTACCGAAGATCGCGACTTGCCATTGCTTGTCGCTCATGAACGCTCCTCGACTGCCAGGGGCTGCTGCGATGGGCGGGTGACAGGTTCGATATGCAAGTCGACGATTCCCAGGAAGTGCTTGTTGCCCGGCAAGGTGTCGAACGCCAGGAGGGCCACCTGCTTTTCAATCAGGTGGGAGGTTTCTTCCGTTTCGCCATTCATCAGCTTGAGCGTGATGTGGTAGCGCCCGGCCGCCAGGTTGGCGGCGAATCGCAGGTACACCGAGGCGCTGCGCCAGCCTTGCCGGGACTCGCCGCATTGCAGGGCGACGTTCACCCCGCTGACCACCAGCAGCCGGGCTTCCTGGATGGTCAGGCTGATGTTGGGGCGGGCAATGGCGTCGCTGACCTGGGCATCGATGGCGATTTCGATCATGTCGCCGTGGGCAAAGCTTGAGTACAGCGCCCCGGTATTGCTGAACACGGCTGAGGTGATCCGCCCTTCAGGGGTGCCGAAGGCCATGCCGTGCTCCGGGTTGAGCGGTGTCTTGGCGCTGACCTGGACGGCGCCCGCGCTGGCCCAGCGGCGCTGTTCGTCGCGCATGTCCAGCAGGTACAGCTCGGCCATCGCCTCCGGTGCACCGCTGGCGCGGATTTCGCCGTCGCGCAGGTAGAGGGCGCGGTTGCAGAAGCGCTTGACCATGCTCATGTCATGGGACACGAACAGCAGGGTCATGCCTTGTCGGGTCAGGCGTTCCAGGCGTTCCAGGCACTTGAACTGGAAGGAGGCATCGCCGACGGCCAGGGCTTCGTCGACGATCAGGATATCCGGCTCCACGCACACCGAAACGGCAAAGGCCAGGCGCACCAGCATGCCGCTGGAATAGGTCCTGGTGGGCTGGTCGATGAATTCGCCGATGTTGGCGAAGGCGGTGATTTCGTCGAAACGCGCCTCGATCTCCGCGCGTTTGAGGCCCAATACCGCACCGTTGAGGTAGACGTTCTCGCGGCCGCTGAACTCTGGATTGAACCCCGAGCCCAGCTCCAGCAGGGCGGCGATCCGCCCATGGCTGGTCACGCTGCCCGTGGAGGCGGTGCTGGTGCGGCAGATCAGTTGCAGCAGGGTCGACTTGCCGCTGCCGTTGCGGCCGATGATGCCCAGGGTTTCGCCCTTGCGCACTTCCAGCGCAACGTCCTTCAAGGCCCAGAATTCGCGATAGCGCTGCTTGCCGCGGGGCAGCAGCAGTTGCAGCAGGCGGTCGCGGGGCTGGTCGTAGATCGGGTAGCATTTGCCCAGGCCCTGGGCCTTGATCGCCAGTTCAGAGCACATCGGCGAACCCCGGGCGGGTTTTTTCGAACCACGCCCATCCCAGGAAGGCCACGCCTAGCGCGACGCTCAGCTCTATCAGCCACAGGCCGAGATCGGGCACCACGCCCCAGATCAGCACGTCGCGGGAGGACTCGACCACCAGGGTCAAGGGGTTCAGGTAGAGCCAGTGCCGGTAGGCCTCAGGCAGGGCGCTCAGCGGATAGAACACCGCCGACATCAGCAGCAGGGCCGACATCAGTACACCGATGACCTGGCCAACATCCCGCAGGTAGACCCCCAGGGAGGCGAGGACCCAGGACAGCCCGAGGGTGAACAGCACCAGGGGCAGCAGCACCAGGGGAAACAGCAGAGCGGTGGGCGGCGGCAGGCCGAAGGCCAGGAGGTGGAACAGCAGCCAGACGGCAAAGCTCACCAGCGTGTGGAACAGCACCGCCCCGAGCATCACGCAGGGCAGCATGTCCAGGGGGAACACCACCTTCTTCACATAGTTGACGTGGCTCAGGATCAGCCCGGGGGCTCGGGTGAGGCATTCGGAGAACAGGTTGAAGACCATCATCCCGGTGAACACCAGCAGGGCGAACTGGGTGTTCGAGTCGTTGTCGGTTCCCCAACGCACCTTGAACACCACGCTGAACACGAAGGTGTACACCAGCAACATGAGCAAGGGGTTGAGAAAGGACCAGAACAGGCCGGCGATCGAGCCGCGGTAGCGGCCTATCACTTCGCGTTCGATCAGTGCCCGCAGCAGCTCGCGATGACGCCAGGGCCTGAAGGTGAAACGGTGCAGCGTGGTACTTCCGGTCAACTCCCGCTCCTTGGGGCCAGCTTCCAGCACCACCCCATGCTCGACAAGGGCATGGGTGAACGGGTGGTGATTCGAAGCGAAGGATTTTGTGAATTGTTTATAGACCCGAAATGCAGGAAGTGAAGGTGTCGTTACAGCTTTTTTTGATGAGCGGCGGGCGCAGCCGGATAAGTGGCAAGACACCCGCGAGGGTAATGCTCACTGCGGATGCCTGGGCTCGGCGGTAAAGAGCAGGGTGGGCCAGGCGGGCAGGCTCCTGCGCGGCGCCGGCCCGGGTATGGTTCAGTACTGGCGGGCCGCCAGTTGCTGCGCCAGGGCCTGTGCCTGCTCGGCGGCCGCCTGTCGCGAGGCCTGGTCGATGTCCGGGCCGAGGATGGTCTTTTCCACGATCAGCGAGTGCTGGTTGGCAATCCCGATGAAATTCAGCCAGGCCTCTATATAGGGCTTCTGGAAATCGAATGCCGGTGCTGGTGTGCTGGAGCGGGAAGAAAAGTCCAGGCCCCGGGCGTAGGCCGCCACCGCCGTCTTGTTGCGCAGCAGGCCTTGCAGGCCGTTCTCGGGGTCGAAGCTGAAGAGGATGCCCTGGTGGGAAACCAGATCGATGAAGTGCTTGAGCTTGTAGGGAATGCTGAAATTCCACAGGGGGATGGAAAGCACCAGCAGGTCGGCCTGGTGCAGCGGCTCTGCCAGCGCCTGGAGCCGCGCCCAGGCCCGCTGTTCGGCATTGCCCAGGGGCTGGCCGGCCAGTTGTGCATATTTGGCGTCCATGGCCGTCTGATCGAGTTCCGGCAAATCGAGGCTCCACAGGTCCAGGGTGGTGACCTCGGTGTCCGGCCGTTGCTGTCTGTAGCTCTGGATGAAGCCGTGGGCGATTTCCAGGGAGGCGGAGCGGCGCAGGCGGGGCGAGCATTGAATGTGCAGGAGCCGGGTCATGGACGAATCTCTTGGAGTTGGGATGACCGTCATTGCAACATAGCTTGTTTTTAAATATAAATTGTCGATTCAAGCCTTATTGATTTCATTCTGAAATATGTTCGATGCCCTGCTATTGCGCACCTTTGTTGCTGTTGTCGATGAACAAGGGTTCAGCCGTGCGGCCCTCAAGCTGCACCTGACCCAGTCCGCGGTCAGCGGCCACCTGCGGCGCCTGGAACAGCAGGTCGGCAAGCCGCTGCTCCAGCGCACCACCCGCTCGCAGCAGATGACCGCCGATGGCGAGCGGTTGATGGCCTATGCCCGGGCGATCCTGGCGTTGAACCGCGACGCCTGGACCGAACTGACCCGGGTGCCGTTCCACGGGCGCGTGGGGGTGGGCCTGTCCGAGGATTTTGCCGACCCCCGGCTGCTGCGTGCGCTGCAGGATTTTGCCGGGCGCTACCCAGGTATCCGGCTCGATGTGCAGGTTGGCATTCCCGGTACGCTGCTGGATCTGCTGGCCCAGGGCAATTTGCAATTGGTGGTGGGCTCGCTGTGCGAAACTGCCGAGCCTGGCCGCCTGCTCTGGTCCGAACCGCTGGTCTGGGCCGGGCTGGTGCAACCTGCCGGGCTCTTGCCCGACCCCTTGCCCCTGGCGCTGTTTCCCGAGCCTTGCCCCTATCGGGCCGCGGCCCTGGGCCGGCTGGCCCAGGCCGGCATTGCCCAGCGCACGGTTATGCTTTGCAGCAGCAATTGGGCCCTGCGCGCCGCCGTGCTGTCCGGGTTCGCCATAGCACCCATGGCGGCCAGCCAGTTGGGGGCAGGGCTGTGTGCCCTGGGGGAGGAATACGGTTTGCCACCGTTGCCGGATGCGCAGTACCGTCTGTTCACCGCGCCCGAAGCGGACCAGACTGTGCTGGCGGCGCTGTCCGAGGTGTTTGTCGAATATTGCTCGAGCCGTCGATCGGCGCTTTAAGCATTGCTCGTGGTGGCCGATAACCCCAGGGTGGAGCCGGATCGTTCAAGGTTGCTGCCTGATCTCCCGGCCCGGGTCAGCGGCCAGAAAACCTATACTGTGCAGGGCGCTGGCCGTTCAGCCAGTCTCGAAAACAACCAGGGACCCGCCCTGTAGCCCAGGCCACTCCCGTCAGGACGACCCTTTTGCCTGTTCCCATCTACGATCCTCATCATCCCCCTGGTGGAACCCTGAAGCGCTTGCCGCTGCTCAAGGCCGCGGTGGCCTTCATCGCAACCGTGTTTCTGTGCCTGTGCGGGCTGTTGTACCTGCAACTGGAACAGTCCTGGCGTCACGACCTGATGCAGGCGGAAGTCAATTCCACCAACCTGACCCGGGCCATCGCCCAGCAGGCCGAAGACACGTTCATGGAAGCCGACCTGGTGCTGATGAGCCTGTCCGAATGGATCCAGGCCCTGGGCGATGGCCCTGAACAGCAGCCCCGCTTGCAGGGCATATTCGCCCGGCGGGTGCAGGCCCTGACCCAGCTCAGCGGGGTATTTCTCTATGACCGGGACGGTCAGTGGGTGGTCAGTTCCTTTGGTGATTCGCCCCATGGCAACGATGTGGCAGACCGCGACTACTTTCGTTTCCATCAGCAGAATGCTTCGTTGCTGGCTCACATCAGCCCGGCCATCCGCAGCCGGGCCAATGGCGAATGGATCATTCCCATCTCGCGGCGGCTCAACGATAGCCAGGGGAATTTCCAGGGGGTGCTGATGGCGGGCATCAAGCTGGCGTATTTCGATCAGTTCTTCACCAGTTTCAACATCGACGAGCAGGGCGCCATGTTCCTTGCCCTGTCCGACGGTACGCTGATTGCGCGGCGGCCGTTCGAAGAGCGGCAGATCGGTGCTTCCCTGGCCCGCGGCGAGATCTTCAGCAAGTACTTGCCCGAGGCCACCACCGGCAACGCCATGATCACCTCGATTGTTGATGGGGTGACGCGCCTGTACGGCTATCGGCAGTTGCAGGCCTATCCCCTGGTGGTGGCCGCGGCCAACTCCAAGGACTCGGTGCTCAAGGGCTGGTATGCCTCGGCCTACCAGTCCACGGCCATCGTCGCCCTGGTGCTGCTGGGGGTCGGCCTGTTCGGCTGGGTCTTCGTGCAGCAGGTGCGCAACAACGAGCGGATCGAGGCAGATCTGCGCGAGGCCCAGGAGGCCCTGGAGGTGATCGCCACCCATGACAGCCTCACCGGCCTGGCCAACCGCCGCTTGTTCGAGCGCGCCCTGACCGTGGAGTTTGGTCGTGGTGCGCGGCAACGCAGCCCGTTGAGCCTGGTCATGGTCGATATCGACTATTTCAAGCGCTACAACGATACCTACGGGCATGTGGCGGGCGATCACTGCCTGACCGAGGTGGCCCAGGCGCTCAAGGGCTGCTGCCAGCGCAAGGCTGACCTGGCTGTGCGCTATGGTGGCGAAGAGTTTGCAGTGTTGCTGCCCGACACCGACATTCATGGCGCGCTGGCCATGGCCGAGCAGATTCGCCGCAGTGTCATGCAGCGCAACATCGCCCATTCCGGCTCACCGGTGGGCTGCGTGACGGTCAGCCTGGGCTGCTACGCCTTCGTGCCGACGGGCCGCGACAGCATCGAGATGTTTATCGAAAGGGCCGATGCGGCCCTGTATCAAGCCAAGGCCACGGGCCGCAATCGGGCCATGGCGCTGGCGGCGGACCATGTGGGGGAGCCGTTGCAGCGCTCCGATCGCTGACGGCTACCAGCGCTTGCAGAACACCTGGTTGGCGTAGGCATTGCCGCCAAACTCGTAGGCGGTGCTACCGGCGCAGACGTAGCCCTGGGCCTGATAGAAGGCCTGCGCCCTGTGGTTCTGTGCCCAGACGGCGAGCCACAGGCAGGGCCTGTCGCTGGCTTGCAGCCGTTCTTCCACCTGTTGCAGCAGCGCCTGGCCAACGCCTTGCCGATGGGCATGGCGCTGCACGTACAGGCGCACCAACTCCATCCCATCGGCCAGGCCGGCAAGCGGCGGCCGGGTGTTGCCGGCGATTTCCGCGAAGCCCAGCAGGTGCCCGTTACGCTCGGCCAGCAACAGGCTTCTGTGGGGATCCTCAAGGCGCTGGCGGAACTGTTCCGGGGCGTAGACGCTCAGGGCTTCCTCGGCCAGGTCGCTGCGCATGCCATCGGTGGCATAGGTGTCGAGAAAGACCTGGGTGGCCAGGCCACTGATGCACAGCGCGTCCTCGCGCTGGGCTGGGCGTAGGGTGAAATCGACGGGCATGGCTACATCCTTGTGGGGGCTTGTAAGGGTGAGGCCTCAGGCTTGGCTGAGGCGTTGTTGCAGACGCTGGCGCACGGCGGGCCACTCGTCGTCGATGATGCTGAAGCGCACGGAATTGCGCTTGCGTCCGTCGGGCATGATGCGCTCGTGCCGCACTATGCCTTCCTGTCGGGCGCCGAGGCGCAGGATCGCCGCGCGGGATGTGTGATTGATCTCGTCGGTCGTGAACTGCACCCGCACGCAGTTCATGTCGTCAAAGGCATGGCACAGCATCAGGTACTTGGCCTCGCTGTTGACGAAGCTGCGCTGCCAGCGGCTGGCGATCCAGGTGCTGCCGATCTCCAACTTGCGGTTGTGCCGGTCGATCTTCCAGAAACGCGTGCAGCCGATGACTTCGCCCGTGCTCCTGAGCACGGTAGCGAACGGCAGTACGCTACCGGCATCACGGCCCTCGAGCGCCACGTCAAGGTAGCGTTCGACGGTGTCGGGGGAGGGCACTACGGTGAAAGGCAGGTTCCACAGCTCACCGTCCCGGGCGGCGTTGACCAGGGCGTCGGCATCACTGCGTTGCAACGGGCGCAGGATGATTCGCGGGCCTTCCAGTGAGTGCATGGCGCAGAGTTCTCCAGCGGGAGCGACGGGGCGCTTATTACAGAGTCGCCCTCGACGCTTGGCAAGAGCCAATCCGGGGCCAATGCGATAAAAAATATCAGCCGAATTGATTGTCCGGGCCTGCCGCTTCTGGCTTATACATAACGCCGACCTGCCGGGGCCTGTCGCGACCCTGGGCGACCCTCATTTCAAGGATTTGTGCATGAGCCAGCCGCACCTGATGAACTTCGACCTGTACCTGCAGCAACTGGGCTACCCACAGGCGCCAGCGCCGACCCTGGAAAACCTGCGGGAGCTGCAATGGCGCCATGTCTGTCGTTTTGCCTTCGAAAGCCTTTCGACTCTGTTGCGGGTTCCGGTACCCATCGACCTGGCCTCGGTGGAGCGCAAGATTCTCCACGAGGGGCGCGGCGGCTACTGCTATGAACTCAACCAGGCCTTCCTGGTGCTGTTGCAGCACCTGGGTTTCGATGCCCGGGGCATCACCGGGCGGGTGGTGATGGGGGCGCCGGAAGATGCGCTGACCGCTCGCAGCCACCGTCTGGCGCTGGTGCACCTGGAGGGCCAGCGCTACATCGTCGATGTCGGCTTTGGCGGCATGGTGCCCACCGCGCCCTTGCTGCTGGATACCGAGCAAGAACAGGCAACGCCCCACGAGCCGTATCGCATCACCCTGCGCGAAGGCAGCTACACCTTGCGCGCCAAGGTCATGGATGAATGGCGGGCGATGTACGTTTTTGACCTGCAACTGCAGGGCGATGTGGATTACGAGATGGGTAACTGGTACGTCTCGACCCACCCGGACTCTCCTTTCCTCGGCCAATTGAAGGTGGCGCTGATGGGGCCGGGAATACGCCGCACCTTGAACAATGGCAGCTACGCCCTGCATCGGATGGGGCAGCCCAGCGAGCGGCGGCAGATCACCGATGCAGGGGAACTGATGAGCCTGTTGCAGGACGAGTTTGCCCTGCGCCTGCCGGCCCACCCCGAACTGCCGCGGGTTCTCGAGCAGTTGCTAGAGGCCTGATTTCACGACTTCCCCAACAGCGAGGCGGTGTCCGCGGTTCCGGTCGGTTGTCGACACGGCCGTCCAGGTGCAGTTGCCGCGTTTGCCGTCGCCGGCCCGGCCAACGGTAGGGCCGTGTTGCACTCAATGTGTACAAGATCCGGGTTCCGGCCAACGGATCGCACCCTACGAGCAGCAGATAAGCCGATCCGGCAACGGGATCGGCTTTTTTATCCTGTTTTTTCAACCAGTAGAGCAGCCCTCAAACCTTCGGTTGAAGAGCGGCGGATCGGCCCTGGGTTGGTTTCAACGAGGGCTCTGGGCCGCCTTTACAGGCTGGCACGGAGTCAATATCCGAGTGCCTTGCGCGCAATGGCCCGGGTTGATGGGTGGGGAAATTCAGAATGGAAAACTGTATACAATACTATGGACAGTTGTCTTGGATGTTGCATACAGTGTGCCCATAACAAAAACAGGGAACCCCACACCATGAATACCCCCCAGGTTTCACAACAGCGGCCCGAAGACGAAAATTTGGGTGTTGGCGCCAACATGGCTTATGGCCTGCAACACGTGCTGACCATGTATGGCGGCATCGTTGCCGTGCCACTGATCGTCGGCCAGGCGGCTGGCCTGTCGCCTTCGGAGATCGGCTTGCTGATCGCCGCTTCGCTGTTCGCAGGAGGGCTGGCAACCTTGTTGCAGACCCTTGGCGTGCCGTTTTTCGGCTGCAAGCTGCCGTTGGTGCAAGGGGTGTCCTTCGCGGGCGTGTCGACCATGGTGGCGATTGTTACCAGCGGCGGCGAGGGCGGCTTCCAGTCGATTCTCGGTGCGGTGATCGTCGCCTCGCTGATCGGCCTGCTGATCACACCGGTGTTCTCGCGGATCACCAAATTCTTTCCACCGCTGGTCACTGGCATCGTCATCACCACCATCGGCCTGACGCTGATGCCGGTGGCGGCGCGCTGGGCCATGGGTGGCAACAGCCGGGCCCCGGACTTCGGCAGCATGTCGAACATCGGCCTGGCGGCGGTGACCCTGGTGCTGGTGCTGCTGTTGAGCAAGATCGGCAGCGCGGCGATTTCCCGTCTGTCGATTCTCCTGGCCATGATCATCGGTACGGTGATCGCGCTGTTCCTGGGCATGGCGGACTTCTCCGGGGTCACCCAAGGGCCGATGTTCGGCCTGCCCACGCCATTCCACTTCGGCATGCCGACCTTTCATGTCGCGGCGATCCTGTCGATGTGCATCGTGGTCATGGTGACGCTGGTGGAAACCTCGGCGGACATCCTCGCCGTGGGTGAAATCATCCACACCAAGGTCGACTCCAAGCGCCTGGGCAACGGCCTGCGCGCCGACATGCTGTCGAGCATGATTGCGCCGATCTTCGGTTCCTTCACTCAGAGCGCCTTCGCCCAGAACGTCGGGCTGGTGGCGGTCACCGGCATCAAGAGCCGCTTCGTGGTGGCCACCGGCGGGCTGTTCCTGGTGATCCTCGGCCTGCTGCCGTTCATGGGGCGGGTGATTGCCGCGGTGCCGACTTCGGTGCTGGGCGGCGCCGGTATCGTGCTGTTCGGCACCGTGGCGGCCAGTGGCATCCGGACCCTGTCCCGGGTCGACTACCGCAACAACATGAACCTGATCATCGTTGCCACCTCCATCGGCTTCGGCATGATCCCGATTGCCGCGCCGAGCTTCTATGATCATTTCCCCAGCTGGTTCGCAACCATCTTCCACTCGGGCATCAGCTCCTCGGCGATCATGGCGATCCTCTTGAACCTGGCGTTCAACCACTTCACCGCGGGCAACTCCGACCAGCAGTCGGTGTTCGTCGCCGGCACCGAGCGCAGCCTGCGCTTCCAGGACGTTGCCGTACTGCGTGAGGGTGACTACTTCAGCGGCGGCAAGCTGCACGATGCCGAGGGCAATGAAGTGCCTCTGGTAGGAGAGGAGCCGGGCCACTCACCGAACCAGGCCGGCGATGGTTCGCAGCCGAGCCATGCGCGCGGCAGTGTCGAGGCCACTCACTGAAGTCGAGTACCGCGGCCATGAAAAAAACCGGCGCCCTCAGGGCGCCGTTTTTTTTGCAGTCGGTTATTCCAGGTTGTCCAGCGGCTTCAGGGCCTGTAGGGCGTCGGGGTTGTCCTGGTACTGCTGGCGCAAGCTGGCGAGCTGCTGATCATGGCCTGTGCAGACCTCATTCACGGCTTTCTCCAGGAAGACCCGGCGTTCCTCGTCGTAGGCCTCCTCGCCGGCAAAGTGCTCGCAGGCTTCGTGGCGCTGGATGAATGCAGCCACCTCATCGGGAAGCTCGGCGCCGCTTGCGCCATAGTGCTTGCCCAGCAACAGGCGTTTTTCCTCGACCCAGCCGGTGTAGTCCTCGCCGTCCTTGGCGATGTACATGACCTGGGCCCAGCCGTCTCCACTGGAGGCGTACACCGTCAGGCCATCACCGGGAATCACGTAGAGCTTCTTGTTCAGGCAGGTGGCATTCGGCCCGCTGTGAAAGTGCAGCCGCCCCTGGCCTATCACCTTGGCTTCGAGGGGCGGGCGATATTCGCCGGCTTCCAGGGAGACGTTGTCGCTGAGGGTGGCGCAGTCCACCGGGGCTTCGGCCAGGGCTGGCAGGGGCAACAGGGAAAGCAGGCCGTACAGGGGCAGGAGGCGCAGGAGTCGGTCCATCGCGAAGGGATCCATGAGGTGGGAGTGCGGATCGCGCGATGGTAATGACAAAGATGCGGCCTGTGAATGATCACGGGCCGCATCCGCGGTATTTCAGTTGGCAGCCTTGCTGAGTTGCCCCTGGCGTACCAGGGACAGGGCGAAGACCACCACCACTGCGGCGGCCGCCGCCAGGGTCAGGGGCAGCCCATAGCTGCCGCCGCTCATGGCCGCGCCGCTGAGCAAGGGGCCCAGCAGGCTGCCGATGCCCCAGAGCAGCCCGGCGCTGGCGTTGGCAGTCACCAGGTCGGCGCCGCTGAAGGACTGGCCGATCAGCACGATAGCCAGGGTATAGATGCCGCCGGCCACGGCGCCGAGGATGACCAGGCTCGGCCAGAGCAGGGTGGTCGTTTGCATCAGCAGTGGCAGGGCAAGGCCGATTAGCAGGGCAATGATGCCGCAGCTCAGGTAGATCCCGGGGCGCCCGAGCTTGTCCGAAAGCCAGCCGAGGGGGAACTGGAACGCGGTGTCGCCCAACAGAATGATGGTCACCATCAAGGCCGCGAGCTTGATGCTGTAGCCATGGGTGGCGGCGTACACCGGAAACAGCGACAGCACCACGCTGTCGAAAAACGCGAAGAACAGGATGCCCACGCACAGCGCCGGCGCGATGCGGATAAAGCCCAGTACCGAAAAGGTGCGACTTTCGGCATGCAGCGGCTGCTGGTCTTCCAGGGGCAGGATCAGCCAGACCACGGCGATCGCCACCGCATAACCGACGCTGACGATGCCCAGCACGGCGGGCCCCTCGGTGCCCAATAGCGAAACCAGGCCCGGGCCCAGGAGCTGGAAGAAGGTGAAGCAGGTGGTGTAGACCGCTACCAGGCGTCCGCGGGTGGCGTCTTCGGCCATTTCATTGACCCAGGTTTCCCCGAGAATGATGATCAGCCCCGCCCCCAGGCCCATGGCGACCCGCGCCAGGCCCAGGCTGTAGAGGCTGGCCCCGGGCAGTTCCAGGGCGGCCACGCTCAAGGCGCACAGGCTGAAACACAGCAGGTAGATCTGGCGCCGGGTCAGGCGTTGGCTCAGGGCATTGACCAGGAAGGCCGAGAGCATCATGCCTGCGGCGGGCAGCGCCGACATGATGCCGATCTGGTTGTTCGAGGCGCCGGCCTGATACAGGCGCAGGGCAAGGATCGGCACCGTGGAGCCGATGCTCAGGCCGACAATGGAGATGCCCAGGATCAGGGCGGCTAACAAGGCTTTGTTCATGATCAAGACCTGCGCCTGAAGCATCAGGCGCCAAAAAAGACAGTTATTGCGGGCGCTGCAGGACATCGCAGGCCGACGTGCGGGCGATTGCCGGGCAGATGCCCTGGTGGAAGCAGAGGGGCTAGCGGGGTGGCGCCGGGTTCAATCGCGATCAGCGTGGGCCCGGGTGCGGGGAGAAGGTGAAGGCAAACAATACGCTACGGCGTCGACGGTTGATCGCACAGTCAAGTTGGGCAACAGCCAGGGTTGCCGAAGGGCTCATCGAGGGGGAAGGGCACGGTGACTGTGCGGGCAGGAACATCGCGGGGTCTGACTGCTTGGATAAAGAGGCGCACAGCCTACGTCAGGCCTTTGCGGCAATGCAACCGGGTTGGCGAAGGAGGATTCCAGGCGTGCATGAAGCGTCTATCCGCATGTCGGGATGACAGGCGGATCAATCATTTGCAAGGGGGATACTGCTTGAGCTGATTTGCCGCAGGAGCAGGGCGCTCTCATGAGGATCAAGGCAAATCAGTGTAGGAAGATGGCTCCACGACCTGGACTCGAACCAGGGACCCAGTGATTAACAGTCACTTGCTCTACCAACTGAGCTATCGCGGAATGCGCCGTATCTTACTGATTCAGAAAGGGAAGTCAACAAGTCGAGAAATATTTTTTCAGCGCGACGAGGATCTGAATGAAAGGCTGGCAGGACTTTGCGGGATTTATCGGTCTGCACGTCTCTGGCGCATCCGATAGGGGCTACCATGGCGCCCCGGAAGTGGTTTCACGCGCTGCCGGCCTTCAGCCGCATAGGTACGCCTTTATGATCCGCTTCGATTTATCCCAGCATCCTTCTGTCTGTTTCGCGCTGCGCTGCGAGGTGCTGTCATGAGCATCGAGCAGATCAGCCTGCCCAAAGGGGTCGGCCCCCAGGCCGGCAAGTTGCTGGACGCCATTACCCAGGCCGGATCGGCGATGGATTTGAACCGTGCCGGCGGCAAGGCCGAAGGTTTTGTCCTGGGGCTGGAGAGTGCCAAGGCCATCAAGAGCCAGGTGGCCGAGGCGCTGTACGTGGCGTTCGACGATGCCGCCAGCCAGCGCCTGGCTCAATTGCAGGGGTAGGGCGGTTCAGCCGCCGAAGGTCAGGGTGCCGAGCATCAGCTTGGCCATCAGCGAGGTTGCGGCCAGTTGCACCAGCCACAGGGCCAGTCCGCCAAGGAATACGCCCAGGGCAATTTGCAGCACCAGGCTCTTTTCGCGTTTCTGCGAGCGGGGCAGGTAATGCTCCAGTTCGTCGCGGTCGGCCCGCAGGTCATCGTTTTTCATCGGGATCTCGCTCAGCAAGGGGGGCATAGGCTCACAGTCTAGAGGCTGTGGGGGCGGGCAGGGCAATGACGTATCGCCAACGAAAAAGGGGAAGCCTGCCGGCTTCCCCTTTTCGTTGGCGCTGTCGTGAATCAGATCACTTGCAGGATGGCCTGGGTCACGACATGGATGTTGTTCTGGTTCAGCGCGGCGACGCAGATGCGGCCGGTGTCCAGGGCGTAGATGCCGAATTCGTTGCGCAGGCGGGTCACTTGCTCAACGGTCAGGCCAGAGTAGGAGAACATGCCGCGCTGGCGACCGACGAAGCTGAAGTCGTGCTCAGGGGCGCCTTTGGCCAGCAAGTCGACCATCTGGGTGCGCATGCCGCGAATCCGCAGGCGCATTTGCGCCAGTTCCTGCTCCCACTGGGCGCGCAGTTCCGGGCTGTTCAGCACGGCGGCGACGATGGTTGCACCGTGGGTCGGCGGGTTGGAGTAGTTGGTGCGGATCACGCGCTTGACCTGGGACAGCACGCGGGCGCTTTCTTCCTTGGAGCCGCTGACGATGGACAGGGCGCCAACGCGCTCGCCGTACAGCGAGAACGACTTGGAGAACGAGCTGGAAACGAAGAAGGTCAGGCCCGACTCGGCGAACAGGCGCACCGCCGCGGCGTCTTCGTCGATGCCGTCGCCAAAGCCCTGGTAGGCCATGTCGAGGAAGGGCACGAGGTTTTTCGCCTTGACCACCTCCAGGACGTCTTTCCAGTCCTGTGGGCTCAGGTCGACACCGGTCGGGTTGTGGCAGCAGGCGTGCAGCACCACGATCGACTGGGCCGGCAGGGCGTTCAGGTCTTCCAGCAGGCCAGCACGGTTCACGTCGTGGGTGGCCGCGTCGTAGTAGCGGTAGTTCTGCACCGGGAAGCCGGCGGTCTCAAACAGGGCGCGGTGGTTTTCCCAGCTCGGGTCGCTGATGGCGACCACGGCGTTGGGCAGCAACTGCTTGAGGAAGTCGGCACCGATCTTCAGGGCGCCAGTGCCGCCAACGGCCTGGGTGGTGACCACGCGGCCAGCGGCCAGCAGTGGCGAGTCGTTGCCGAACAGCAGCTTCTGTACCGCCTGGTCGTAGGCGGCAATGCCGTCGATCGGCAGGTAGCCACGGGAAGCATGTTGGGCGGCGCGAATCGTCTCGGCTTCGACAACGGCGCGCAGGAGCGGAATGCGTCCCTCCTCGTTGCAGTACACGCCCACCCCAAGGTTGACCTTATCGGTGCGGGTATCGGTGTTGAATGCTTCGTTGAGGCCCAGGATAGGATCGCGTGGTGCCATTTCGACAGCGGAGAACAGGCTCATTTTTACGGCGGCTCTGAATGGAGTGTGGAGGGACGTGTCGCGCTCCAGCCGAATGCACTAGAGCGGTGCACAAACGGGGAGCTAGTATAGAGGCCATCATCGCGTGGGGCGACAGGCTATTGACCTTTTGCGCCAAGTTTTTCGCTTTATTTTTCGACCGTTAGTCTTATTGCAATAACCAGGGTGTCAGCGGGTGTAGGACCTTTGCCTTGAAAGCTGTGGTAATCGGCTCCACATCAAGGATATTCCGGTTTTTTTCCTCGGCGACATGGGTCGTACGCGGTCTTTCCTGTTCCTGTACGGTATTGCCGCGCACGAATGATCCCAGAGGTACGTTATGTCTGAATTCCAGCTAGTCACCCGCTTCCAGCCCGCCGGCGACCAGCCGGAAGCCATCCGCCTGATGGTCGAAGGCATCGAGGCCGGGCTGGCCCACCAGACCCTGCTCGGTGTGACCGGTTCGGGCAAGACCTTCAGCATCGCCAACGTGATCGCCCAGGTGCAGCGCCCGACCCTGGTGCTGGCGCCGAACAAGACCCTGGCGGCGCAGCTGTATGGTGAGTTCAAGGCCTTCTTCCCGAACAACGCGGTGGAGTACTTCGTTTCCTACTACGACTACTACCAGCCCGAAGCCTATGTGCCGTCCTCCGACACCTTTATCGAGAAGGACGCCTCGATCAACGACCATATCGAGCAGATGCGCCTGTCCGCGACCAAGGCGCTGCTGGAGCGCAAGGACGCCATCATCGTCACCACGGTGTCGTGCATCTATGGCCTGGGCAGCCCGGAAACCTACCTGAAGATGGTCCTGCACGTGGACCGCGGGGACAAACTCGATCAGCGCGCCCTGCTGCGCCGCCTGGCGGACTTGCAGTACACCCGCAACGACATGGATTTCGCCCGCGCCACCTTCCGCGTGCGTGGCGATGTGATCGACATCTATCCGGCGGAGTCGGACCTGGAAGCGATCCGCATCGAGCTGTTCGATGACGAAGTGGAAAGCATCAGCGCCTTCGACCCCTTGACCGGTGAAGTGATCCGCAAACTGCCGCGCTTCACCTTCTACCCCAAGAGCCACTACGTGACCCCGCGGGAAACCCTGCTGGACGCCATCGAAGGGATCAAGGTGGAGTTGCAGGAGCGCCTGGAATACCTGCGCTCCAACAACAAGCTGGTGGAAGCCCAGCGCCTGGAGCAGCGCACCCGTTTCGACCTGGAGATGATCCTCGAACTGGGCTACTGCAACGGCATCGAGAACTACTCGCGCTACCTCTCGGGGCGTCCGGCTGGCGCGGCGCCACCTACCTTGTACGACTACCTGCCGGCGGATGCCTTGTTGGTGATCGACGAATCCCACGTCAGCGTGCCCCAGGTCGGCGCCATGTATAAGGGCGACCGCTCGCGCAAGGAAACCCTGGTTGAGTACGGCTTCCGCCTGCCATCGGCTCTGGATAACCGGCCAATGCGTTTTGACGAGTGGGAAGGGGTGAGCCCGCAGACCATCTTCGTTTCCGCCACTCCGGGCAACTATGAGGCCGAGCACGCCGGCCGCGTGGTGGAGCAGGTGGTGCGCCCCACCGGGCTGGTGGACCCGCAAGTGGAAGTGCGCCCGGCCCTGACCCAGGTGGACGACCTGCTGTCGGAAATCACCAAGCGTGTGGCCGTGGAAGAGCGGGTACTGGTGACCACCCTGACCAAGCGCATGGCCGAGGACCTTACCGATTACCTGGCCGACCATGGCGTGCGTGTGCGCTACCTGCACTCGGACATCGACACCGTGGAGCGGGTGGAGATCATCCGCGACCTGCGCCTGGGCACTTTCGATGTGCTGGTGGGGATCAACCTGCTGCGTGAGGGCCTGGACATGCCGGAAGTGTCCCTGGTGGCGATTCTCGATGCCGACAAGGAAGGCTTCCTGCGTTCCGAGCGTTCGCTGATCCAGACCATCGGCCGGGCCGCGCGTAACCTCAATGGCCGGGCGATTCTCTATGCCGACCGCATCACCGGCTCCATGGAGCGGGCGATTGGCGAGACCGAACGCCGTCGCGACAAGCAGATCGCCTTCAACCTGGCCAATGGCATCACCCCCAAGGGTGTGGTCAAGGACGTTGCCGACATCATGGAAGGCGCCACCGTGCCCGGTTCGCGCAGCAAGAAGCGCAAGGGCATGGCCAAGGCCGCGGAGGAAAACGCCCGCTACGAAAACGAACTGCGCTCGCCCAGCGAGATCACCAAGCGCATTCGCCAGCTCGAAGAGAAGATGTACCAACTGGCCCGCGACCTGGAGTTCGAAGCCGCGGCGCAGATGCGCGACGAAATCACCAAGCTGCGCGAGCGCTTGCTCACCGTCTAACGGCGCTCGATCCCTCGTAGGAACCGGCTTGCCGGCGAAGAGGCCCTCAAATCCTGTGCAAGGGTTGGGAGTCTATTCGCTGGCAAGCCAGCTCTTACAGGCAATTCGTGGGTCAGTGGGCTTCGCCGGCCTTGAGGCCCTTGGGCAGGGCCTTGGTCAGCAGGATCGCCAGCATGCTGATGCCCAGGGCAATGCCGACGAAATGGAAGGCGTCGTTGTAGGCCATGATCTGTGCCTGCTGGTGGGTGATTTCGCTGAGCTTGCCCAGGGCTGCGGTCTCGCTGCCGAACTTCTCGGTGAGGGTTGCCAGGCGTTCCGCCACCTGGGGATTGCTGGGCACAACGGCTTCGCGCAGGTAGTCGAAATAGGTCTTGGTCCGGGCATCCAGCAAGGTCGCCAGCAGGGCAATGCCGATGGCGCCACCGAGGTTGCGCAGGATGTTGAACAGGCTGGAGGCCGATCCCGCGTCCTGGGGCTGTATATAAGCCGTGGCGATCAGCGAGATGGTGACCATGATCAGCGGCTGGCCCAGGGCGCGAATGATCTGGATCTGGTTGAACTGCGGCCCGGCAAAGTCCGGGTTGAGCACCCCCGACGAAAAACTCGCCAGGCCGAACAGGCCAAAGCCCAGGGTGCACAGCCATTTCGGTGAAATGAACTGCATCAGCTTGGGCACCAGGGGAATCAGGAACAACTGCGGCACCCCCATCCACATGATCACTTCGCCGATCTGCAGCGCGTTGTAGTTCTGGATCTGCGCCAGGTACAGCGGCAGCAGGTAGATCGAACCGTACAGGCCAACGCCCATGCCCAGGCTGGAGATACTCGACAGGCCGAAGTTGCGATTGCGCAGGATGCCCAGGTTGATCAGCGGGTTGGGCCTGGAGACCTGGACGATGACGAAGGTGACCAGGCTGATCAGGGCGATGCTGCCCAGGGTGACGATCAGGCTCGACTCCAGCCAGTCCTTGCGGTGGCCTTCCTCAAGAAATACCTGCAGGCAACCCAGGCCCAGGCCGAGGGTGAGAATGCCGGCGTAGTCGGTGCTTTTCAGCAGTTCCCAGTGAGCTTCCTTCTTTTCCAGGCCATACAGCAGGCCCGCGATCATCAGCAGGCCCGGCGGCACGTTGATATAGAAGATGTACTCCCAACCCCAGTTTTCCGTGAGCCAGCCGCCCAGGGTCGGGCCGATGGAGGGGGCGAAAGTGGCGGTCATGGCGAACATGGCCATGCCCTTGGCCCGGTGATGCTCGGGGAGCTTGATCAGGGTCAGGGTGAACGCCAGGGGGATCAGGGCGCCACCGGTAAAGCCCTGCAAGGCGCGGAACACGATCATGCTTTCCAGGCTCCAGGCCATGGAGCAGAGCAGGGAGGCAATAAGAAAGCCCACCGAGACCCAGACCGCCAGGCGCCGGGCCGAGAGCAGCTGCACCAGCCAGGCGGTGAGGGGGATCATGATGATCTCCGCCACCAGGTAGGAAGTGGAGATCCACGAGCCTTCCTCCAAGGTAGCGGACAGCGCGCCCTGGATGTCCTTGAGCGAGGAGTTGGTGATCTGGATGTCGAGCACCGCCATGAAGGCGCCGAGCATGGCACTCATCACCGCGATCCAGTCGCGCCGGGTGGGTTCGCCCACCGGACGCAGCAGTTGATCACCGGCCATCGACGGGGTCTTTGACGTTGACCTTCACGGTTACCGACATGCCGGGGCGGATCTTGCCCCGCAGGGGATTGTCGGCAGCGAAGGTCAGTTTGACCGGAATGCGCTGTACCACCTTGGTGAAGTTGCCGGTGGCATTGTCCGGCGGCAGCAGGCTGAATTGCGCGCCGGAGGCGGCGAACAGGCTGTCGACCCGGGCCTGGATCGGTGTATCGCCGTAGGCGTCGAAGGTCAGCTCGGCCTTTTGCCCTGGCTGCATGTGGCCAATCTGGGTTTCCTTGAAGTTGGCCTGGATCCAGATGTCCTGGTCCGGAACGATCGACAGCAGATAGGCGCCGGCCTGCACCACCTGGCCATTGCGTGCGGCGCGCTGGCCGATGAGGCCGCTGATGGGGGCGTGGATCTCGCTACGGGTCAGGTTCAGTCGTGCTTGCGCCAGGTCGGCCCGGGCGTTGGCGATCTGTGCATCGAGGCGCTTGATCTCGGCGTTCAGGGCATTGACTTGCTGGCGCTGGCCCTGCAGGTCGGCTTCGGCCTTGGCTACCTGGGAGCGGGCGATATGGTTGTCGGCGGAAAGGGTAGTGACTCGCTCCTCGGAGACGTAACCGGGCTTGCGCAGGGTCTGGGCCCGAGACAGGTCGATCTGCGAGCGACCCAGGCTGGCCTGGCTCGACGCCACCTGGGCCTGGCCCGCGGCAATCAGGCTGGCTTGCTGGGTCAGCTTGCTCTGGGCCTGCAGGCGTTCGGCCTCGCGGGTATCCAGGGCGGCCTGGGCGCGGTCCACCGCCAGTTGGAAGTCCTGCCCTTCCAGGCGTACCAGCAACTGGCCCTGTTCCACATGCTGGTTGTCCTGCACCAGCACTTCTTCGATTCGCGCGCTCAGTTGGCTGGAGACCCGGGTGATCTCGCCCTGCACGTAGGCGTTGTCCGTGGTCTCGTAAAAGCGCCCGTGGAACCACCAGTGGGCAAGAAAACCCAGGGCAATCAACAGGACCAGGGACAGAAAGACAAACAGGCGACGCTTGAGTTGGGCTGGCATGGGCTGGCTGTATTCAATAAAAGTGTAAGGAGATCTATCAGCGGGCGAATCTGGCATATAGCCACTGGGCGGTAAATGCCATGGGCTGATTATTGGCCCTTCAACAGGCTGGCAGCGGCCTGGAGTCGCAACCTTGGCTTAAATGCCCTCCTCACTGGAGCGGGGCTGCCGTCGCCTGTTACCATTCGCCCCCTGTTTTATTCCTCGTTTTTCTTTCCTTTCGAGACATGCCATGACCACCGTCCGCACGCGCATCGCGCCATCGCCTACCGGGGATCCCCACGTAGGTACCGCCTACATCGCTTTGTTCAACTATTGCTTTGCCAAGCAGCATGGCGGTGAGTTCATCCTGCGTATCGAAGACACCGATCAGTTGCGTTCGACCCGGGAGTCCGAGCAGCAGATTTTCGACGCCTTGCGCTGGTTGGGCATCAACTGGAGCGAAGGCCCGGACGTTGGCGGCCCTCACGGCCCGTATCGCCAGAGCGAGCGTGGCGACATCTACCAGAAGTACGCTCAGCAACTGGTGGACCTGGGCCACGCCTTCCCGTGCTTCTGCACCGCCGAAGAGCTGGACCAGATGCGTGCCGAACAGATGGCCCGTGGCGAAACCCCGCGCTATGACGGCCGGGCCCTGCTGCTGTCCAAGGAAGAAGTGGCCCGGCGCCTGGCGGCCGGCGAGCCTCACGTGATCCGCATGAAAGTGCCTACCGAAGGCGTCTGCGTGGTGCCGGACATGCTGCGCGGCGATGTCGAGATCCCGTGGGATCGCATGGACATGCAAGTGCTGATGAAGACCGATGGCCTGCCGACCTACTTCCTGGCCAACGTGGTCGACGACCACCTGATGGGCATCACCCACGTGCTGCGCGGCGAAGAATGGCTGCCGTCGGCGCCCAAGCTGATCCTGCTCTACGAGTACTTCGGCTGGGAGCAGCCGCAGCTGTGCTACATGCCGCTGCTGCGCAACCCGGACAAGAGCAAGCTGTCCAAGCGCAAGAACCCGACCTCGGTAACCTTCTACGAGCGCATGGGCTTCATGCCGGAAGCCATGCTCAACTACCTGGGCCGCATGGGCTGGTCGATGCCGGACGAGCGCGAGAAGTTCTCGCTGCAGGAAATGGTCGACAATTTCGACCTGTCGCGGGTGTCCCTGGGGGGGCCGATCTTCGATATCGAGAAGCTGTCCTGGCTCAACGGCCAGTGGCTGCGTGACCTGCCGGTGCAGGAGTTCGCCAGCCGGGTGCAGACCTGGGCGCTGAACCCCGATTACATGATGAAGATCGCACCGCACGTACAGGGCCGGGTCGAGACCTTCAGCCAGATCGCACCGCTGGCCGGCTTCTTCTTCGCCGGTGGCGTGAACCCGGATGCCAAGCTGTTCGAGTCCAAGAAGCTGTCCGGCGATCAGGTGCGTCAGCTGATGCAATTGATCCTGTGGAAGCTCGAAAGCCTGCGTCAGTGGGAGAAAGACAGCATCACCGCGACCATCCAGGCGGTGGTTGAGTCTCTGGAGCTGAAACTGCGCGATGCCATGCCGCTGATGTTTGCCGCCATTACTGGCCAGGCCAGTTCGGTGTCGGTGCTCGATGCCATGGAGATCCTCGGTCCGGACCTGACCCGTTTCCGTCTGCGCCAGGCCATCGATCTGCTGGGTGGTGTGTCGAAGAAAGAAAACAAGGAATGGGAAAAACTCCTCGGCGCCATCGCCTGAGGCGTTTTTGCCGAAGGGCAGCCGACAGGGGCGGGGAGCTTTTCGACTACGCTTGAAACTCAAGCGCCAGGCGGGTTGATGGCGGCTTCTGGTGGTTCTTTGAGGCTTGCGGCGAGTGTTTTGTGCGACTCGCCGCAGGCGCAGAGGGCCGCAAAACCCCGGGTTTTCCGGGCGGGGCGGTAAGTGATTGTTATCCCGGCAAATTTTTTTTCAAAAAACGGAAAAAAAATTGACAGCCTTCCGATCGCCCCTTAAGATTCGCCCCGTCCTCAGCGATGAGGGGCTATAGCTCAGCTGGGAGAGCGCTTGCATGGCATGCAAGAGGTCGACGGTTCGATCCCGTCTAGCTCCACCAA